>CANFPJ010000008.1 GCA_947448885.1 Comamonadaceae bacterium
TGCAAATCAATGAGCGCATGCGGGACTGGGCGATGCCGGTTCAAGAATCGTGGATCACCGAGCCCGCCCTGTGGCCCCAAGCCCTGGCCGAGGTGGCCGCGGCCCTGGCCCAACTCCAAGGCATTCCTGCCCCGATGGTGGTGGCCCAAACATCTGCACATGCGGTGGCCATCGCCAAAGCCCTCATGGGTGGCGAGCGCAAAGCCATCTTGCTGGGCAATGCCGCTGCACACCACCCCAAGGCTTCCTCTTTGCTCGCTTTGGCCAATTGGATTGCTGAACACACCCAAGCCAGCGTGGGCTTTTTGGGTGAGGCTGCCAACACCGTGGGTGCGCAGGTGGTGAGTGCACGGCCTCAGCAGACAGGCTTGAACGCCGCCCAAATGCTGCAAGGTCAACTTCAGGCTTTGTTGCTGTTCAACACCGAGCCCGCGTTCGACAGTTCTTTGTCTGACGTGACCCATTTGGCCAAAGTCCCCATGGTGGTCACCCTGTCGCCTTTCAAGGCCAACATGGACATCAGCGATGTCCTGTTGCCCATTGCGCCCTTTACAGAGACCGCTGGCACATTCTTCAACACCGAGGGCGTGGCGCAAAGTTTCCATGCGGTGGTCAAACCTTTGGGCGAAGCCCGCCCGGGATGGAAGGTATTGCGCGTTCTGGGCCACATGCTCGGCCTGCCCGGTTTTGAGCTTGAAACTTTGGAGCAAGTGCGCCAACAGGCTTGGTCAGCTGACATCACCTCGCGCTTGTCGAACCAAACCCAAGCCGCGATGGACATCACACCCAGTGGTCAAACGCCCATTTCAGCTTCTATCTACCAACTCGATGGTTTGGTGCGCCGCTCGCCCCCTTTGCAGCGCACGGCAGATGCCCGCCCTGAGGTGAGCCATGGTTGACGCGATTTACCTCGCCGGGCAGGGCATGTTCGGATTTCCAGCTTGGACATCGGTGATGTGGCCGGTGTTGTGGACCTTGATCAAAATTGTGGCGGTGGTTTTGCCCTTGATGGGTTGCGTGGCCTACCTCACCCTGTGGGAGCGCAAAGCCATTGGCTTCACCCAAATTCGTTTGGGCCCCAATCGCACCGGACCGCTGGGCTTGTTGCAGCCCATTGCCGATGCCCTCAAACTCTTGACCAAAGAAATCATTTTGCCCACGGCGGCCAACAAGCCCCTGTTTTTATTGGGCCCCATCATGACCATCATGCCGGCATTGGCAGCATGGGCTGTGGTGCCTTTTGGGCCTGAAGTGGCCTTGGCCAATGTGAATGCCGGCTTGTTGTTTTTGATGGCCATCACCTCACTGGAGGTCTATGGCGTGATCATTGCCGGCTGGGGCTCCAACTCCAAATATGCGTTTCTGGGTGCCATGCGGGCCTCGGCCCAAATGGTCAGCTATGAAATTGCGATGGGCTTTTGCTTGGTGGTGGTGTTGATGGTCTCATCCAGCCTCAACATGACCGACATCGTGATGGGCCAGGCCAAAGGCCAGTTTGCCGAAAACGGTTTGAACTTTTTGTCGTGGAATTGGTTGCCTCTGTTCCCGATCTTCATCATTTATTTCATTGCCGGTTTGGCCGAGACCAATCGCCACCCATTTGACGTGGTCGAGGGTGAGTCTGAAATCGTTGCGGGCCACATGATCGAGTACTCCGGCATGTCCTTCGCCATGTTCTTTTTGGCCGAATACGCCAACATGATTTTGGTCTCCATGCTCTCGGTGGTCATGTTTTTGGGTGGCTGGTTGTCACCCATCGACAGCCCCTTGTTCAACGCCATCCCGGGTTGGATTTGGTTGGGTCTCAAAGTATTTGTGGTGGTGACCATGTTCATTTGGGTGCGCGCCACTTTCCCTCGATTCCGGTATGACCAAATCATGCGATTGGGCTGGAAGGTTTTCATCCCTGCCACCTTGGTGTGGTTGGTGGTGGTGGGCTTGTGGATGCAAAGCCCTTGGACCCTGTGGCCATGATGCGGAGAACCCCACGATGACCAGCTTGGCAACCCGTTCCCCTTTTTCTTGGCGCGACTTCATCAGCAGCTTCATGCTGTTGGAGTTGTTCAAAGGCATGGCCCTGACCGGCAAATACATGTTCGCCCGCAAGATCACGGTGCAGTTTCCAGAGGAAAAAACACCAGCCAGCCCGCGCTTTCGGGGTTTGCATGCCCTGCGCCGTTATGACAACGGAGAAGAGCGTTGCATCGCCTGTAAATTGTGTGAGGCGGTGTGCCCGGCCATGGCCATCACCATCGAATCGGATGTCCGCGACGACGGTTCGCGCCGCACCACCCGCTACGACATCGACCTGACCAAATGCATTTTTTGCGGATTTTGTGAAGAGAGTTGCCCCGTGGACTCGATTGTGGAAACCCATATTTTTGAGTACCACGGCGAAAAGCGCGGCGATTTGTATTTCACCAAGGACATGTTGCTGGCCGTTGGCGATCGATACGAACGCGAAATTGCCGAGCACAAAGCGGCTGACGCCAAATACCGATGAACCCCATGGACACGACCTCCGCTTTGTTTTATCTGTTTTCCGTGGTCATGCTGTTCGCGGCATTTCGGGTCATCACGGCCAGCAACACGGTGCACGCGGCCCTGTACCTCGTCTTGGCGTTTTTCCAAGCCTCTGGCCTTTGGATGTTGCTCAAGGCGGAGTTCTTGTCCATCACCTTGGTGTTGGTGTATGTCGGTGCCGTGATGGTGTTGTTTTTGTTCGTGGTGATGATGCTCGATGTCAACATCGAAAGTTTGCGCCAAGGCTTTTGGCGCCACTTCCCGGTGGCAGCGACCATGGGCGCCTTGATCGCCCTGGAATTGGCCGCCGTCTTGATGGGGGGCTTTCGGGCTTCTCAGCCCATTGCGGCGTTTGCCAACAGTGCCGTCGATCCCTTGGCCCAAGCGTCCAATACCAAAGAGCTGGGCATTTTGATTTACACCCAATACCTGTACCCCTTGGAAGTGGCGGCGGTGATCTTGTTGGTGGCCATCATTGCGGCCATTGCCCTGACCTTGCGCTCGCGCAAAGACAGCAAGTACCAAGACCCCAGTGAGCAAGTTCGGGTCAAAGCCAGTGACCGCATGCAACTGCTCAAGATCGAACCGGTGCGCGCTGCACCGACCAAAACCCAGGAGCAACCATGAGCTTGACGCTGGGCCACATGTTGACCGTGGGTGCCATCCTGTTTGCCTTGTCGGTCACCGGCATCTTTTTGAACCGCAAAAACCTCATTGTTTTGCTGATGGCCATAGAGTTGATGCTGTTGGCCGTCAACCTCAACTTCGTGGCCTTTTCCTACTTTTTGGGTGATTTGCAAGGTCAGGTGTTTGTCTTTTTCATCCTGACCGTGGCCGCTGCTGAATCTGCCATTGGTTTGGCCATTTTGGTCTTGTTGTTCCGCAATAAAACCAGCATCCATGTGGAAGAACTCGACAACCTCAAGGGCTGACAGCACCCGCCACCCCACAACATGAACAGCACCTTGAACGCCACCCAACTTTTGATGGTCCCCTTGGCCCCGCTTCTGGGCTCGGCCTTGGCTGGTATTTTGGGAACCGCCTTGGGTGGGCGTCGCATCGGCCGCGGCGTCAGCCACAGCGTGACCATTTTGGGGGTGTTCATCTCCTTGGTCATCTCGGCCATGACCCTGTACAGCGTGGCCGTGGAAGGGGCGCGCTTCAATGAAACCCTCTACACCTGGATGGTGGTGGACGGTTTCAAAATGGAGGTCGGTTTTTTGGTCGATGGCCTGACCGCCATGATGATGTGCGTGGTGACCTTTGTGTCCTTGATGGTTCACATCTACACCATTGGCTACATGCACGAAGACGAAGGCTACAACCGCTTTTTTGCTTACATCTCCTTGTTCACCTTCTCAATGTTGATGCTGGTCATGAGCAACAACATGCTGCAATTGTTTTTTGGTTGGGAGGCCGTGGGTTTGGTCTCTTACCTGTTGATTGGTTTTTGGTTCAACAAACCTTCTGCTGTGTTTGCCAACATGAAAGCCTTTTTGGTCAACCGCGTGGGTGACTTTGGGTTCATTTTGGGCATTGGTCTTCTGGCGGCTTACACGGGCACCCTCAACTATGCAGAGGCCTTTGCCAAAGCCCCTGAACTGGCGGGGCTGACTTTCCCGGGCACATCGTGGATGTTGGTGACCGTGATCTGCATTGGCTTGTTTGTGGGTGCCATGGGCAAATCGGCCCAATTCCCGCTGCATGTGTGGTTGCCAGACTCCATGGAAGGCCCCACGCCGATCTCCGCCTTGATCCACGCAGCCACCATGGTCACTGCCGGTATCTTCATGGTGGCCCGGATGTCGCCGTTCTTTGAGTTGTCCGACACCGCCTTGAGCGTGGTGCTGATCATTGGGGCGATCACCGCATTGTTCATGGGCTTTTTGGGCATCATCCAAAACGACATCAAGCGGGTGGTGGCGTATTCCACCTTGTCGCAACTGGGTTACATGACGGTGGCCTTGGGCGCATCGGCGTATTCCGTGGCGGTGTTCCACCTGATGACCCATGCCTTTTTCAAAGCCCTGTTGTTTTTGGCGGCCGGTTCTGTGATCATGGGTTTGCACCACAACCAAGACATCCGCTGGATGGGTGGGGTGCGCAAATACATGCCCATCACCTGGATCACCTCATTGCTGGGTTCCTTGGCCTTGATCGGCACCCCTTTGTTTTCCGGTTTTTACTCCAAAGACAGCATCATTGAAGCGGTCGCTGAGAGCCATTTGCCTGGGTCTGGATTTGCTTACTTTGCGGTGCTTGCGGGTGTGTTCGTGACGGCTTTTTATTCCTTCCGAATGTACTTTTTGGTGTTCCATGGCCCCGAGCGTTACCACCTCAACCCGGATGCTCATCACCACGATGACCACCATGGGCATGGCGCCTCAGACACCCCCCATGAAACTGCTTGGGTGGTCACCCTGCCGTTGATCTTGCTGGCCATTCCTTCGGTCTTGATCGGCTTCTTCACCATCGATGCCCTGTTGTTTGGCGAGTTCTTGACCGATGCCATCACCGTCAATGGCGACAAGCACCACGCGATGCATGGCTTGGCACAAGCCTTCCACGGTCCCATGGCCATGGCCAGCCATGCCTTGGGCAGCGCACCTTTTTGGTTGGCGGTGGCTGGCGTGGCCACAGCCTATGTGCTGTACATGGTCAAAACCAGCTGGCCCGCAGCGATGCAAAAGGTGCTGCAACCGCTGCACACTTTGTTGGACCACAAATACTATTTGGACGCCTTCAACGAACAGGTGTTGGCACGGGGTGCGCGTTGGATGGGAACGGGCTTTTGGCGTTGGGGCGATCAGGCCTTGATTGATGGCGCCCTGGTCAACGGCGCATGGCGCTGGGTCAGTCGCGTCTCAGCTTGGGTGCGCCAGGGCCAAACCGGCTACCTCTACCACTACGCACTGGCCATGATCATGGGGGTGTTCTTGTTGATGACATGGTTTGTGTGGTTGCAACCATGAGCCAAAGCCCAATGACCACGAAAAGAGAAAACACATGGGTTTGCTGAGCCTGTCCATTTGGACGCCGATTGTTTTTGGTGGCCTCTTGCTCGCCTTGGGGCGGGATGAGCATGCCAAGGCGGTGCGCTGGTTGGCATTGATCGGCGCGCTGATCAGCTTTTTGCTCACCTTGCCGCTGTATGCCGGCTTTCAAATCGACAGCGCTGAGATGCAATGGGTGGAAAAAGCCTTGTGGATCGAACGCTTCCAGGTGCACTATCACCTGGGCGTGGATGGCATTTCTTTGTGGTTGGTGTTGCTCACCGCTTTCATTACCCCCGTGGTGGTGCTCGCGGGCTGGGAAGTCATCACCGAGCGCGTCAACCAATACATGGGGGCCTTTTTGATCCTCAGTGGCCTGATGGAGGGCGTTTTTGCAGCCCAAGACGCCATGCTGTTTTATGTGTTCTTTGAAGCCACGCTGATCCCGATGTACCTGATCATTGGCATTTGGGGTGGACCGAACAAAATCTACGCTGCTTTTAAATTTTTCCTCTACACCTTGCTCGGCTCTTTGCTGATGTTGGTGGCCTTGATTTACCTCTATACCCAGTCGGGCGGCAGCTTTGATCTGGCCGTTTGGTACCAACTGCCCTTGGGCAGCCAGGCCCAAACCCTGTTGTTCTTTGCTTTCTTTGCCGCTTTTGCCGTGAAAGTGCCGATGTGGCCGGTACACACCTGGTTGCCCGATGTGCACGTCGAAGCGCCCACCGGTGGTTCGGCTGTGTTGGCGGCCATCATGCTCAAACTGGGCGCTTATGGCTTTTTGCGTTTTTCCTTGCCCATCGTGCCAGACGCATCGCGCGAATGGGCTTGGTTGATCATTGGTTTGTCCTTGGTGGCCGTGATTTATGTGGGTTTGGTGGCCTTGGTGCAAGAGGACATGAAAAAACTCGTGGCCTATTCATCGGTGGCCCACATGGGTTTTGTCAGCTTGGGCTTTTTCATCTTCACCCCCATGGGCGTGAGTGGCGCCTTGGTGCAAATGATTGCGCATGGTTTTGTGTCGGCCGCCATGTTCTTGTGCATCGGGGTGTTGTACGACCGCATGCATTCGCGGCTGATTGCCAGTTATGGCGGCGTGGTCAACACCATGCCGCGCTTTGCCGCTTTTGCACTCTTGTTTGCCATGGCCAACTGCGGCTTGCCTGGCACGGCCGGTTTTGTGGGTGAGTGGATGGTGATTTTGGCCGCCGTCAAATTCAACTTCTGGGTGGGTTTGGCCGCAGCCACCGCGCTGATTTTTGGCGCCGCCTACACCTTGTGGATGGTCAAGCGGGTGTACTTGGGCCCCGTGGTCAACGACGATGTGCGTGACCTGCAAGACATCAATGCCCGTGAATACTTGGTGCTGGCGATTTTGGCCGTGGCCGTGTTGGCCATGGGCTTGTACCCCAAGCCTTTCACCGATGTGATGGACGCCTCGGTGGTCAGCCTTTTGAAACATGTGGCCCAGACCAAGTTGCCATGATGAAACAATGGAATCAGCGAAATGATTGAAAACATGGCTTGGTCCAGCGTTTGGCCGGAAATTGTTTTGTTGGTCATGGCATGTTTCATCGCCATGGTCGACTTGGGCGTGCGCAGCCCGCGCCGCAACCTGACCTATGTTTTGTCCTTGGGTACTTTGTTGGTGGTGGCGGGCTTGACCGCTTCACAAGCGATGGATGGCAAAACTTGGTATGCCTTTGGCAACATGGTGGTCAGCGACAGCATGGGCAATTGGTTGAAGTGCTTTGCCGCCCTGTCGGTGGCGGTGACCTTGGTTTATGGGCGGCCTTATGCGTCAGACCGCGGCATGCTGGGCGGCGGCGAAATGTTCACCTTGGGTTTGTTCTCCTTGCTCGGCATGTTTGTCATGATTTCGGGCAACCATTTCCTGGTGCTGTATTTGGGCTTGGAGTTGTTGACCCTGTGTAGCTATGCCTTGGTCGCCTTGCGCCGTGACCATGCCAACGCCACAGAAGCGGCGATGAAGTACTTTGTCCTGGGTGCTTTGGCCAGTGGTTTTTTGCTTTATGGCTTGTCAATGCTGTACGGCGCGACTGGCAGTTTGGAGTTGGGCGCCGTGTTCAAGGCGGTGGCCTCGGGGCAGATCAAACACCAAGTGATGGTTTTGGGCTTGGTTTTTGTGGTCTGTGGTTTGGCTTTCAAGCTCGGCGTGGTGCCGTTTCACATGTGGGTGCCCGATGTGTACCAAGGCGCTCCCACGGCGGTCACGTTGATGATTGCCGCTGCCCCCAAATTGGCCGCCTTTGCCATCACCATGCGTTTGTTGGTCGAAGGCTTGCTGCCCTTGGCCATTGACTGGCAGCAAATGCTGGCCATCTTGGCCATGGCCTCTTTGCTGGTGGGCAATTTGGCCGCCATTGCCCAAACCAATCTCAAGCGCATGTTGGCTTTCTCCACCATTTCACAGATGGGCTTCATGTTGTTGGGCCTGCTCAGCGGCGTGGTCAATGGGGGCACCAGCAGCGCGGCCAATGCCTACAGCTCCTCCATGTTTTATGTGGTGACCTATGTGCTCACCACCTTGGCCACCTTTGGCGTCATCTTGCTGTTGGCGCGGGACGGCTTTGAAAGCGATGAAATTTCCGATTTATCTGGCTTGAACCAACGCAGCCCCTTGTATGCCGCTGTGATGGCCATGGGTTTGTTTTCTCTGGCCGGTGTCCCTCCGATGGTGGGCTTTTACGCCAAGTTGTCGGTGCTGCAAGCCTTGGTATCAACCGGAACCCAGTGGGCATTGTGGCTGGCGGTGTTCGCGGTCATGATGTCGCTCATCGGTGCGTTTTATTACCTGCGGGTGGTCAAAGTGATGTACTTTGACCCGCCCCTGACTGCCACCACGGTCTCCGCTCCCTTGGATGTGCGCGTCGTTTTGTCCATCAATGGGGCCTTGATCTTGTTGCTGGGCTTGTTGCCCGGTGGTTTGATGACCCTGTGCGCTCAAGCCATCGTGCGCACCTTGGGCAGTTGAGGCTTGTGTCGGCCCTCTGGGGCCCCTCGCGCTAAAGCCATGGCCGATGAACATTTGATCGAGCACCGCATTGACAGCGAGGCGCTGTTCAAGGGGCATTTTCTGCACGCGTTCAGAGACACCGTTCGCCTGCCGTCGGGTGCAACCGCCACCCGTGAATATGTGACCCACCCGGGTGCGGTGATGATCATCCCCTTGCTGGACGATGGCCAGTTGTTGATGGAGCGGCAATACCGGTATCCCATGCAACAAGTGATGTTGGAGTTCCCGGCGGGCAAGTTGGATGCAGGTGAAAAGCCTTTGCATTGCGCCCGCCGCGAGTTGCGCGAGGAAACCGGTTACAGCGCCACCCATTGGGCCCATGCGGGTGTGATGCACCCGGTGATCAGCTACTCCACCGAGTTCATCGATATTTGGTTTGCCCGTGGTCTGAGCCCCGGCCCCAGAAAGCTCGATGAGGGCGAACACCTGGATATTTTGACCCTGGGTGTGGATGCGTTTTTTGCGGCCTGCCAAAGTGGTTTGATCACCGATGCCAAAACCCTCACGGGCGCTTTGTGGCTGCAAAACCACCTCTCAGGCCAATGGCCCTTGGACTGGCAAGTCCCCGAGACCGTGGGCCTGTGACCCGCCCCAGCTTGCCGGATAATTGAGCCCATGAAAGTTCTCGATCTCCAGTGTCAGCATGGCCACGCCTTTGAAGGCTGGTTTGGCTCTGAGAATGATTTTCAAGGCCAACTCTCATCGGGTTTGGTGGAATGCCCTTTGTGTGGCGACCATCAAGTGACCAAGTTGCTTAGCGCCCCACGCCTGAACCTGAGCACCTCTTTGCGCGAGCCCGCGCCCGTTTTGTCGGAGAGCACCGCGGTGGCGCCTGTGGAGACAGCGCTCGACCAGCCCACCATCACGATGGCCCAAATGAACCAAGCCTGGATGAAGGTGGTGCAACATGTGTTGCAAAACACCGAAGACGTGGGGGCTGGTTTTGCCGAAGAAGCGCGAAAAATACACTACGGTGAAAAACCCGAGCGCAATATCCGCGGTCAAGTCACGGCCACTGAGTCACAGGCCTTGCACGAAGAGGGCATTGCCGTGGTGAGTCTGCCGATGCCCGCCGCACTCAAAGGCTCGGTTCACTGACCGAGCTGCCCATGCAGCCTAGGGCTGAGAGGGTGACAACACCTGGACCAGCACCTGGTCTATCGCATCGGGTGCATCACATGCCACGATGGTTCTCTCGGGCATGCCTCTGAGCCAAGTCAGTTGCCGTTTGGCCAATTGCCGCGTCGCCGCCAAGGCCGTGTCGCGCCATTGGGCCAAACCCTGGCGCACATCGGCGTCAGGGTGGTGCATGCCAATGTGTTTGAACGCGTCTTTGGGTGTGTCGGCCAACAACGGCCCCGCCAACATGGACAGCAGCCGCTCATCGGTCCAGCCCATGGCATGCCAATGGTCGATCACGGCCCAAGCTTGCCGGTAGCCCACGCAGCGCATGGCCGGTGCGTCTGCATGCCAGCCTGGCATCGTGCGCAAGCGCAACACCTCGGCCAAAAACCCTTGGTCCCACATCTGGTCAAACCGATGCTCAATGCGCTGGTGCAGCCAATCGCGCTGCTGCGGCTCCAACGACAACAGCAAAGCGCTTCGGCCATTGGCATCGCGCAGGGCGCCAGTCGATGAGGGCGCCTCACGGGGGCTGAAGTGTGCCGACAAGGCTTTGCCGCTGATGCGCCAGACTTCCAAGGCCCGACCGATGCGCTGCGCATCCATGGGGGGCAGGCGTTGGGCGGTCACGGGGTCCACCTGGGCCAACAGGGCGTGCATGGCGGGCCATCCCTCGCGCAGGGCTTGGGCTGCGATCTCGGCGCGGATGGTCGCGTCCGATGCGGGCATGGGGTCCAGCCCGTCGATCAACGCTTTGAAGTAAAGCATGGTGCCGCCCACCAACAAGGGCAGTCGCCCGCGCTGTTGGATGTCCGCAATCAGTGGGGAGGCCGCGCGCACAAAGTCGGCCGCGCTGTGCAAGTCCAGCGGGTCGCATATATCGATCAGGTGGTGCGGTACCAGCGCTCGCTCGGCCAGACTGGGTTTGGCACTGCCCACATCCATGCCGCGGTAAACCAGGGCCGAGTCCACGCTGATGATCTCCACCGGGATGTGTTGCGCCAAAGCCATGGCCGCGGCCGATTTGCCGCTGGCTGTGGGGCCGGCCAAGCCCACCCAGTCCCAAGGCCATGGCCAGGGGCCTAGCGCAGCGGCCAAGGGCGCATCACTGGCCATCCAGGGTCTTGTCCTTTTGTATCAGCACCCAGGCCACAAAGGCCACGGCCACACACCAAAACAAAATGCCGTTGGCCATGGGGAAAACCGTGCCGTCCATGGTGTGACCCAACCAGGTGCCGCACCCAAAAGCCACCAGCATCATCAAAAAACCACCCATGGCCGATGCGGCCCCGGCCGCATCCGGAAATGGCCCCACAGCGCCAGTTTGCCCAATCGGTTGGTGCACGCCATGGGCCAGCATGATGAGCATGAAGGGCAAGATCAGACCGGGCACGCCGGTGGCTGGGAAATGGGCGCAAATGAACAGGGCGATACCGCCACTCAGCGTCATGCCACCGGCCACCCAGATGGTCTTGCGCAAGCCCCAGCGGGCCAACCAGCGACGGCACACCCAGGTGCCCACGATGTACGACGAGGTCGAACACAGCAATATCAAGCCGTATTCCAAATTGCTCAAGCCCATCACATGGATGAACACAAACGACGACGAGGCCAGGTAGGTGAACAAATAACCGTAGGTGCACATCGACAGCAAGGTGTAGGCGCGAAAACTGGGGTTGGACAAAAAACGCACCCAATTGCCGCTGAGCACCCGCCATTGCAAAGCCGTGGGGTCTGGGGTGTGCAGGCTCTCGCGAAATTGCCCCCACACCATGGCGCAGGTGAGGGCGCCATAAATCACCAACACCACCAAGGCCGATCGCCATCCGCTGTAGGCGGCCAACCAACCGCCCAAGGGCGCACTCAGGCACAAAATCAAGCCCAAGCCGGTGAAGGCTTTGGACATCAAGCGCGCGCCTTCGGCGGGGCTGAAACTGTCGCGCACGATGGCCCGGGCACACATCACCACCGAGCCCATGGCCGCGCCTTGCAAGGTGCGCCACAGAATCAATTGCTCAATCGACGGCGCCAAGGTGCAAAACACCGCCGCCAAGGTGAACGCCGACAAACCGCACAGCAACACGGGGCGGCGCCCCCAGCGGTCCGACAAAGGGCCCCAAAACAGCTGTGAAACACCAAAGGCCAACAGCATACCGGTCAGGGTGAGCTGCGCTTGCGACATGCTGGCGTTCAAGTCCAACTTCAAGGTGGGCAAAGCTGGCAAATACAGGTCGGTGCTGATCGGCATGGTGCCCACCAACAGCGACAACAAGGCGATGAGCATGGGCTCGCTCATGCGTTTCATCTCAGCGGCCCCGCATGAAAAGGGCATCCAACTCGGCCACGCTGATTTGGCGCCAAGTGGGCCTGCCGTGGTTGCACTGATCGGCGCGCTCGGTGGCCTCCATTTGGCGCAGCAAAGCGTTCATCTCGTCCAGGGTCAGGCGGCGGTTGGCGCGCACCGCGCTGTGGCAGGCCATGGTGGCCAAGGTTTCGTTGCGGGCGCGCGCCAGCACTTGCGTGGCGCCGTGCGATTGCAACTCCTCCAACACACTGCGCGCCAGGGCCACGGGGTCTCCCTGGGCCAACGTGTTGGGCACAGAGCGCACCGCCAACGAGGTGGGCGAGAGCACCGACAGTTCCAGTCCCAAACGATGCAACACCTCGGGGTGTGATTCGGCGCAGTCCACTTCTTGGGGTGAGGCTTGAAAGGGGGCCGGGATGAGCAGTGCTTGGCATTCAATGCCTTGGCCATCCCACTGGCCTTTAAGGCGCTCATAAACCACGCGTTCATGGGCGGCATGCATGTCCACCACGATCAAGCCCAAGTGGTTTTCGGCCAAGATGTAAATGCCCTGCAATTGCGCCAAGGCGCGGCCCAGGGGCCAATCGGTGGGGGCTGCCTTGGCCTGGTTCTCACGGTCCGGCAGCGGCTGGGCCAGCGAATCCAGCGGCGCAAAGGGTTCTGCGCGGCTGCTGGCCAAGGGTTGTGCCCCAGTCGGGTGTTGACCGCCCGTGTCAGGGAATGGACGCGGCTGACCCCACAGCACATCAAGTTCAGCGACCCGGTGGCCCAGCGACCAGTCCAACCGCGCTTGGGGCCACGACGCGGTGCGGACGGGTGTCTCAGGTGTGAATGCTTTATCCACAGGGGCGGGCGCTGCACTTTGTCCCAGGCGGGGCAGGGCCAAGGCGTTGTCCACGGCGGTGCGCACCGCTTGGTGGACTTCGCGGCTGTCGCGGAAACGCACTTCAATTTTGGTTGGGTGCACATTCACATCCACACGGGCAGGGTCCATGTCGATGAACAGCAGGTAGACGGCCTGCCGTTGACCGTGCAGCACATCGTCATAGGCGCTGCGCACGCCATGCCCAATGACCTTGTCGCGCACAAAGCGGCCGTTGACGTAGGCAAATTGATGGTCGGCCCTTGCCCTGGCGGCATCGGGCGTTCCGGCAAAACCATGCACCCGCAAGGGACCGGCACGGTGGTTCACCCGCACTGCCTCGGTCACAAACGACTCACCCAGCACATCCGCCAAGCGCAGTCGAATGGCCTCTGGGCCGCTGTGGGCACGCCATTGGGCGATGTTTTTTCCCTCGTGCCAAATCGAAAACCCCACATCGGGCCGTGCCAGGGCATGGCGGCGCACGCTGTCCACGCAATGCGCCAACTCGGTGGCATCGGTTTTGAGGAACTTGCGCCGAGCCGGCGTGTTGAAAAACAAGTCCTGCACTTCGACCGTGGTGCCCACCTCGCGGGCTGCCGGGATGAGCTCACCGGTGCGGGCTTGCAAGGTCATGGCATGGGTTTGGTGGGCGGTGCGGGAGGTCAGGCTGAGGTCGGACACCGACGCGATGGCCGCCAGCGCTTCGCCCCGAAAACCCATGGTCGACACCGACTCCAAATCCTGCAAGTTGCTGATCTTGCTGGTGGCATGCCGCTTGAGGGCCACCGACAATTGCTCTGGGGCAATGCCGCTACCGTTGTCCTCGACGCTGATCAACCGAACCCCACCGGCGCGCAAACGCACATGAATTTGGCTGGCCCCGGCGTCGAGTGCGTTGTCCAACAATTCGCGCAACACCGAAGATGGTCGTTCAATGACCTCGCCAGCGGCGATTTGGCTGATCAGTTCATCGGGAAGTTCGCGGATGGGTCGCGCAAGCGGCGGGGGATTTGTCACCGAGGCATTTTAGGGCTGTCCCTGCAACGATAATTGAACAAAGGATGGCCATGGAACTGATTTCTTTTTTGCTCGATTTTGTGCTCCACGTGGACCGCCACATTGGCGATTTTGTACAAAGCCATGGGGCCTGGGTTTACGCCTTGTTGTTTGCCATCGTTTTTGTGGAAACCGGTGTGGTGGTGATGCCCTTTTTACCCGGTGACTCTTTGTTGTTCATCACTGGCGCCATGTGTGGTGTGGGCTTGATGAATTTGCCCTTGGCCATGGGGGTGCTGCTGGCCGCAGCGATCTTGGGCGATCAATGCAATTACTTGATCGGTCGCCGCGTGGGTGAGCGGGTGTTCTCTTGGAACCATCGCTGGTTCAATCGCCGCGCGTTTGACCAAGCCCATGCCTTTTACCAGCGCTACGGCTCCATCACCTTGGTGTTGGCGCGCTTCATGCCCTTTGTGCGAACCTTTGCCCCCTTTGTGGCGGGGGTGGCCCACATGCAACGCACCCGTTTCACCTTGTTCAACGTGGTGGGCGCTTTGATTTGGGTGCTGGGTTTGTGCGGTGCCGGGTTTTGGTTTGGCAACCTGGAGGTGGTGCGCAAAAACCTGCAAATCATCATTTGGGCTTTGATCTTGGTGCCGGGCCTGGTGGCCATCATTGGCTCGTACAGGGCTGCACGCGCAGCCCCTTGACGTCTGGCCGCTGCGCGGGGCCGCAGCCCCGCAACCGCCAACAAGGGCGGATCAAATGTCGATCACCACATTGCCGATTTCTCGGCCCGCTTCCACGGTTTCGTGGGCAGCCACAATGTGGTCCAGCGTAAAGCGTGGGCCTATGCCATGCACCAGTTTGTTCTGGGCCAATAAGTGGTTCAGGTCGGTCAGCGACCGTGCCCGGTCGGTGGCGTTCAATTCGTAGACGATGAAAAACTTCAGTTGGTAGGCGTTGATCAGCAAAGGCCGAAAACTCAGGCTGGTGTCGGCGGCATTGGAGCCGTAGCAAATCAACTGACCTTCAGGGGCCAGCACCCCCTCGGGCAACCAAGTGGCCGTGGTGGAGAAATCCATGTCGATGATGGCGTCCACGCCCTTGCCACCGGTCAGGCTTTTGACGCGCTCGGGCACCGATTCGGTTTTGTAATTGATCCAATCTTTCACGCCCACGCTGATGGCGTGATCGGCCTTGGTTTGTGAGCCCGCCGTGCCAATCACCCGGCCACCCGCGAGCATCACCATTTGGGACACATAGTGGCCCACGGCTGAAGGCGCGCCAGTGACCAAGACGGTTTTGCCCTTCAAATCACCGGCCAAATGCACGGCCTGGATGGCGGTCAGGCCGGGGATGCCCATGCAGGCGCCGGCCGCAAAGTCGGTGCCATCGGGCAAGGGGTGGGCTTGGGCTTGGGGCAGAACGATGTACTGCGCAGCCGTGCCAAAAGGGCGTTTGTATTGGGCGTTCCAGGTCCACACGCGTTGGCCCATGCGGCTGGCGTCTACCCCAGCACCCACTTGATCGATCACGCCCGCACCATCGCTGTGGGGGATGTAGCGCTCGCCCACCAGGGGGCGGCCTTTGCGGTTTTTCACGTCTGAGGGGTTGACGCCCGAGGTTTTCAACTGCACCCGCACCTCACCGGGGCCTGCTTGTGGGGTGGGCATGTCACCAACCACCAATACGTCTTTGGCGTCGCCATTGTGGGTGTACCAAGCTGCTTTCATGGGGGGTCCTTCAGGTTCAGGTTGTGGTTTAAAGGGTGACATTGTGCGGGACAAATCGAACAGCGGCATCAGGCCATTCGGTTGCGCGCCAGAGGTGGGTTGCGCTGAAAGTAACGTTCAATGCTGCGCATCAAGGCTTCAGCCAATTGTTCTTGGTACACCTCGCTGGCCAAGCGCAGTTCTTCTTCGGGGTGGCTGATGAAGCCGGTCTCGACCAGCACGCTGGGGATGTCTGGGGCTTTGAGCACGGCAAAACCAGCTTGCTCGACCGTGGGTTTGTGCAATTTGATCAATTGGCGCATCTGCCCCAACATCTCCTGGCCCAATTTCAAGCTGTCGTTGATTTGGGCCGTGGTGCTCATGTCAAACAATGCCTGTTGCACATGGGCATCTTGGGTTTTGATGTTCAGACCGCCAATCGCGTCGGCACGGTTTTCTTGGCCAGCCATCCATTTGGCCGCGGCGCTCGATGCCGCACCTTGGCTCAAAGCAAACACGCTGGCACCGCGGGCTTGGGGGTTGAAGAAAGCATCGGCATGGATGCTGATGAACAAGTCGGCTTGCACCCGCCGGGCTTTTTGCACCCGCTGCTGCAAGGGGATGAAAAAGTCGGCTTCTCGGGTCAGCATGGCGCGCATGGGCAAGACGCCATGGCGCGTGCGCACGCTGGCGCGGTTGATGCGGTCGCGCAGGCGCAGGGCGATTTGCAACACCACATCTTTTTCGCGCGTACCGCGCGGACCCAAGGCGCCGGGGTCTTCGCCGCCGTGTCCGGGGTCCAATGCCACCACCACATAGCGCAGCATGGCAGGCGGCTCAGGTGTTGGTGAGGGGGCCGAGCTGGGACCTGCTGGTGAATTGCTGTGGCTGTCCGCCCTGGGGGTAGGGCTGTGAAGGCCCGTTGGCTCACCGCTGGATGCGCCCACGTGTGGGCCCGAGCTGGCCGGCGTGGTTGGCTGGGCTGAGGCCGGCTCATGCTTGGTCATGGGCGCAGCAGGTGCGGGGATTGGGGTGCGGGTGGGGCTGGTTTGTTGGGCCATCCAATCCCCCAAAGGGTCGGCGGCGCTGCTTTTGGCGATCGGTTTTTCGGGCATGGCCTTGGGCATGCGCTCGGCGATCAAGGCCTCCAGCGGATCTGCCGCCTCTGTGGGGTAGAGGTCGAGCACCAGCCGGTGCTGGTATTGGGCTTGTCCGGATTGGATGGGTGCCAATTGAAACACCTGGGGTTGCACCATGGTGCGCAAGTCGAGCACCAAACGCACCGTGGTCGGGGTGAATTGGCCCACCCGAACGCCAGTGATGTAGGGGTCGTCAGAACGCACCTTGCCCACCAACTCGCGCAAGGCGGGGTTGAGTTCAATGCCCTCGATGTCCACCGCCAAGCGCGGCGGGTTGGCCACAAATTGGGTTTGGGTGGACAAGGCGTTGTCCGACTCAATGGTCACCCGCGTGTAGTCTTTGGCCGGCCACACCCGCACCGCCAAAATCGCTGCGCCGTGTGCCAACTCGTGCAAGCCCAAGCTCAGCACCAAGCTGCCGGCTTTGAGCAGGTGGCGGCGCTTCATGCCAGCAAAGCCTCGCCGCGCGCGCTGAGCGCTCGCCACAGCACTTCTCGAGAGCTGTCGCCAGTCCATTGCAGTTGCATCGCCACATCCGGTGCGGGCAGTGCAGGGCCGGCATTTTGGGGCCATTCACACAGCTTAAGACCTGGGGTGGCGAAAACATCGCGAAAACCGGCGTCTTCCCATTCCTGGGGGTCGGTGAAACGGTAAAAGTCAAAATGCCAAATGGCCAGCTCGCCGGTGGGCAGTTGGGCGTGGTGCGGCTCCACCACCGCATAGGTCGGGCTTTTGATGCGCCCCAACACCCCCAAGGCCATCAACAGGTGGCGCACCCAAGTGGTTTTGCCGCTGCCCAAGTCCCCGTGCAAGTGCACAATGGCGTCGCCCGGCACCGGCAAGCGGCGCAAGCGCTCGGCCATGCGCCGCGCGCTGGCGATGGTGGCGGCCTCATCGGGCCATTGTTCGGTGAGAACCATTCCGGGGTTCATCAAGGGGCAGGGGTGTTGATCGATCGTGTGGACTTGTGGGACCGGTTGCAAACCTGGGCCCAAGAACTGGGATTCTCGCAAATTGGCGTGTCCGGCGTTGACCTGAGCGATGCCGAGCCCGGCTTGGCGGCTTGGTTGGCACAAGGCTTTCATGGTGACATGGCCTATATGGCGGCCCACGGGATGAAACGCGCCAGGCCCGCCGAGTTGCTGCCCGGCACCGTCAGCGTGATCACCGCCCGCATGGATTACCGACCCGCCCCAGCAGATATCCACGACCACATGGCCCCAAAACCAGATGCCGATTGGCAAAGCCTGGAGTGGCAGCGCTTGTCCAATCCGCAACATGGGGTGGTGTCGATGTATGCCAGAGGCCGCGATTACCACAAGGTGTTGCGACAGCGCTTGCAGCAATTGGCCGACAGATTACAAGCACACATTGGCCCCACCGGGCACCGGGTGTTCACCGATTCAGCGCCAGTGCTGGAGGTGGAGTTGTCGCAGCGAAGTGGTTTGGGCTGGCGCGGCAAGCACACCTTGTTGCTCAACCGCGAAGGCGGCTCGATGTTTTTTTTGGGTGAGGTGTTCATTGACTTGGCGCTGGACCCCACACCGGCGCAGTCACCACACTGCGGCACCTGCAGCGCCTGCATCGATGTGTGTCCGACCCAGGCCTTCGTTGCCCCATACCGCTTGGACGCCAGGCGCTGCATTTCCTATTTAACGATTGAACACCCCGGCGCGATTGATCCGGCCCTGCGCCCCCTGATGGGCAACCGCGTTTACGGCTGTGACGATTGTCAATTGGCCTGCCCTTGGAACAAATACGCCCAGGTCAGCCCCGTGCCCGATTTCACGGCACGCAGCACCTGGACCGATGCCAACTTGCTGATCTGGTTGGCTTGGTCAGAAGATGAGTTTTTGCGTTTGAGCGAAGGCTCAGCCATTCGCCGCATTGGCCATGTGCGCTGGCTGCGCAATGTGGCGGTGGCCTTGGGCAATGCCCTGCGCGTGAGCAATGACCCCGATTGGCAGGCCTCGGCGGCAACAGCCTTGCAAGCGCGCTTGTTGCACCTCGACCCTTTGGTTCGGGAGCACGTGCAATGGGCCTTGGATCAAATGCAGGTGGCTTGAGACAGGGCCCATGCCACCCGCTGGTTCAGCGCAGCACCAGGACCGGAATTTTTCCGTGGGTCAACACATGCTGGGTTTCGCTGCCCAGCAGCAAGCGCTTGATGCCACTGCGCCCGTGTGAGGCCATCACGATCAAATCGGTTTTGGCCTTGTTGGCCGCGGCGACCAGTGCATCGGCCACTTGGTCTGATTTGAGCACCACGGTTTTCAGTTTGACGCCTTTGGCGGCGGCCATTTTGCCCACAGCGTCTAGGATTTTTTGCGCATCTTGGTTCCATTGCGCCTCAATGCGTTTGACTTCGTTGGCCCCCAACGGCACCGAGCCTTCAAAGTAACTTTGGATGTAACGGGGCACCACCTTCACGGCGGTCAACTCGGCGTCACACAACTGGGCCATGCCAATGGCGGCCATCACCGCTTTTTTGGACAAAGGGGTGCCATCTGTGGCAACCATGATTTTTCGATACATAAGGTGTCCTTTACAACATGCTGTCCCTTGAATAGGGCCGCTGAGTGGCAGTTTATGGGTCTGATTCACGGCGGTATTGATCCAAGTCAAGAAGTGCATCGGCAGAAAAATCAAGAATTCAGCCATGTTGAGGGATCCGCCATCGTTGCTGGCATCGGCCAGTGAACGCCAAAAACCCCAGGTCGAGTTGTCGCAGAACCAGGCTGCGCTGAAGTTGCTCGACGACCCACGTCAATGGCCCTTGTTTGGGCGCCAGACGGGTGAGCCGGGCGGGCCAGCGGCTGACGCCGGGCTGACGTGGGCGTCCCAGGTGGTGATTTCGGGCATGCACTGCGCGAGTTGTGCCCTGAACATTGAACAAGCCTTGGCGGCCCAGCCAGGGGTGATTTCGGCGCGTGTCGACGCCCACAGCCAGCGCGCAGAAGTGGTCTGGCGCAGCGACCAAACCCTGCCCTCGCGGTGGATGGGTGCCGTGGCCCAAGCGGGCTACCAAGCCTTGCCGGCGCATGACGCTGGCCGGCGCGCCGTGCGCGAAAAACAATCGCGCCAAGCCTTGTGGCAATGGCTGGTGGCGGGCTTTTGCATGATGCAAGTCATGATGTATTCGGTGCCGGTGTATGTGGCCGATCCGGGCGACATCAGCCCCGACATGCTGGCTTTGCTGCATTGGGCCGGTTGGGTCTTGGCTTTGCCGGTGATGGTGTTTTCATCGGGCCCGTTTTGGCGCCAAGCCCTGAGCGATGTGCGCCAAGGCCGCATCGGCATGGATGTGCCCGTGGTTTTAGGCATTGCCATCACCTTTGTGGTCAGCACTGCGGCCACCTGGGATCCCAGCGGGCCTTGGGGCGCTGAGGTGTATTTCGACTCACTCACCATGTTTGTGTTTTTCTTGCTCACCGGCCGCTGGCTGGAGGGTCGCATGCGCGACCGCACGGCGGGCGCTTTGGACGCGCTGATGAACCGCTTGCCCGAGCAGGTCCAGCGGGTGAATGCGCAAGGTCTGCTCGATACCGTGGCCGCATCGGCATTGCAGGTGGGCGACACCGTGCGCATTGGCCCCGGTCAGGCCTTTCCCGCCGATGCCAGGGTGGTGCAAGGCAGCACCTGGGTTGAAGAGGCCTTGCTCACTGGTGAATCCAAACCGCTGGCCCGGCAGGTGAATGATCCGGTGCTGGCGGGGAGCCACAACCTGCGCCAAACCGTAGATGTGGTGGTGACCGCAGTGGGCGACGCCACGGTCTATGCCCAGACGGTGGCTTTGATGGCGTCGGCCGCCTTGAGCAAACCGCGCTTGGCACGCCTGGCCGATCGCTGGGCCAAGCCCTTTTTGTGGTTCGTGTTGCTGGCCGCCTTGGGCACGGCTGCATGGTCGTGGTCATCAAGCCCAGGGCAGGCGCTGATGGTGGCTGTGGCGGTGTTGATCGTCACCTGCCCGTGTGCCTTGTCCTTGGCCACCCCGGCAGCGATGCTGGCCGCCGCCGGAAACCTGGCCCGCCATGGCGTGTTGGTGCGCGATTTGCAATCGCTGGAAGCCATGGCCGAGGTTGACCTGGTGGTTTGGGACAAAACCGGCACCTTGACCACCGACGCCCAAAGTGTGTTGCGCATCCACACCCCACAAGGCGCGGGTGTGCCCGATGCGCAAGGCCAATGGCCTCCGGCGTTATTGGACGCCTGGTCTTTGGCCGCGGCATTGGCCCAGCACTCTTTGCACCCCATGTCACGAGCCTTGGACACCTTGGGAGCGGCGCATTGGCCCACCCGGTCGGTGTCCGAACACCCAGGACTTGGCTTGCAAGGAGAGGTTTGGTATGCAGGTCAATGGCAGCGTTGCGTGCTGGGCGCATGGTCGTTTGGACAAACCCAGATGAGCAACCGCCTATCAGGCCAAGACAGAGCCGCAGCCCTGCAACCCATGGATGCGGGTGTGCATTTGTTTGATGAATCGGGTTGGGTGGCCAGCTTTGAAGTCAGCGAGACCTTGCGCACCGATGCCCCTCAGGTGATGCGCAGTTTGGCGACCATGGGCATGCAAATCCAGGTGCTGTCGGGCGACCGTCCCACTGCCGTGGCGGCCGTGGCACAGCGTTTGGGCTTGCGCCCAGATCAAGTCCGGGGCGGTATGAGTCCCCAAGACAAACTCGATCAGGTTCAGGCTTGGCAGAAGCAAGGACGGCGGGTGCTGGTGGTGGGGGATGGTTTCAACGACATGCCGGTTTTGGCCGCTGCCCATGCATCCATCGCCGTGGGCCAGGCCGTTCCTTTGGCGCGCTCGCGCAGCGACGCCGTGGTGCGCGGTGAACGTTTGTGGCCGGTGGTGCAAATGCTGGGTCTTGCGCGACGCACCATGGTGGTGGTGCGCCAAAACCTGTGGTGGGCCGCGCTGTACAACGCCGTGTGCATCCCCCTGGCCGTGATCGGTTGGATGCCGGCATGGTTGGCGGGGGCTGGCATGGCCCTGAGCTCATTGGCGGTGGTGTCTCACGCCTTGCAACTCGCGCGCGAGCGGGCGTTGTTGTCAGTGGACTGAAAGGCTTCAACATGGACATTTTGTTTTTGCTCATCCCCTTGTCGGTGGCCTTGGTCTTGTTGATCTTGGCCGGGCTGTGGTGGGCCATTCACACCGGGCAATTCGAGTCCATTGAGCAAGAAGGTGAGCGAATTTTGCGCAACGATTGATCTGCATCAAGGCGTTAAAAGCCCAGGCCAGCCACACTGGCAGCGCGGTTTTCAAGAGGTTTATGACATGAATCAACAACAAATCACAACGGCATACAGCGACACGGCAGTGAGGCAGTTTTCCATCATGGCCGTCGTTTGGGGCGTGGTCGGCATGTTGGTGGGGGTGATCATCGCCGCCCAACTGGCTTGGCCCGAATTGAACTTTGGCATCCCCTGGCTGAGCTACGGCCGCCTCAGGCCCTTGCACACCAATGCAGTGATTTTTGCATTTGGTGGTTGTGCTTTGTTTGCCACCAGTTACTACGTGGTGCAGCGCACCGGGCAAACCCGGTTGTTTGCCCCCCGGTTGGCGGCGTTCACTTTTTGGGGGTGGCAAGCGGTCATCGTTGCGGCGGCCATCAGTTTGCCCCTGGGTTACACCAGCGGCAAAGAATATGCCGAACTCGAGTGGCCCATCGACATCTTGATCACCCTGGTCTGGGTGTCCTATGCCGTGGTGTTTTTTGGCACCGTGGGGCAACGCAAGGTCAAACACATTTATGTGGCCAATTGGTTTTATGGTGCCTTCATCCTGGCCGTGGCGGTGCTGCACTTGGTCAACAGCGCAGCCGTGCCAGCGGGTTGGATGAAGTCGTATTCAGCCTACGCCGGTGTGCAAGACGCCATGATTCAGTGGTGGTATGGCCACAATGCGGTGGGCTTTTTCTTGACCGCCGGTTTTTTGGGCATGATGTATTACTTCATCCCCAAACAAGCCGAGCGGCCGGTGTATTCATACCGCCTGTCGATCGTTCACTTCTGGGCCCTGATCTTCACGTACATGTGGGCCGGCCCGCACCATTTGCACTACACCGCCTTGCCCGACTGGACGCAATCTTTGGGCATGGCTTTTTCGTTGATTTTGTTGGCACCGAGTTGGGGCGGCATGATCAATGGCGTGATGACCTTGTCGGGCGCTTGGCACAAACTGCGCGATGACCCCATCTTGCGCTTCTTGATCGTGTCCTTGTCCTTTTACGGCATGAGCACCTTTGAAGGGCCCATGATGTCGATCAAAACGGTCAATGCTTTGTCCCATTACACCGACTGGACCGTGGGCCATGTGCACTCAGGTGCTTTGGGTTGGGTGGGGCTGGTGTCCATGGGTGCGCTTTATTTCTTGATTCCCAAGTTGTTTGGGCAGAAAAAAATGCACAGCATCCCAGCCATTGAACTGCACTTTTGGATGGCCACCGTCGGCATTGTGTTGTACATCGCCGCCATGTGGATCGCTGGTGTGATGCAAGGGCTGATGTGGCGTGCGGTCAACGACGATGGCACCTTGACCTATACCTTTGTGGAAAGCGTCAAAGCCACTTACCCCTATTACGTGGTTCGCTTTTTGGGCGGCTTGTTGTACCTCGGCGGCATGTTGGTCATGCTCTGGAACGTGGTCATGACCGCGTGGCAGGGCAAGGCCCCTGTGGTGAACATCCCAGCCCCCATCGCCCACGCTTGAGGAGAGACCATGAGCAACAAACCTGAATCTGGCTTTACCCACGAGAAAATCGAAACCAATAACCTGTTGATGGTGGTGCTGATCCTGTTGGTGATCGCAGTGGGCGGCATGGTGGAAATCATCCCGCTGTTCTTTCAAAAGTCCACCACCCAACCCATCGAAGGCGTGCAGCCCTACACCGCTTTGCAATTGGCCGGGCGTGACGTGTACGTGCGTGAAGGTTGCTACAACTGCCATTCGCAAATGATTCGGCCGCTGCGTGCCGAAACCCTGCGCTACGGCCACTACTCGGTGGCGGGTGAATTTGTCTACGACCACCCCTTCCAGTGGGGCAGCAAGCGCACCGGCCCCGACCTGCACCGGGTGGGTGGCAAATACAGCGATGAGTGGCACCGCATCCACTTCCACAACCCGCGCGATGTGGTGCCCGAGTCGAACATGCCAGCCTATCCCTGGTTGGAGAAATCCCTGGTGGACGCGGTTGCCATGCCGGCCCACATGACGGCCTTGCGCCGGGTCGGTGTGCCTTACAGCGATGCAGAAATTGCCCAGGCCAGCCAGGACGTGCAGGGCAAGACCGATTTGGACGCCTTGATCGCCTATTTGCAGGCCATGGGCCGCGCTTTGAAGTAAGGAAGAAAAGCCATGGACATCACCGTTTTGAGAATAGCCACCACCGTGTTGGGCTTTGTTTGTTTTCTGGCCATCGTGGTCTGGGTGATGGACAGGCGCAAAACCCAAGCGTTTGAACAAGCCGCCCAACTGCCTTTTTTGGGTGATTGAGGAGTCCGCACATGAGTGATTTTGTCCATTCTTTTTGGTCCAGTTATATCGCTTGGATCACCTTGGCCGGTATCTTGGCCTGTGTGGTGTTGTTGTGGTTGACCTCGCGCAATGCGCACTCAGGCTCCGCCGACAACACCACCGGTCACGTCTGGGATGAGGACTTGCGCGAAATGAACAACCCTTTGCCCCTGTGGTGGGTGGGTTTGTTTGTCATCACCATTGTGTTTGCTTTGTTTTATTTGACCCTGTACCCCGGCTTGGGCAGCAGTGAGGGCAGCTTGACGTGGACCTCTGAGAAGCAGTACCAACAAGAGTTGGATCAAGCCAATGCCGACTTGGCACCTTTGTATGCCCGTTTTGATGCCATGGCCCCAGAGCAAGTCGCCCGGGACCCGCAGGCGCGGCACATTGGCGAGCATTTGTTTTTGAACAACTGTGCGCAATGCCACGGTTCAGATGCCCGCGGTACCAAGGGCTTTCCCAATTTGACCGATGCCGACTGGTTATACGGTGGCAGCCCAGAGCAAATTCGCGCCAGCATCACCTTGGGGCGCCAAGGCCAAATGCCGCCCATGGCGGCTGCTGTGGGCTCGCCTGAAGATGTCAAAAACTTGGCCCACCATGTGCTGAGCTTGTCGGGTTCACCGCACGACTCTTTGCGGGCTGCTTTGGGCAAAGGCAAGTTTGGCGCTTGCGCGGCCTGTCATGGTGCCGATGCCAAAGGCAATCAGGCCTTGGGCGCACCCAACTTGACCGACAAGGTGTGGCTGCATGGTTGGGGTGAGGAGGCAATTGTGACCATGGTCACCCAGGGCAAACTCAACCAGATGCCGGCACAAGAGGGGCGACTGACTGCTTCGCAAATCCATGTCTTGAGTGCTTATGTGTGGGGCCTGTCCCAACCCGCCACCCAGAAACCTTGACCCCTTTGGGTGATCGGCCAGACGCGCCATGTTGAATCCGGTTCGCAAAGTTTTCCCCATCCATGCCGTGGACGACGTGGGCACATCGCTGTACGCGCCCACACCCAAAATCTATCCCCGCTCGGTGCAAGGGCGGTTTGCCCATTGGCGTTGGGCATTGGTGTGGCTGACCCAGTTGGTCTTTTATGGTTTGCCTTGGCTGGAATGGGGCCAACGCCAAGCGGTGTTGTTCGACTTGGGGGCTCGGCGGTTTTATGTGTTTGGCTTGGTGCTGTATCCGCAGGATTTCATCTACCTCACCGCTTTGCTGGTGATATCGGCCTTGTCCTTGTTTTTGTTCACCGCGGTGGCCGGGCGGCTGTGGTGTGGCTATGCATGCCCGCAAACGGTTTACAGCGAAATATTCATGTGGATCGAGCGCAAAGTCGAAGGCGATCGAAGTGCCCGCATGCGCTTGGATGCAGGGGACTTTAGCCTCGAACGCTTGGTCAAGAAGTGGTACAAGCACATCATCTGGTTGGGCTTGGCGATGTGGACCGGTTTCACCTTTGTCGGCTATTTCACCCCCATCCAATCTTTGGGGCTTGAGTTTTTGCAAACCCGCATGACTTCGTGGGAAGTCTTTTGGGTTTTCTTCTATGGTTTGGCCACTTATGGCAATGCAGGTTTCATGCGTGAGCAGGTGTGCAAATACATGTGCCCTTATGCGCGTTTTCAAAGCGCCATGTTTGACGCCGATACCCTGATCGTGACCTATGACGCCCAGCGGGGTGAACCCAGAGGTCGGCACACCGCAATGGCTGAAGTCCATCGCAGCACGGGTGATTGCATCGATTGCAGCTTGTGCGTGCAAGTGTGTCCGACCGGCATCGACATTCGCCAGGGTTTGCAGTACGAGTGCATTGGCTGTGGCGCCTGTGCCGATGTGTGTGATACGGTCATGGACAAGGTGGGCAGCGCCCGGGGTTTGGTGCGCTATGCGACCCAAAATGCGATCCAAAAGGGTTGGGGCACCGCACAGATATGGCGACGCGTGATGCGCTGGCGGGTGGGAATTTACACCGGTGTTTTGCTGGCATTGGTGATCGGCTTGGGGGTCAGCTTGGCCCTGCGGTCTCCCTTCAGGGTGGACATCGTGCGCGACCGCACCACCTTGTCGCGCATCACCGAATACGGCACTTTGCAAAACGTTTATCGCCTGCAAATCATGAACGCCACCGAACACAGCAGCGACTACCAAGTCTCGGTTAGGGGACTGTATGGCATTGAGTTGCGTGACAAAGACCCGATCCATGTCGAGGCCGCCCAAGCGCGCTGGGTGGTGGTGCATGTGGACGTGCCTTATGGATCTGGTGAAGCCGGATCGCACAAAATTTGGTTTGACATCGATGACCCCCACAATGGCAAAAAAGTGGTGGAAGCATCGGTATTTTTGATTCCCAGGTAACACCAAGAGGCAAGCCATGAACAAAACAAATGAATCCCCTGCAATGGCCTGGTGGCGCTATGGCCATGTGTGGTTGGTGGTGTTGGGGCCGGCCGTGGTGGTGGTGGCCTCGTTGTACACCGGTCTTTTGGCTTTGCGCGGGGCGGACGTGGTGATGGACCACCCCAACCAAATCAGAGCCTCTGTGGCACAGCGCGCCCTGGTGCCGGCCCACCAAGCCCGCAATCATGCGGCCACCCCCTCTGTGCCCGGGCCTGTGCCCACCGCACCCGCACAGTGACCCGATACACCAGGAGCCTTCCATGTGGAAAATGAATTTGATGTGGGTCTTGTGGCCCGCATTTTTGGCCGCCGGCGTGTTGGAGATGCTGGTGTTTGCCGTCATCGACCCCGAGGACCTGCGCTGGATGGGGCAGTCTCTGGCGTGGCCCAGGCAAGCCGTCTACAGCGTGGGATTTTTTGTGTTGTGGGGATTGACCGCCATCGCCAGCAGTTTGAGCTTGATGCTCAGCCGCTCCACTGAATCGGTCAACTCGGCGGGGGAGGCGGCGATGCGAGCGGATGAACACCGGCCATCGGCCTGAACTGCGGCGAAGATCTCAGACGCAAGCGCCAGCGTTGACAATTTGTTGCAATGCCTGGGAGTCCAAAATTTGTACATGCCGTTGCTTGACCTCGATGCTGCCTTCCTCGGCAAACTTGGAAAAAGTGCGGCTCACGGTTTCAAGCTTCAAGCCCAGGTAGCTGCCAATTTCTTCGCGGGTCATGCGCAAAACCAGTTCGGTGCGTGAAAAGCCCCGGGCGTGCAGCCTTTGCACCATGTTCAGCAAAAACGCAGCCAAGCGCTCCTCGGCACGCATGCTGCCCAAAAGCAACATCACGCCGTGTTCGCGCACGATTTCACGGCTCATGATTTTGTGCACATGGTGTTGCAACGCCTTGACCTCGCGCGACAAATGCTCAATTTGGTCAAACGGCATGACGCACACCTCGGCATCTTCCAGGGCCACGGCATTGCAGGTGTGGTGGTCGCTGACGATGCCGTCCAGGCCCATGATTTCGCCGGCCATTTGAAAACCGGTGACTTGTTCGCGCCCGTCCTCGGTGGCCACACAGGTTTTGAAAAACCCGGTGCGGATGGCATACAAGGCGTTGAAGCTGTCGCCATCGCTGAATAAATTGGCGCCGCGTTTGATTTTGCGCTTGGTCTGGACCACTTCTTCGATGCGGATCAGATCCTGATCGCTCAATCCCACCGGCATGCACAGCTCGCGCAAATTGCAGTTGGAACAAGCGACTTTGATGGCGGATGGGTTCATGGGTACGACCTGTTTAGATGAACAACAAACCTTGATTCAACGCAAAGTCAAAAATGAGCCTTTGGGGCACATTATCTTCCTCAGAGAGGATTGTTGATGAGTTTACTGAACCCAAAATTACTTGACCAGTACGACGTGCCTGGACCGAGATACACATCCTATCCAACGGCTGACCGTTTTGTCGGTGCGTTTGGTCACACACAGTATGTGCAAGCCCTGCGTCAGCGGCAGCAAGGTTTGGGTTTGCGCGGTGTGCCTTTGTCGGTTTATGTGCACATTCCGTTTTGTGCTTCTTTGTGCTACTACTGTGCTTGCAACAAAATCATCACCAAGCAATATGGCCAGGCCGAGCGCTATCTGCAAAGTTTGGGCCGAGAAATTGACTTGACGGTGGCCGAATTGGGCCGCGGCCAACCCGTGTCGCAACTGCATTGGGGTGGAGGGTCGCCCACCTTCTTGCGCGATGACGACATGAAGGCATTGAAAGAGCGCTTGAACGAGGCCTTTCAGTTTCTGCCTGGTGGTGAGTACTCGATGGAGGTGGATCCCCGCACGGTGGATGCCTCGCGCTTGGCATTCATCCGTGGTTTGGGCTTTAACCGGCTGAGTTTGGGCGTGCAAGACTTTGAGCCGGCGGTGCAAAAAGCGGTGCACCGCATTCAGTCCACGAACGATGTGAAAAACCTGATGGTCGCTGCCAGGGCCTTGGGGTTTGATTCGGTCAATCTCGATTTGATTTACGGTTTGCCCATGCAAACGACGGCCAGCTTTGAGCGCACCTTGGATCAGGTCGTAGAACTTCGCCCCGAGCGCATTGCCTTGTATGCCTACGCCCATTTGCCAGAGCGATTCAAACCCCAGCGGCGCATCCATGCCCTGGATTTGCCAGCCCCAGCGATCAAGGTGGCCATGATGCAGCGCGCCTTGGAGCGCTTGCTTGCAGCCGGCTATGTTTACATTGGCATGGATCACTTTGCATTGCCCGATGATGATTTGGCTGTGGCCAAGCGGCAAGGGCGGTTGCATCGCAACTTCCAAGGGTATTCAACGCAGCCCGACAGCGATTTGATTGCCTTGGGTGTTTCCGCCATCGGGCGCGTGGGCGCCACTTACAGCCAAAATGCCAAAACTTTGGAGACCTACGAAGATTTATTGGCACTGGGACAGCTGCCCGTGGAGCGCGGACTGCTGCTCAGCCGCGATGACCTGGTGCGACGCAACATCATCATGGCCTTGATGTGTCAAGGCCATGTCTCCATCGAATCCATCGAAATGGCGCATTTGATGGACTTTCGCAAAACCTTTGCCAGCGAGATGGTCGAGTTGAGCGAGATGCAAAACAGGGGCTTGGTCAAGTTGGAGGGGGATGCCATCGATGTCACTGAGCAGGGATGGTATTTTGTGCGTGCATTGGCCATGGTGTTTGACCGCTACTTGAGGGCCGATCAGGACCGGGCTCGGTTCTCTAAAATCATTTGATGTTGTCTTCCTTGGTGCTCAGTGCTGCCTTGATGGGGCTGGCCGGCGGGCCCCATTGCTTGGTCATGTGTGGCGCAGCATGCGCCGGCATCACCGGCGCTGCTACTGGGGCGGGTACCCGGGCGATGTGGGGTTTTCAAATTGGTCGCTTGTTGGGCTACAGCAGCCTGGGGGCCTTGGCCGCAGCTTCGATGCAAGGCCTGGGGTGGCTCACCCTGCAAAGCGCTGCATTTCGTCCCCTGTGGAGTTTTTTCCACGTGGTGTTGATGATGCTGGGCCTGTGGTTGGTGTGGCGCGCTGAGCCACCGCTGTGGTTGGGCGCATGGACCCAAGGCATTTGGCGCCGCATCAAACCCTTGGGGCAGCGTCAAGCTGCCCGAGCCAGCGTCGCAGCGCCTTTGGTCTTGGGCTGGGTGTGGGCTTTGTTGCCCTGTGGCTTGTTGTATTCCGCTTTGATGCTGGCCGCCTTGAGCGATGGCGCGTGGCAGGGCGCGCAAGTCATGGCCGCTTTTGCCATCGGTGGGGGCGGGGCGCTGGTGCTCGTGCCGTGGGGTTTGCGGCGTTGGCAGCGCAGCCCTCAGGGCTTGGGCCGGTGGGGAGAATGGGGTGTGCGGCTGGCGGGTTTGAGTTTGACCCTCAGCTCAGGTGCTGCCCTGTGGTTGGGTTTGGTGCACAACCAAGCACCTTGGTGCGTGGCGCCTTGAGCCAGTCGATTTAGTTTTTGAGTTGGTCAGCCAGCAACTGCGCCACATGGATGGCTGGTCGCTGGGCCCCATCCCATATTTGATGCCGGCAACTGGTGCCATCGGCCACGATGATGGCATCGGTGGCATTGCGCACCGCGGGCAATAAGCTGAGCTCGGCCATTTGCATGGACGCAGCGTGGTGCTCTTGCTCATAGCCAAATGCGCCGGCCATGCCGCAACAACTGGTTTCGATGATTTTCGGTTGTGCGCCAGGGATCAGGCGGATACATGTGAGCAAGTCCTCCATGCCGCCAAAGGCTTTTTGGTGGCAATGGCCATGCACGGCGATGGGCTGCAAGGTGTGTTGCAAGCGCGCTTTGAGCGGTTCGAGTTGCTGCGCCTGTGCCTCGCGGGCCAAGAATTCCTCCCACATCAACGCATGTTCGGCCACGGTGTGGGCATCGGGGCCCAAGCCCATGGCCAAAGCCTCATCGCGCAGGGTGTACAGACATGATGGTTCCAGGCCCACGATGGCAATGCCCTGCTGGGCAAAGGGCAGCAAGGCTGCGATGAGCTCCTGGGCTTTGGCTTTGGCGCGATCCACCATGCCATTGGCCAAATAGGTTCGGCCGCAGCACAAGTGGCCTTGGTTGGCGCCGTGGCCCAAGGCGTGTTTCGAGGCGATGTGCACGCTGTAACCGGCGGCTTGCAAAACCCGAAATGCGGCCAACGCATTGCCCGGTTCGAAATGGCCATTGAAGCTGTCCACCCACAGCACCACGGGCTTGTTGGCTTTGAGCACTTCGGCTGCGCTCACGCCCAAGGTGCTGCGATTGAAAAAATGATGGCGCTGCCACACGGGCAAGCTGCGCTGGGCGGACAGACCCAATAGCTTTTCGCTCAACCAAGCCAAACCGGGCAAACGGTCACGCCAATTGAGCAAGCCAGAAAATGCTGCTGCATGGCGCGCGTATTCGGGCAGGTGGGCCACCAAGCGGTCGCGCCAACTGTGGCCGTTGTATTGCTTGTATTGGTGGGTGGCCTCGATCTTCATGCGGGCCATGTCCACACCCGTGGGGCAATCGCGTTTGCAGCCTTTGCAAGAGACGCACAGGTCGAGCGCATCGCGCACCGCATCGCCGGTCAGCGCATCCGTGCCCAACTGGCCGTTCAAGGCCAAGCGCAAGGTGTTGGCCCGACCGCGTGTGAGGTGTTGTTCGTCACGGGTGATGCGGTAGCTGGGACACATGGTGCCGGCGTCAAACTTGCGGCAGTGGCCATTGTTGTTGCACATGTCAATGGCTTTGGCCAGGCCGCCGGCCGGGTCGCCACCAGTGCCTGGCGCGCCCACTTCTCCGCTGCGCGCGTTGGCTTGAACGTTCCAGGCGCTCCAATCCAAAGCCGTGTGGATGTGGATCACCGAATGGCGCGGGTTGTGGCGCATCAACTGGGTGTCGTCCATGCGCGGTGGGTCGATCATGCGCTGGGGGCACAGCAATCCGATCGGGTCCATTTCAGCTTTGATCTGGGCAAAGGCCTCGGTGATGCGGGGGCCAAACTGCCATGAGATCCACTCCCCTCGGCACAAGCCATCACCGTGCTCGCCGCTGTAAGCCCCTTTGAATTGGCGCACCAGGGTGCTGGCTTGTTCGGCAATGGCGCGCATTTTTTGCGGCCCGTCGCGGCGCATGTCCAAAATGGGCCGCACATGCAAGGTGCCCACCGACGCATGGGCATACCAGGTGCCACGTGTGCCGTGTTGGTGAAACACCTCGGTGAGCGCGGTGGTGTATTCGGCGAGATGTTCCAAGGGCACGGCGCAGTCTTCGATGAAGCTCACCGGTTTGCCGTCGCCCTTGAGGCTCATCATGATGTTCAAGCCGGCCTTGCGCACTTCCCAGAGGTTTTTTTGCGCCGCTTCGTCCACCAAGGGCACCACGCTGTCGGCCAGGCCCAGGCCCGACATGCAGTCTTTCAAATCTTGCATGAACGGCAGCAGCGTGGCCTTGTCCTCGCCATGAAATTCCACCAACAAAATGGCCTCAGGTTCGCCCGTCAAAGCGCTGCGCATGGTGGGCGCAAAAGCCGGGTTTTGCATGGCCAAGTCGATCATGGTGCGGTCAACCAACTCTACCGCGCTCAGTGCACCCGGTGTGCCCAGCTTGACGATGTGTTGTGCGGCTTGCATGGCCTGCACAAAGGTGGGAAAGTTCACCACCCCCAGCACTTTGGCGCGGGGCAGGGGGCTCAAGCGCAAAGTCAGCGAATGCGTCAGGGCCAGGGTGCCTTCGCTGCCCACCAGCAAGTGGGCCAAGTTGACCGACCCATCGTCGGTATAAGGCCGTTCACTGACCGGGTGAAACACATCCAGGTTGTAGCCAGCCACCCGGCGCAGCACGCGCGGCCAATGGGCATCTATTTCGGTGTGGAGGTTTTGGGCCAAGTCGCGCACAAAGTGGCCGATGCGCTCAGCGCGGCCATGGCTTTGGGCCATGGGCCCCCAATCGAGCAATTCGCCGTCGCTGAGCCAGGCTTTGGCCCCCAAGACGTTGTGCACCATGTTGCCGTAGGCAATGGAGCGGCTGCCGCAGGAGTTGTTGCCCGCCATGCCGCCCAATGTCGCTTGGCCACTGGTGGAGACATCCACTGGGTACCACAGGCCGTGTGGTTTGAGGGCGGCGTTGAGGTGGTCGAGCACGATGCCGGGCTCCACCGTGACCGTGCGTTGCTCGGCATCCAAATGCAAAATTTGCCGCAAATGCTTGCTGTGGTCGATGACCAAACCGGTGCCCACGGTTTGACCGCATTGGCTGGTGCCGCCGCCACGGGGTACCAAGGGCACGCCCATGCCACGGCAAATGTCCACCGCGGTCACCACATCTTGGCTGCTGGTGGGCACCAAGACGCCCATGGGCATTTGTTGGTAGATCGAGGCATCGGTCGAATAGCGCCCCCGGTCGGCCAAACTGAACAGCACATCGCCCTGGGTTTCTTGCATCAATTGCTGGGCCAGCCTGGCCGCTTGTTCATTGCTGCTGCGGGCCACCCTTTCATAGGCATGGTCGGCGGAATCGGTGCGCAAGGTGCGGGGTGTGGCAATGCTCATACGGTTTGGGTGGGGGCTGGGTCAACAGGGGTGACAACCAAGGCTGTCATTTATCTGCACAATGCGGTCTGATCGTTGGAGAGACCCCCATGTTAAAGCTGAATTTCCATCCCACGGGCCGGCACTTTTTGCAGATCCCTGGCCCCTCGCCGGTGCCTGACCGCATCTTGCGCGCCATGGCCCAACCCACCATCGACCATCGCGGCCCCGAGTTTGCGGGTTTGGGACTGAAGGTCTTGGCCGATGTGCGCAAAATATTTCAAACCCAACACCCGGTGGTGATTTACCCAGGCTCAGGCACGGGTGCTTGGGAGGCAGCCCTGGTCAACCTGTGCAGCCCCGGTGACACCGTGGTGATGTACGAAACCGGACACTTCGCCGCCTTGTGGAACAAACTGGCCTTGAAGTTGGGTTTGAAGACCGAAGTCTTGGGTCTGCCTAATGGCCAAAACTGGCGCCGTGGGGTGCAAGCCGACTTGATCGAGCAGCGCTTGAGCGCAGACCCCCAGCACCAAATTCGGGCCGTGTGCGTGGTGCACAACGAAACATCCACGGGCGTGACCAGTGATATTTTGGCCGTGCGCCGAGCCATCGACCGCGCCAAACACCCCGCTTTGTTGCTGGTCGACACCATCTCCGGTGTGGGCGCGGCAGACTATCGCCACGATGAATGGGGTGTGGATGTGTCCATGGGCGGCTCCCAAAAAGGCTTGATGATGCCCCCCGGCATTGGCCTCAATGCCTTGTCGCCCAAAGCGATTGCCGCCAGCGCCCAAGCCCGCATGCCCAAATCCTATTGGGCCTGGGACGAGATGCTGAGCATGAACAAAACCGGCTACTTCCCGACCACGCCCAACACCAATCTGCTGTACGCCTTGAGCGAAGCATGCGACATGTTGCTCGAACAAGGCTTGCCCCAGGTGTTTGCGCACCACCAGCGCTGGGCGCAGGGGGTGCGCTTGGCCGTGCAAGCTTGGGGCTTGTCCATCCAGTGCGAAGACCCCAGCGTGTATTCGCCCATCTTGACCGGCGTGGTCATGCCCGAAGGGGTGGATGCCGATGCGGTGCGCGGCATCATCCAAGATCGCTTTGATTGCTCCTTGGGCACGGGGCTGGGCTTGCTGAAAGGGCGCATGTTCCGCATTGGCCACTTGGGCGACAGCAATGACCTCACCTTGATCGCCACCTTGGCGGCCTGCGAAATGGGCTTGCGTTTGTCTGGTGTGTCATTGGCGGGCTCGGGCGTGCAAGCGGCCATGGCTTATTTTGCCGACCACCCCGGTGCCTGATGGGGCAGGGGCCTTCATTCCAAAAACATCAAAGCCTTTCAAAGGACCCAACCATGCGCACCCATCTTTTTAAAACGCTGGCCCGCTTCACGGCGACTTTGTTGCTGAGTGCCGCATCCTTGGGGGCATCCGCTCAGGACTATCCCAGCAAGCCGGTGCGTGTTTTGGTGCCGCACGCGGCAGGATCCTCACCCGACGTGGTGACCCGCATCGTGGCGCAAAAGCTGAGTGAAAGGCTGGGCCAGCCCTTCACCGTGGACAACGTGGTGGGCGCTGGCGGCTCGATTGGTTTGGGGGCGGGGGCCAAGGCGGCGCCCGACGGCTATACGGTGGTGATCGGCCACGTGGGCACGCTCACCATCAACCCCAACATTTACCCCAATCTCAGTTACGACCCGTTGCGCGACTTTGCGCCCATCACCCAATCGGTCACCACCCCTTTGCTGGCCGTGGTGGCTGCCAACTCGGCTTATAAAAATGCGGCCGACTTGATGGCCGATGCCAAGGCCAACCCCGGCAAACTCACGTTTTCATCGGCTGGCAATGGCACGGCTTCGCACATGGCTGGGGTGTTGTTTGCGTCCATGGCAGGCATCAGCCTGACGCATGTCCCTTATAAAACCGCCCCAGCGGCCTTGACCGCCGTCGCCAGTGGTGACGTGACCCTGACCTTTGGCGGCCAGCCACCGGCTTGGCCCCTGGTGCGCGCCAATCGATTGCGCGCCTTGGGCTTGACCAGTGCGGCGCGGGCCACAGAGTTTCCAGACGTGCCGGTGTTGGCCGAAACCGTGAAGGGCTACGAGGTGCTGGATTGGAATGGCTTCATGCTGCCCAAAGCGACGCCGGTGGCGATTGGCACCAAATTGCACCGCGAGTTGGTGGCCATTCTGAGCGACCCCGAAGTGGCCAAACAACTCCGCGCCCAAGGCTTGAACCCAGTGGCCAACACGCCCGCAGAATTTGCCACGGTCATTGAGCGCGAAACCCAAAAATGGGCGCGGGTGGCCAAAGCGGTGAAACTGAGCTTGGACTGAGTTTCAGCTTCGGCAGGTGCCCCTATGGGCAGGTTCAGTGGGTGAAGCCGCGGTAAAACATGAAGCCCGACAAAATATAAAGCATCACGGCGAAAATTTGCTTCAAGCGTTTGACGGGCAATCGGTGGGCCGCACGCGCCCCAGCAGGTGCCGTCAACACGCTGCAAGCGGCAATGATCACGGCCCCGGGCAGCCACACATATCCCAAGGACCCCACGGGCAGGTTGCTCTCGCTCCAACCGCTGAACACATAGCCCACGGTGTTGCTCAAGGCGATGGGAAAGCCCAGTGCAGCGCTGGTGGCCACGGCGTTGGGGATCATCACATTGCACCAGGCCATGAAGGGCACACTGACAAAGGCGCCTCCTGCGCCCACCAAGCCAGACAAAAAGCCAATGAAACCGCCAGCACCGAGCAAGCCCACCGACCCAGGCAATTGGCGGGTGGGCTTGGGCTTGCGGTCCAAGAACATTTGGGTGGCGGAGAACGCCACAAACAAAGCGAAAAAGAAGCCCAGAAACTGCCCCTTGATGAGAGTGAAAACGCCCAAACTGCTGAGCATGCTGCCCAGCACCAAACCAGGTGCCAGCGATCGCACCAGCGGCCAGCGCACCGCCCCCTTTTGGTGATGGGCCCGCACGCTGGAGATCGAGGTGAAGATGATGGTCGACATCGAGGTGGCAATGGCCATTTTCAAACCCAAGTCGTCAGGGATGTGGCGCGCCGCCAGCACCATGGTGAGAAAGGGCACCATGATCATGCCCCCGCCGATGCCCAGCAATCCGGCCATGAAGCCGGTGAATAAGCCCAGCACAGCGAGTTCAAAAATAACCAGGGGTTCGAGCATCATGGTGTGTGTCGGGTGTCGGAGGGCTGAGATGAAGGGTCAATAGGTGTCTGCAAGTGACCACCAGGCCCTCATCCTGAACGCAGGGTTCAGGTGGGCGAGGGCAGACTGACGTTGGGTTCATCTGACGCGAGACGATCACGCTCATCAGCCGATGTACCAAGCCCGGGCTCCAAAGAGCATTGGTTCAAGGAAATATAAAGCCCAATGGGCTTGCAGACGTTTGCATTGTAGGTCTGCCACCCCTGGTGCTGAGGGGCACAAGTCGTTTGGGCGTCAGAGCAGGCGACCGTCGTCGCCCAAAACCTGGTCCAAACGGGTTAGCAGTTGGCGCATTTTCCCTTCCGGGTCCACCTGCTCATCCACGGGCGCATCGGCAGGTGTGGCCGATTTGGCGGGGGTTTCGAACGCCAGGTTCAGGGCCGCCAGCACCGCAATGCGCTCGCGCGCCTTGATCTTGCCCGCGTCGCGAATCTTGCACATGGCGGCATCAACCTTGTGCACCGCGGCTTGAAACTGCGCCTCGCCACCGGTGGGACATTTGAGCAAGTAGCTCTGGCCCATGATGTGAACTTCCATTTGGTGAGAGCTCATGGGGTGTCTTTCTCGGGCAAGGACTCGGGCAAGCGCTCGAGCAAGGCGTCTACCCGAGCGCGGGCTGCACTCAGGCGCGATTTGAGCGAGTTGCGCTCCTGGGTCAGGGCCTCCACTTGCTCGCTGAGCAAGGCGTTGGTTCGCTGCAATTCCTCATGGCGCAGCAACAAACGCTCAACGCGCTCGGCGACCTGTTCGAGGATGGGGTGGTACGGCATGGGCTGATCATTTTAAGGCGACTGGCGATTTAACCCCTAAAATGATTTTTGTTGGTGCTCGCGGTGTGGTTCACACGCCGCAGTTCAACGGGAAGCAGGAGTCCGAATCGGCTTTGGCACAAGGTGCCATGTGTCCGCCCAAGATCAGCCTGCGCTGCCCCCGCAACGGTCAAGCGAACAAACTGCTCACGCGGTTTCGCCCTGTCCCACATAGCCACTGGTCGCCTTGAACAAGCGACTGGGAAGGCGGACAGCGGTTGTTTTCGCAAGCCCGGATACCGGCCAACAAGGTGGACGTGCGCTTGTCGCACGGCCGAACGTCCAAGCACTGTCGGGGAAGGCGGTGAGGGCTCTCGTTGGATTTTGACCATGAAAAATGTGTTTCACACACGCCTGCGCTGGGCTGCGTTGGGCTTGCTTTCGGCTGTTTGTTTCTCGGGTTTTGCACAGGTGCCGCAAGGGACTTTGAAGGAAGTGGTGGTGACCGCGAGCCGATTTGATGAAGAAAGAATGAGCGCACCTGCAGCCATTCAAGTCATCACTCAAGAAGATATTAAAAAATCCGGCGCTTCGTCTGTTCCTGATGTATTGATGATGCTGGGCGGCGTGAATGTGCGGGACATCTCTGGCGGACAACTCAAACTCAGTTCATCGGTTGACCTCGGCGGATTTGGTGCCACTGCGGCTGGCAACACGTTGATCTTGATCGATGGCAGACGCTTGAACCCCATAGACAGCTCTGAGGTGGCGTGGGCCGGCGTCAATATTTCTTCCATTGATCGAATTGAAATCGCCCAGGGTGCTTTCGGCGTTCAATATGGGGGAGGGGCCACGGGGGGCGTGATCAATATCGTGACCAAAAATGCGTTGGCCGATTTGAATAAGGTGGAAATGGGCACGGGTTCCTTCGGTACCAAGTTTGGAAAGGCCCATTACGTCAAAAGAACAGGCGATACGTCCGTCAGCCTTCAGGCTGGCGTGGCTGGATCGGACGGTTGGCGTGAAAATTCAGGATCTAGAAGTCAAAACTTTTCGTTGAGAGGGCAAAAGAAAATTGATGGATCTAAAAATATTCTTGGCGAAATCTTTTCATCAGAACAAAATTCCGCCATGTCTGGCGGTGTCGTTGGAAAAGTTGGCGAAGGCGACTTGCGCGCAGCCAAGTTCAATAACGTTGGATCTGAACAAAATGTGAAAAATTACGGGCTGCGTCTTGGTGGACTTTTCGCATTGTCTGATGCATCTTCTTTGGACTTGGAGTTCATCTATGAAAAAAAATCCAGTGCTCTGTTGCGACCTTTTTACAATACATCTGATTCAATTGGATCTTATCTCGATGAAAACAATGATTTAGTGCAATATTCCAATGGTCCTGGAAAAATATTGAGCTCAGGCGCAAATTTAAATTTTTCACCCAAAATAAAAACTAATTTTAGTAATGGCGCTAGCTTGGTATACGGCTACGATTACCGTAAAGCTGATCAAGCAGGTGAGGGCATTTACGGTGATCCGGTCCAAAGAGTTTTTAGAAATAATGGAAATACTTTTTTCAGGGATTTGCAGTCGGTCCAATTGACCAATCAATCGACCTATATTTTGGTGAAGACTCCCTTATTTAGCGAATTAAATTTAACACTTGGGATGCGCAGAGAGGTTCAAAGTTTTGATACTTCTGACGTCAATATAAAGTCGATCCAATCCCTTGCCACATCTGGCGCTTTCGCATCCAACGCACAAGAAATTTCTCTCCAAAGAAAAATGTCGGAACAAAGCAAAACTTATCTCAGACTGACTCAGTCTTATAGATTTGCAAATACCGATGAATTCTGGGGCTTTGATGCTAGTGATAACCGTGTTTTTTCTGGCGCACTCAAACCGCAGGTCTCCAAAGGCTATGAAATTGGCTACGACGCTCGAGGTGTCTCCAGTCAATTGAGCGTGGTTTATGGTCAATCGGTCACCAAGGACGAAATTCGTTACGATCCTTCGGTTTTTCAAAATGCCAATATATCTGATGATATTTCAAGAGAGCAGTTGACCATCGCTACTCGCCAAACCTTTCGAGCATCGACAATTTTGTTTGGAAAGTTGATGTATCAAAAGGTCCAGTTTGCTAGCGGTCAATTTTCCGGGCAGACGCCAGGTTTGATTCCCGATTTTGTTTTGAGTCTGGGCATGACCCAAAAGCTAGATGTTCGTACTTGGTCGGGTTTTTATTTGAACCATGTTTCAAGACAAAACTATGATGTGTCACCTGTCCTGAATCAAATGCCATCGTTCAATGTCATGGACGCCTTCATCTCCCGTTCTTATGGGAATATCGAATCCAAATTCACAATTAAAAATGTGTTGGGAGGTGTAAATGCCAGCTCTGGTGGATATGGGTTTGTTTCGGGGCCCGGAGGGACTGGCGCAAACAGTTATTACTACTACCCGTCTGACCCACGGTCTTTCCATCTATCTGTCAATTACAAGTATTGAGCGCACTCAGAAGGTTTGTATGTCATCACGATTTAACTGCAAATGACCCCCCAACGCATCATCTGCCTGACCGAGGAAACCACCGAGTGGTTGTACTTGCTCGGGCAGTCGCATCGGATTGTGGGGATTTCGGGTTACACCGTGCGCCCGGCGCGGGCGCGGCAGGAGAAGCCTCGGGTGAGCGCATTTTTGAGCGCCAAGATCGACAAAATTTTGGCCTTGGAACCCGATTGCGTGCTGGGCTTTTCTGATTTGCAAGCCGATATCGCCTCGGCCTTGATCCGAGCGGGTGTGCAGGTCACGGTGTTCAATCAGCGCAGCGTGGCCGAGATTTTCTCCATGTTGTACCAAGTAGCGGCGATGGTGGGCGAGGCCGAGCAGGGCATGGCGCGCATTGCCGCCATGCGCGAGCGCTTGGATGCCATTGCCGCGCAAGCGGCGGCCTTTCCCAGGCGGCCACGGGTGTACTTTGAAGAATGGGATGAGCCCGCCATCAGCGCGATTCGCTGGGTGTCGGAGTTGGTGGGCGTGGCCGGCGGGGACGATTGCTTCCCCGAATTGGCCCTGCAAAGCCTGGGCAAGAACCGCATCATTGCCAACCCTTTGGACATCGTGGCGCGCTCGCCCGACATCATCTTGGGCTCTTGGTGTGGCAAGAAATTTCGCCCTGAAAAGGTTGCAGCACGCCCGGGCTGGGCCGATGTGCCTGCGGTGCAAAACAACCAGTTGTTTGAAATCAAGTCGGTGGACATCTTGCAACCCGGTCCGGCCGCATTGACCGATGGGGTCGAGCAGTTGCACCGGCGCATCACGCAATGGGTGGCCCAATATGCCTGAGCATCTGCCACTGCTTGCGGGGTTCAGGCGTCTTGGGGAACGCTCGCCAGTGGTGCGGATGCTGCGGGGAGTGGCCCTAGCGGCCAAGCCTGGGCTCACAGCGTGGGTGTTCGTACTTGTCTTGTCCTCATCGTTGGTCCATGCGGCTTTGGCCGCCACAAACCCAGTGGTGCGTGATGACCGAGGCGAGGTGGTCCAGTTGGCGCGAGCGCCCGAGCGCATCGTGACCTTGATGCCCGCATTGGCCGAAAGCGTTTGTGCTTTGGGCGCGTGTGATCGATTGGTGGGCACCGACCGGTTTGCCAACTGGCCTGAGGCTGTGAAATCCTTGCCCAAGCTGGGCGGCATGGACGATGTGTCGCTCGAGGCCTTGGTGCGGCTCAAACCCGATTTGGTGTTGCTTGGCCGCTCGGCACGGCTGCTGCCGCGCTTGGTGGCTTTGGGCATCCCGGTGATGGCGCTGGAGCCCATCAACCAAGCCCAAGTCCAGCAGAGCTTGAAGCGCTTGGCCGTGGTTTTGGGCCTGCCCGAGCCTGACCAGCAAGCCGCGAAAGTGTGGCAACAGGTGCAAGCCCAGTTGACCCAGGCCCGCGCCGCGATGCCGCCGCAAGCCAAGGGAGCAAGTGTTTATTTTGAAGCGGGCAGCGGGGGCTATGCGGCGGGTGAAGCCTCATTCATTGGAGAGTTGATCACCGCTTTGGGCTTGCGCAATGTGGTGCCCACCCAACTGGGGCCGTTTCCGCAACTCAGCCCGGAGTGGGTGCTGCGCAGCCAACCCGACTTGATCATGATGGGTCAAACACCTTTGGACCCTGTGCAGCGCCGGCCGGGGTGGTCTCAGTTGGCGGCGGTCAAGCACAACCGCGTGTGCCAGTTCACTGCCGAACAAGGCGATGTTTTGGTGCGTCCCGGTCCGCGCATGGGTGAAGCGGCTTGGCTGATGGCGCAATGTGCGCAGCGAAGTTGGAAGCCATGACGCGCATGCCAAATTGGCGCTGGGGCGTCAGCTTGCTCTTATTGAGCTGGGCTTGCGTTGTGCTGGGCTTGATGGCCGGCAGTGAGGGCTTGGACACCGATTGGCGTTGGAGCGACCCCATCGTGCAAGGCATCCGCTGGCCGCGCACCCTGGGCGCTTGGTTGGCCGGTGCCTTGCTGGGTTTGGCCGGGGCTTTGGCCCAAGGTTTGTTTCGCAACCCGCTGGCTGACCCTTACCTGTTGGGCAGTGCATCCGGTGCTGGCTTGGGTGTGGCGGCTGCCTTGGCGGTGGTGTCTTGGGGCGGTGCGGTGATTTCGCCAGGTGTGGCCTGGGCCCAGCCCTGGGTTTGGCGCTTGGGGCTGACGGGTTGTGCCTTTGCCGGCGCATGGGGCGCCGTGTTGCTCACCTTGTTGTTGGCGCGTGGGGCGCACCACAGCTTGCGGTTGTTGCTCTCGGGGGTGGTGGTGGGCGTGGTGTTGAGCGCGATCACCTCCTTGTTGATGGTGGCGGCTCCCCAAGCCTGGCCGGTGATGCAATCGTTTTTATTGGGCAGCACCGCCATGATGGGCATGCCGGCGGTGGTGCTGATGGCCTGGGTGTTGCTGCCTTCGTTGCTGGTGGCGCTGGCCATGGCGCGCTGGCTCGATGGCCTGCGCCTGGGTGAAGACACGGCTCGCAGCCTGGGCCTGCCGATTGGGTTGATGCGTTGGGTGCTCATCGGGGTGTTGGCACTGTGCACCGCCACATCGGTGGCACAAGCGGGCTTGATTGCCTTTGTCGGCTTGGTGGCGCCGCATTTGGTGCGATCGCGTGTAGCGCTTCCCTATGGACCGTTGTTGATGTTTTCTGCGGCCACGGGCGGTTTGTTGTTGTGCGCGGCCGATGTGTTGGCACGCGCCATCATGGCCCCCCGTGAGCTGCCCGTGGGCATCTTGACCGCGGTGCTGGGTGGGGGTTATTTGCTGTGGCGACTGCACCGCCAACCCCAGCGGGGCACGCCATGAACCCAGCCGCCAGCGCTTTACAAGCCCGAGGCCTGCAGGTGACCTTGGGAGGGCGCACCGTGCTGCACCCCTTGGATGTGTCTTTTGCGCGGGGGTGTTGGACCAGCGTGGCCGGCCCGAATGGGGCCGGCAAAACCACGCTGCTCAAAGCCCTGGCCGGTTTGCTGCCCGCCGCTGGTGAGGTGGATGTTGTGGGGATGGCTCTGCACAGCATGGCCCCCCAGGCCCGTGCCCAACAATTGGCTTGGTTGGGCCAAACCACCGATGGCGATGACGATGTGCGCGCGGGAGATGTGGTGATGCTGGGCCGATTGCCGCACCAACGCTGGTGGCAAGGTCCCAGCGCCCAAGACCACGCCGTGGTGCAAAAGGTGATGGGTCAAACCCAATGCTGGGCATTGCGCCATCGGCCCTTGGCACATTTGTCCGGCGGCGAGCGACAGCGGGTGTTGCTGGCCCGCGCTTTGGCCGTTGAGGCCCCCGTGTTGCTGATGGACGAACCCCTGGCCCATTTGGACATGCCGCACCAAGTGGATTGGCTGGCTACTGTGCGCGGCTTGGTGGCGCAAGGGGTCACCGTGGTGAGCGTGATGCACGAACTCAGCTTGGCATTGCGGGCCGACCACATGCTGCTGATCGATGATGGCCGCGTGGCCCACCAAGGCCGCTGCGACGACCCCCTAACCCATGCCGCTCTGCGCCAGGTGTTCCAGCACCGGGTGAGCGTGCAACAACTGGGCGGGCGTTGGGTGGCCATGCCCGACGAGGGCTTGGCCGAAGCACGGAGCTGAGAGGGTTCCCCCGCAGCCCGCTGGGGTGGGGATTGGGTAGACTGCGCCCATGACTTTGATCGACCCCACCACCTTGGCGCATTTGCAATCTTGGCAAGGCCGCAGCGATACCTTGCACGATGACATCAGTGCCGCCCCTTTGCGCGGCTGGATGGCCACCCTCGACCGGCCTTTGAGCGATGTGCAGCGTGGCACAGCGCTTCCACCCTTGGGCCATTGGCTGTACTTTTTGCCGACCCATGCGCAAAGCGAATTGGGCCCCGATGGCCATGCCCTGCGCGGTGGGTTTTTGCCGCCCGTTCCCTTGCCCCGGCGCATGTGGGCCGGGGGGCGCTTGACTTGGTTACAACCGCTCAGAGTGGGCGACGCAGTGCAAAAGCGTTCGCGCATCGCTTCGGTCAAGCACAAGGCCGGGCGTTCTGGCGATTTGATTTTTGTCGAGGTTGAGCACGAGGTGCACAACCAAACCGGTTTGTGTTTGACCGAGGTGCACGACATCGTTTACCGACCCGCACCCCAACCCAGCGACCCGGTGATCGCCCCCGTGGCCGCCCCCAGCCAAGCGGCTTGGCAGCGCACGGTGGTGCCCGATGCGGTGTTGCTGTTCCGGTATTCGGCGCTGACCTTCAATGGCCACCGCATCCACTACGACCGCAGCTATGTCACCCAAGAGGAGGGCTACCCGGGTTTGGTGGTGCACGGCCCCTTGTTGGCCACCTTGTTGCTCGACTTGGTGGCCCGGCACACCGACCGACCGGTGCGCCAGTTTTCTTTCAAAGCCCTGCGACCCACTTTTGAGTGCGCCGATGGCCGCGCTTTCAAGGTGTGCGGCCAGCCCGACGGCAACCGGGTGGATTTGTGGGCCCAAGACCACGAAGGCTGGCTCACCATGCAAGCCAGCGCGGAGTTGGCATGACCCGCCCGCTGGACCACATCACCGTGGTGTCGCTCGAGCACGCGATCGCCGCGCCCCTGTGCACCCGCCACTTGGCCGATTTGGGCGCCCGCGTCATCAAGGTCGAGCGCCCGGGCAGCGGCGACTTTGCGCGTGACTATGACCGCCGCGCGCGGGGTTTGGCCTCGCATTTTGTGTGGGTCAACCGCTCCAAAGAAAGCCTGGCACTCGATTTAAAGCAGCCCGAATCTTTGGCCGCCCTCAAATCTTTGATTGCCCGCGCCGACGTGGTGGTGCAAAACCTGGCCCCTGGTGCCACCACCCGCATGGGCTTGGACGCCGCCACCTTGCGCGCGCAACACCCGCGCTTGATCGTGTGCGACATCTCGGGCTATGGCCAAGACGGGCCTTACCGCGACAAAAAAGCTTATGACCTGTTGATCCAAAGCGAGGCGGGTTATTTGGGCATCACCGGCACACCCGATACGCCGTCCAAATCTGGCAACTCGATCGCCGACATTGCCGCTGGCATGTATGCCTACAGCAACATCTTGGCGGCCATCATTCAACGCGACAAGACCGGCAAGGGGGCGCACATCGATGTGTCCATGCTCGAGGCATTGACCGAATGGATGGGCTTTCCCATGTACTACGCCATGGACGGCGCCGCACCGCCACCCCGCACCGGTTCGGCCCACGCCACGATTTACCCCTATGGCCCATTCCCCGTGGGTGAGGGACCTGCCGTGATGCTGGGCATTCAAAATGAGCGCGAATGGCAGTCGTTTTGCACCCATGTGATGCTGCAAGCCGATTTGGCCCAAGACCCGCGTTTCAACTCTGGGGTGCAGCGCAACGCCAACCGCCAAGCCTTGGCCGCTGCAATCGATGCGGTTTTTTCCAAGCTCAATGCCGACCAAGTGATTGAACGCCTGGAGTTGGCCCAAATTGCCAACGCCCGGGTCAACAGCCTGGCCGATGTGTGGGCCCATCCGCAACTGCAAGCGCGGGGGCGCTGGCGCGATGTGGGCTCCAGCGCCGGGCCCTTGCCGGCCTTGTTGCCGCCGGGGCGCAACAGTGCTTACGACTACCGCATGGACCCCATCCCCCAGGTGGGCGAACACACCCAGGCCATCTTGCAAGAGCTGGGCTTGGGCCCTTTGTGAAAGCACCCCATGGCTGAATTGAAGCTGACCCCCCATTTCCACGACGCGCAGCGCGCGCCCAGCACCGATCCGGCGGTGAGTGACGATTTTTATGAGGCGCTGTTGGACACCCACCAGGGCTTGAGTGAAGCCCAAAGTGCATTGCTCAATGCCAAGTTGATTTTGGTGCTGGCCAACCACATCGGCGACTTGGATGTGCTGCGCCAAGCCATGGCCGTGGCCCGCGCCGACATCGACGCTTCAGTCCCCTGAAGTTGGTTTGACACCGGCGCTCAATGGGGTGCCGGTTTGTTGCTCCATCCAGCGCACCACTTCACTCACACTGGCTTGGGGGGCCGCACTGCCCAGGGCTTGTTGCCACAGCGCTTGTGCCACTTGCCACACCGGTGCCGGGGTGTGGGTTTGCTCAGCCAGTTTCATGGCGATGCCCATGTCCTTGACCATCAACTCCAGTTTGAACGGGTCATCAAAAGCGCGGTTGAACACCCGCTGGTGGAAATGGGTTTGCGCCACCCAACTGCCGCCGGTGGAAGCGTTGAGCACATCCACCATCACAGCGGGGTCCAGGCCATAGCGCTGCCCGGCCAACAGCCCTTCGGTGGTGTTCATCAAGGTGATGGCGGTGACGCAGTTGTTGATGGCCTTCATGGCGTGGCCGCAGCCCACTTCACCCAGGTGGAAGATGGATTTGCCCATCACTTCCAGCAGCGGACGCGCCCGCGCCAAATCGGCGTCAGTGCCACCGACCATGAACACCAACTCCGCCGCCTGGGCACCCCATTGGGCGCCGGAGACAGGGGCGTCCAACATGCCAATGCCGCGCTCGGCCAAGGCGGCAGCGGTTTGGCGTGTCAGCCACGGCTCGCACGACGAGGTGTCGACCAGCAAACTGCCGCGCTTGAGCCCATTGATCAGGCCAAAACCGGGCCTTTCAGTTCCCAAAGCCACGGCTTGCACCACTTGGCCATGGGGCAGCATGGTGAACACGATGTCGCTGTGCGCGCCCACCGCTCGGGGGTCTTCCAGGGCCACGGCGTTGGCACCAATGGCGTTGGCCAAATCCAGGGCCACATCGGCTTGCGCGTCATGCAGCCACACATGGTGGCCCGCTTGGGCCAAGTGGGTGGCCATGGGCGTGCCCATCACCCCCAAGCCAATGAAACCAATGTGTTGAGGGGTCATAAAACCTTTGCTGGAGACAGATGCGCTCAAACGGGCGCAGGCGTTTTGGGGCGATAAGCGCAATTTGAAGCCACCGCGCATTGCCAACACAGCGGTTTGCGCGCCTGGCAGACATAGCGCCCCAACAAAATCAGCCAATGGTGGGCGTCCACCAAATAAGCGGGTGGGATGCGTTGCAGCAAACCCATTTCAACTTCATATGGCGTTTTTCCGGGGGCCAAGCCGGTGCGGTTGCCGACGCGAAAAATGTGCGTGTCCACGGCCATGGTGGGCTCGCCAAAAGCCACATTCAGCACCACATTGGCGGTTTTGCGGCCCACGCCGGGCAGGGCTTCCAAGGCGGCTCTGTCCTGGGGCACCTCGCCGCCATGCTCGCGCAGCAATATCTCGCAGGTTTGCAGCAGGTGCCGAGCTTTGCTGTGGTACAGGCCAATGGTGCGGATGTGCGCCTCCAAACCGTCCAGCCCCAAGGCCAAGATGCGGGCGGGGGTGTGGGCCACCGCGAACAAGCGCCGCGTGGCTTTGTTCACCCCCACATCGGTGGCTTGGGCGCTGAGCAAGACAGCGGTGAGCAGCTCGAACACGCTCGTATACTCCAGCTCCGTATTGGGCTGGGGATTGGCCGCTTTCAAAGTGGCAAAAAAAGGCTCGATTTGGTTTTTTTTCATGGCTTTAATTGGGGTCAGATTCCAATTAATTTTCTTTGGTGAATTCTCCCATGCAATTTGCACAACGCCTGAACAACGTTGAAACCTCCGCGATCCGTGAGCTGTTCAAGCTGCTGGGCAAGCCCGGCATCATCAGCTTTGCGGGCGGCTTTCCCGACAGCGCGATGTTTGACGTCGAGGGCATTCGGCAAGCCAGCGAGCATGTGTTGGCCCACGAGCCCGGACCCGCTTTGCAATATGGCGCCACAGAAGGGTACCCCGCGCTGCGCGAACAGTTGAGCCATTTCATGGCCAGCAAAGGCGTGACGGGCTTGAACCCTGATGGCTTGATCGTCACCACGGGCAGCCAACAGGCCCTTGACCTGATTGGCAAAACCATGCTCGATCCGCAAGACACGGTGATTGTGGAGGCCCCCACTTTTTTGGCCACCATCCAGTGTTTTCGGTTGTATGGGCCACGCGTCATCGGTGCGCCCATTGACGCCCATGGCGTGGATGTGGACGCGCTCGAAGCCCTGGTGGTGCAGCACAAACCCAAGCTCATTTACCTGGTGCCCACCTTTGGCAACCCCAGTGGGGCCATGCTCAGCTTAGAGCGTCGCTTGCGCATTTTGGAGTTGGCCGTGCGCCATCAAGTTCTGGTGGTCGAGGACGACCCTTATGGTGACTTGTATTTTGGTGCGCCACCGCCGCCCAGCCTGTTGGCCCTGAGCGAGCGCGTGCCTGGTAGCCGCGAATGGCTGGCCCATTGCGGCAGCTTGAGCAAGGTGCTCAGCCCTGGTTTGCGCGTGGGTTGGTTGATCGCGCCGCCTGAGTTGCTGTCGCGGGCCACCATGTGCAAGCAATTCAGCGATGCCCACACCTCTACCTTTGCCCAAGCCACGGCTGCCCAATACCTGAAGTCCGGTCGCATGCCGGCCACCTTGGACAAGGTGCGCCAGGTGTATGCCCAGCGCGCCCAGGCCATGGGAAAGGCATTGCAGCGCGAGTTGGGTGCGGCCGTGCGTTTCACCCAACCCCAGGGCGGTTTGTTTTTTTGGGCTTATCTCACGGGAGCGGGCGGTGCGCCCAGCGATGGTCAGGTGCTGGCCAAGCTGGCCATCGACAAAGGCGTGGCCTTTGTGCCGGGGGCACCTTTTTATGCCGATCATCCCGACACCAGCAGCCTGCGCTTGAGCTTTGCCACGGCCGATGAAGCCAAGATCGACGAAGGCATGGGTCGCCTGGGGCAGGCGGTGCGCGAACACATCCAGGGGGCCACATGAGCGAGCGCAGCATCACATTGGGGGGCGGGTGCTTTTGGTGCACCGAGGCGGTGTTTGTTCGCGTCAAGGGCGTGACCGATGTCGAGTCTGCGTATTGCAATGGCCATGTGCACCAACCCAGCTACGAGCAAGTGTGCGAGGGCAACACCGGGCATGTCGAAGTGGTGCAGTTGCGCTACGACGATGCCCAGGTGAGCTTGTCTCAGTTGCTCGAGGTGTTCTTCGCGGTGCACGACCCGACCACGCTCAATCGCCAAGGCAATGACGTGGGCACCCAATACCGCAGCGGTATATACGTGGACAACGCCGGTGATTTGGCCTTGGCCCAAGAATGGGTGGCGCATTTGAACCAAAGCAAAGCCTTTGGCAAGCCGGTGGTCACCGAGGTGGTGATGCGGGCCAATTACTGGCCGGCCGAGGACTACCACCAAGACTATTTCGAGCGCAACCCCAACCAAGGCTATTGCGCGTTTGTCGTGGGCCCCAAAGTGGCCAAGTTCCAAAAAACCTTTGCCAGTTTGACCCGCTGATGGTGTCTGTGCGGGTCAGGGTTGCGTTTCTGGCATTTGCCCTGTTGTGGGCGCAGTGGCTGGGCTTGTCCCACGCCATTTGGCACAGCCCCTTGTTGCGGGGTGTTGAAACACACCAAAAATCAGCCGCCCATTCCGTTCAGCAAAGCCAAGCCCAAGCCCAAGCCCAAGCCCAAGCCCAAGCCAGCCCCTCGGGTGGTGGCTTGTTGGCGCACGACAGCGATGCGCAATGCCGCTTGTTCGATCAAAGCGCTCACAGCGATGCCCTGAGCCCACCCGCGCTCAGCTGGGCGGGCCTGCCCCTGGTCATGGCCTTCAGCGCCATGGCCGCTGTGGTCTCGAAGGCCCAGCCTGCGCTGGCCTACCGCGCCCGCGCCCCGCCGACTTTTCAAGCCTGATCCAACCCTTGGGGACACCCCATGCATGCGCATGGTTGTCTTGTTTTTGGATTTTTAAGTGGAATGAAAAGCATGAATGTCTTCTCACGATTGGCCGGGCTGTTGTGCCTGGTCCTTTTGGGTTCACCGTTGGTGGGGGCACAAACCCTCAATGCCCCGACCAGCGCCTCTCCAACCCTCAGCGACGTGGTGGTCACCGGCAACCCCTTGGGGCGCGACACCAGCGCTGCCCCCGTCATCAGCTTGGGTGGCACCGAGTTGTTGTTGCGCTCAGGCAGCACCTTGGGCGAGACCCTGTCACAAACCCCCGGGGTGGCCAACAGTTACTTTGGCCCCAATGCAGGTCGACCCATCATTCGCGGCTTGGATGGCGACCGCATCCGCATGCTCAACAACGGGGGAGCATCGCATGATCTGTCGGGCCTGAGCCCAGACCATGCGGTGGCCCAGGACCCCTTGAGCGTGGAGCGCATTGAGGTGCTGCGCGGGCCGGGCGCTTTGTTGTACGGCGGCAGCGCGGTGGGCGGGGTGGTGAATGTGATTGACAACCGCATCCCGCAGCAGCCCATGGAGGCAGGTGCGGGGATGCTCGGGCGCTTTGACGTGAATGCCGCCACCGGCAACCAAGAGCGCAGCGGTGCGGGTTTGGTCGAATGGGGCAATGAGCGCTGGGCGGTGCATGTGGATGGGTTTCGGCGCACCAGCGCGGATGCAGCCGTGCCCCTGGACCTGACCTGCGGACGCACCGGCACCACCAGCCGGGTGATTTGCAACTCGGGCAACAGCGCCAGTGGCGGTGCGGTGGGGGCCAGCTTGTTTTGGGACCATGGCCGCTTGGGGGCCTCGGTGTCGCAATATGCCAGCCAATATGGGGCGGTGGCCGAAGATTTGGTCACCATCGACATGCGCAGCACGCGCTATGCCCTGGAAGGTGAGTGGCGCAGGCCAGGCGCTTTTGTCGAACGCTTGAACCTGCAACTGGCCCGCACCGATTACCGCCATGCCGAGTTGGACAGCGGTGTCATGGGTACCGAATTCATCTCGCCCAGCACCGACTACCGCTTGCAAGCGCGGCACAGCCCATGGAGCAACCCTTTGGGGAGCATGCAAGGGGTGTGGGGATTGCAGGGCGACTCTTCTCGCTTTGAGGCGCGCGGGGCCGAAGCCTATGCGCCGTTCAGCGAATCCCAAAACCAAGCGCTGTATGTGCACGAAGAACTGCCCAAAACCTGGGGCCGTTGGACATTGGGTGTGCGCAGCGAACAAGCCAGTGTCGGTTGCTTGAATGGCAATGCCTTGTGTTTGAACCCCGTTCAAAAGTCTTTTTCTCCCTTGAGCGCGGCATTGGGTTTGCAATACCAACTGGCCCCAGGTTGGCAGTGGCTGACCCATGTGGCCCGCACCGAGCGCGCTCCCAAGCACTATGAGTTGTTTGCCGATGGGGTGCATGTGGCCACCCATGCCCATGAAGTGGGCAATGCCAATTTGGGTGTGGAGCGGGCCAACCAATACGATGCGGGCTTGGCTTGGCGCAGCGGTGAAGACCGTTTCTCCATCAACGCCTTCGTGAACCAGTACGACAGCCACATTGCCTTGTACAACACCGGCGTCGCCTCCGCACAGGACCCAGAGGTCATGACCTACAACTACCGCTCTGTGCGGGCCCGCTTTCAAGGCCTCGAAGCCCAAGGCAGCCAGCGCATCAAAGACGGATCCGCGGCATGGGTTTTGGGTGCCCGTGCTGATTTGGTTCGCGCCACCAACCTCGATACCCAAGAGCCCTTGCCGCGCATTGCGCCGTTTCGGTTGGGCCTGACGCTGGACCGCCAAAGCGGCCCCTGGCTGGCTGGCTTCGGGGTGGACCACGCCATGGCACAAGATGCCGTACCCGCTGGCGACCGCGCCACGCCATCGTCCACACTGCTCAATGCGCGAATGACCTTTCGCCAACAACAAGGCGACAGCCAATGGCTTTGGTATGCGCGGGCCACTAACTTGACCGATGCCTTGGTTTATTCGCCCACGTCGGTGCTGACCACCACTGCCAAATACGCTGACCCCAGCACCGGGCAAACGGTTTACAAAGCCCCATTGCCGGGGCGCAGTTTGAAGTTGGGCGTGCAAATCAGTTTTTAAGGCCCTTTCGAGGCCCACTGCCTGAGGCCATGAAAAAGGCCACCGTCATCAGCGGCGGTCATTGACATGCCTGCTGGGGGACAATCCGCCCATGTTGGATGTGGTGATTTCTTCTTTGGTGCCGGTGATGCTGCTCATCGCCATTGGCTGCGCCGTCGGCCGCTGGCAGTGGGTCAGCCCTGGCGGGGCCCAAGAACTTTCCCGCTTGGCCTTTTCGGTGTTCGGCCCGGCCTTGCTGTTTCGCACCATGTGCCATGTCGACCCGCACACATTGGTGCTGCAACCCTTGGCGGTCTATTTGCTGAGCGCAATGGGCTTGTACTGGGCCATGTGGTGGTGCTGGGGTCGCAACCTGGCGGCCGCCATGTGGGCGATGGCAACCATGTTCAGCAACACCGTGGCCTTGGGCATTCCCTTGGTGGGCTATGTGTATGGGCCGCCTGGCTTGGTGGTGTTGTTCACCTTGATATCGGTGCATTCGCTGGTGTTGGTGACCATGATCACGGTTCATTTGGAGTGGCAACGCGCCCAAACGCCCCAGACCCAATCGGGGCTGGCCTCGCCAGCGGCCCTGTGGCCTACGCTGACCTTGGCCTTGCGCCAGTCCATCTTTCATCCGGTGCCACTGCCTATTTTGTTGGGTTTGGCGTTCACCCAAACGGGTTGGTCCATCCCCGAGGCCTTGGATCGCCCCCTGCAATGGCTGGGCGCGGCTTTTGGCCCCATGGCCTTGTTGCTGGTGGGCATCAATTTGGCCCAGGTCTGGCGCTCGTCGGCTTCAGCGAATGACAAGCCTCAACCTTGGCGCAAGCCCATGGAACTTACCTTGCTCAAGAACCTGGTGTTTCCCATTTGTGTGGGGGCCGTGGGTTCGGCCATGGGATTGCAAGGCCTGCCCTGGGCGGTGATGGTGTTGGCCGCTGCGCTGCCCGTGGGAGCCAACGTGTTCTTGGTGTCTCAGCGCTATGAATTGGAGCGCGAGGCCATCACCCTGGGCATGTCGATCTCCACTTTGGCGGGCATGCTCAGTTTGCCCGTGGTGATGGTGCTGTTGCAGCATTGGGGCTAGGGGGCTGCGCGCACGGGTCAAAGAAGGGTGAATACCTCTTGGCCCATTCAATCGAATTGCTGTACCCAAACGCTGGGGCCCCATGTCATTGAGCCCGATATGCACACCCAAAGCACCCAGCATGATGTGCATCAAGTCCGTGCGTGCATTTGAAACCCACAATCAACCCACCGCTGGATTTGTGGCCATGAAAGGCCGCAAAGGCCGGTGGTCGATGCCTTCAAACGGTCGTCGCAACGCATCCAGAATCCTCTGCTGCGTTTTCCCAATGTGGTGATGCAAAGGAATTCAAAATGAAAACGCACGCGGATTCAACCGCCAAGCTGGTGGCGGCCCTGACCTTGTCAGCGGTGGTCATGGCCTACACCGTGGGCGTACAGGCCCAAGACAAAAGCAGCTCACTCATGCCCATTTATGGCTCCCAATTGATGAGTGACCCAGAACGCAGTGCCTACCAAACCAAAATGCGCGCCTTAAAGACCGAGCAAGCGCGGGAAGCCTTTCGTTTGGAACACCACGAAGCGATGAAAATCCGGGCGGCGGCCAGAGGCGTCACTTTGCCCAATGACCCCCCCGGCAAAGGCCTGGGGATTCAAGGCACTGTCCCCCAAGGCTTGGGCCAGCCCGGTCCTTCAGGCAACCCTGGTGGAATGGGTGTGGGTGGTGGGCGCAAGTAAAGCCCAAACCCCTCCGACCCCCGAAACATGGGGTTGACCCGCCATTCAGGGAATGACTTCTGGGGTTAAAGCTTGAATCGCTTGGTAGTTGGTCAAAAACACCTGGCCATTCAGATGCTGCAAGAAGGCAGTGGTGCTCAGCTTGTCCATCACCGGCCCTTTGATTTCTGAGAAGTGCAGGGCGATGCCTGAGTCTTTCAAACGGCTGGCAATCGCCTCCAAGCTCTCTAAGGCACTGGCGTCAATGTCGTTCACCGCCGAGCATTGCAGCAACACGTGTTGCAACTCGGGGCGGGTCGCCACCTCGGCGTTGATGCGGTCTTCAATGCCCCGCGCATTGGCGAAGAACATGCTGGCGTCTACCCGCAGGCATACCAGCTTGGGACTCACCAACACATCGTGGCGCAGCACATTGCGAAAATGCTCGGTGCCCGGCACCAAACCAACGGTGGCGATGTGCGGTCGGCTGGCCCGCAACAAAAACAGCGCCAAAGACACCAACACGCCCAAGACCAAACCGCTTTCCACACCCACCAGCAAGGTGGCCAGCAAGGTGGTGGCCACCGCCATGAAGTCGAGTTTGGAGAAGCGCCAAGTGGATTTCAAAATACCGAAGTCCACCAGCGACAACACCGCCACGATGATGGTGGCCGCCAAGGTGGCCTGCGGCAAATAAAACAAAGCGGGGGTTAAAAACAGCGAGGCCAAGGTGATGCCCACCGCGGTGAACACACCTGCTGCAGGTGTGACGGCACCAGCGTCAAAATTGACCACCGAGCGGGCAAAACCACCTGTCACGGGAAAGCCGCCGGTGAAAGCCGCTGACAAATTGCTGGCGCCCAAGGCCACCAACTCTTGGTCGGGCTCGATGCGTTGGCGCCGTTTGGCGGCCAAGGTTTGGCCCACCGACACCGACTCCACAAAACCCACGACGCTGATGAGCAATGCAGGAACCAACAGCTCTTGCCAGAGCGCCCAATCCCACAAAGGTGCTGTGAGGGGCGGCAAGCCTTGCGGCACCGTGCCCACCAACTTCATGCCTTGGCCCTGCCAATCGAGCGACCATGCCAAAACCGTTGTCAAGGCAATCGCCACCACGGGACCAGCTTTGGCCAGCACATCGGCCAACTTCGGTTTCAAACCTGCCGAGATGAGCAAAGGCTTCAAGCCCTTGCGCACCCAAAATAAAAACGCCGTGGCGGCAATGCCCACGCCCAGCGTCAGCAGATGAATGTTCGAGGTTTGGTGCAACAGCGAAGACAGCAACTCGACAAAGTTATGGCCCTCGGCTTTCACGCCCATGAGTGTCTTCATTTGGCTCAGGGCTATCAGCAAACCCGAGGCCGAGATGAAACCCGAAATCACCGGATGGCTTAAAAAGTTCGCCAAGAAACCCAGCCGCAACACACCCATGATCAGCAACATACCGCCCGACAAAAACGCCAAGGTGATCGCCACTTGCCAATACGCATAGGTGCCAGCGGCGGCGTGTTCGGCCACCGCAGCGGCTGTCATCAGCGAGACCACCGCCACAGGGCCCACCGCCAACACTCTGCTACTGCCCAACACCGCATACAGCAGCAAAGGGGCGACGCTGGCGTACAAACCCACCTCGGGCGGCAGTCCCGCTAGCAAGGCATAGGCCAAGCTTTGCGGGATCAGCATGATGGTGACGATGAGGGCGGCCACCAAGTCGCTGGTGAAGGTTTCGCGGTTGTAAGTTCGACCCCATGCCAGGATGGGTAGGCTGGGCAACCCATGCCATGGGGTTCGGGGTGCCACTAGCGATTTTGCAGGGGCCTCGACAGTGCGCATCATGGGGCCCCCAGCGAATGGGTGTTCATGCCGCAGTTGCTTGGGCTTTGCGTGGTGCGTGAATAAAGCGATCCAACAATTCATAGCCCACCATGCCTGCCAGCATGGCCGCCACAAACAGCAGCGCTTTGGGTTGGCCGGCGGCCATGGACACGAGGGCGGGGCCGGGGCAAAACCCGGCAATGCCCCAGCCTGCGCCAAACATCAGGCTGCCAATGACCAAGCGCCGATCGATGACTTGGCTGTTGGGCAAGCGCAGCAGACCGCCCAAAAAGTTCACCGTTCTTTTCTTGGCCAAGCTGAAAGCAAAAAAGCCCACTGCGATGGCCCCGCCCATGACCAGCGCCAGGGACGGGTCCCAGCTGCCCAACAGGTCTAAAAATCCGATCACTTTGCCCGGGTCGGTCATGCCGGAGAGGATCAGGCCCAGGCCAAAGAGCAGGCCGACCAAAAATTCGCTGATGCGGTGGATGGTGTTGTTCTGATTCATGGCGGACCCTTAAAGGACGTGTCGAACGATGTAAACGATGAAAAAGCCAGCACCCATGAAGCTCAGGGTGGCGACCAAGGAGCGCGGCGACAGGCGCGAGAGGCCGCAAACACCGTGGCCACTGGTGCAGCCTGAGGCGTAGCGGGTGCCAATGCCCACCAGCAAACCGGCCGCAATCACCGTCCAAAAACCAGCGTCAATGCGTGGCTCTGAGGCCAGTCCGGCAGGTGCCAGGGCCATGAACACGGTAGGCGCTGCCAACATACCCAAAAGAAATGCCACGCGCCAGCCGATGTCGCCCACTTTGGGGGGCAGCAGCCCGCCCAAGATGCCGCTGATGCCCAAAATGCGGCCGTTGATCAAAATGAATACGGCAGAGGCCGCGCCCAGCAGCAAGCCCCCGATGAGCGATGCCCAGGGCGTGAAATGATTCCAGTCGATGTTCATGGGGTGCTTCCTTCTTGTGGTCCACAAAATTGTTGAAATAAAACTTCCATGACGGCCATGGCTTGGGGGCTGGCAATTTGGTAGTAAATGTTTTTGCCTTCGCGGCGGGTGACGACCAGCGCTTCGTCGCGCAACACGGTCAGTTGCTGGGACAAGGTGGGCTGCACGATGCCCAACATCTCTTCCAGCTCGCCCACCCGCTTTTCGCTTTGGGACAGCTGGCACAGCAGCATCAGGCGGTCGGGGTTGGAGAGCACTTTCATCAATCGGCAAGCGTTGCTAGCCGATGCTTTCATTTTGTCAAGGTCCAAGGTGGAGGTGTCCATGGGCAGTTTTCCTGTTGTAGATCAATAATATGTGAAAAGTATATTGACAAACAAAATATTTGTCAATATATTATCGGAAATCTAATTCAAAAAGGAGTTTTCGATGAACACCGCTGCTGTCAACCCCCAAGTCCATGGCATTTTTGACCCCGCCACCTGGACCGTCACCTATGTGGTTTACGAAAAACCAGGCTCTGCTTGCGCCATCATCGACTCGGTGTTGGACTACGACCCCAAGTCGGGCCGTACCAGCCACCACTCCGCTGACAAAGTTATCGAATTTGTCAAAACCAATAATTTGAAGGTCGAGTGGATCATGGAAACCCATGCCCATGCCGACCACCTGAGCGCTGCACCATATTTGAAGCAACACTTGGGCGGCAAAACCGCGATTGGCGACCACATCAGCGGCGTGCAAAAAGTGTTCAAGGGCATCTTCAACATGGAAGCCAGCTTCAAGTTGGACGGCTCGCAGTTCGATCACCTGTTTGCCGATGGTGACGCGATCAACGTGGGCGCCCTGACTGGCCACACCCTGTACGTGCCTGGCCACACCCCTGCTTGCGTGGCCTACCACTTTGGCGACGCGGTGTTTGTCGGCGACACCCTGTTCATGCCAGACGTGGGCACCGCCCGCTGCGACTTCCCAGGCGGCGACGCCAAAACCTTGTACGCCTCCACCCGCAAAATTTTGAGCCTGCCGCCTGAGACGCGCTTGTTCATGTGCCACGACTACCCACCGAACGACCGCCCCGTGAACTTCGAGACCACAGTTGCCGAGCAAAAGGCCAAGAACATCCATGTGCATGACGGTATCAGCGAAGCCCAGTTTGTGGAGATGCGCACCAAGCGCGATGCCACCTTGGAAATGCCCGTGCTCATCCTGCCGGCGGTGCAAATCAACATCCGCGCTGGCGAATTGCCACCCAAGGAAGACAATGGCATTGCTTACGCCAAAATTCCTTTGAATGCTCTTTGAAAGCTCAGCTGCCATGACCGGTTTCTCTAATCCCCAAGCCATGTGGGACAAGCGTTTCTCCACGCCCGACTATGTGTTTGGCGAGGAGCCCAACGCCTTTTTGGTGGCGCAAGCCGCTTTGTTGGGTCAGGGCCGAGCATTGGCTTTGGCTGATGGGGAAGGGCGCAACAGCGTGTGGTTGGCGCAGCAAGGTTTCACCTTGGATGCCTTTGACTTTTCTGCCCCTGCGGTGGACAAGGCCAAGGCCTTGGCTGCCAAGCAGCATGTGACTGTCAATTTCACTTGCAGCGATTGGCAATCCTTCGATTGGAAAGCTGCGCACTACGACTTGGTGGCTGGCATTTTTTTCCAATTCGCCA
>CANFPJ010000009.1 GCA_947448885.1 Comamonadaceae bacterium
CATTTTGTCGTTCATCGTGTGGGCGCACCACATGTACACGACGGGCATGCCCGTCACAGGTCAACTGTTCTTCATGTACGCAACCATGCTGATTTCGGTGCCCACCGGCGTGAAGGTGTTCAACTGGATTGCCACCATGTGGAAAGGCTCAATGACCTTTGAAACCCCCATGTTGTTTGCGGTGGGCTTCATTTTCGTGTTCACCATGGGTGGCTTCACTGGTTTGATTTTGGCCATGGCCCCCATTGACTTGCAATTGCAAGACGGCTACTACGTGGTGGCCCACTTCCACTACGTGTTGGTGGCGGGTTCCTTGTTCACCATGTTCGCGGGCTACTACTACTGGTCGCCCAAATGGACCGGCGTGATGTACAACGAAACCCGCGGCAAGATCCATTTTTGGTGGACGTTGATCTCTTTCAACGTGACCTTCTTCCCCATGCACTTCTTGGGTTTGGCGGGCATGCCCCGTCGCTATGCCGACTACCCGATGCAGTTTGCTGACTTCAATGCGCTGGCCTCGGTGGGTGCGTTTGCTTTCGGTTTTGCCCAGGTCTACTTCTTCTTGTTTGTGGTGTTGCCCACCATGCGCGGCAAGGGCGAGCCTGCTCCCCAGCGCCCTTGGGAAGCTGCGGAAGGCTTGGAGTGGGAAGTCCCCTCGCCGGCGCCTTTCCACACCTTTGAAACCCCGCCCAAGCTCGATGCCACGGCCACCAAGGTGTTGGCGTTCTGAGAATCGGCATGAGCCCGGACCAAAAAAAGCAAAACCTCAGGCTCGCCTTGATATTGGCGTCGGTGGCTGTGGTTTTCTTTTTGGGGTTTCTGGCCAAGGTCATGTTGATGGGCCGCGCTGCTTAAACCATGTCACACAACCTGCTTTTGTTGCGCAAGTTGGTGGTGATTGCCGTCGGCATGTTCGCCTTTGGTTATGCCTTGGTGCCCATGTACAAAGCGATTTGCGAATTCACTGGCGTCAATATTTTGGCCTTGGGTGAAAAAGAGGCCAAGGGCTCCAACAACGCCAGGGCCACGCTGACCAATACCCAGGTGGACACCAGTCGCACCATCACTGTTGAGTTCGACGCCAATGCCCGTGGCCCTTGGCAGTTCAAGCCGGCCCAGCGCTCGGTCCAGGTGCACCCCGGTGCCCTGACCACGGTGATGTATGAATTTGAAAACGTGCAAGACCGCACCATGTCGGCCCAAGCCATTCCCAGCTATGCACCGCGCCAAGCCGCAGCGCACTTCAACAAACTGGAATGTTTTTGCTTCAACCAATACACCTTGGCCCCGGGCGAGAAAAAACAGTGGCCGGTGGTGTTTGTGGTCGATGGCAAGCTGTCCAAAGATGTGAACACCATCACCTTGTCGTACACCTTTTTTGAGGTGGGTGCCAAAACACCTGCCGCGCCCGTCGCGACCTTGCCCCAGGCGGTCCATGTGGGAGGCGGCGCATGAGCGACGTGCTGCCAGTCAAACCCGTCAAAAATTCGTTCGGGCGAGCCATGTTGGCCGTGGCGTGGTCGTTTTTGGGCATCCGCAAAAAAAGCGGCTTTGAAGAGGACCTGGCTCGGGTGTCCCCCTTGCATGTGCTCTTGGTGGGCTTGCTGTCTGGTTTGTTGTTTGTGATCGGGTTGATCGTCTTGGTCAACTGGGTCGTTGCGAAATAATTAGGAGTCGTTTCAATGAGCGCCAATTCCCACGGTGGAACCCCTTACTACTTTGTACCCGGCCCATCGCGCCACCCGGCCATGGCTGCGTTGGGTTTGTTTTTTGTCATCTTGGGCGCCGGTCAATGGGTCAATGGATCCGATTGGGGCAAATATGCCCTGTTGTTTGGCTTGGTGTTTTGGTTGTTTGTGCTCTACCAATGGTTTGGAGAAGCCATCGCCGAAAGTGAAGGCGGCAGTTATGGCCACAAAGTGGAGCTGTCTTTCCGCTGGAGCATGAGCTGGTTCATCTTCTCTGAAGTGATGTTCTTCGGGGCGTTTTTCTCTGCCTTGTGGTGGGCGCGCGTGCACTCGGTGCCAATGTTGGGCAATTTGGAGAATGCGCTGTTGTGGCCCGACTTCAAAGCCGTTTGGCCCACCTTGGCCGCTGGTGCCACGGCTTCGCCAGGGGGGATCATCGAGCCCTTCCAGACCATGACCCCTTTTTGGTTGCCCACCATCAACACCGCCTTGTTGTTGTCCTCTGGCGTGACCTTGACCATCGCCCATCATGCGCTGCGTGAAAACCACCGCAGCCGCACCATTGCCTTCATGTGGTTGACGGTTTTGTTGGGCATCGTGTTCTTGTTTGTGCAGGGTTATGAGTACGCCCATGCCTACAGCGATATGAACCTGAAACTCACCTCGGGCGCCTATGGCTCCACCTTTTTCATGCTCACGGGCTTTCACGGCTTTCACGTGTTTTTGGGCATGTTGATGTTGCTGGTCATCACCTTGCGTTTGCAAAAAGGCCATTTCACGGCCGACAAGCATTTCGGCTTTGAGGGTGCTGCTTGGTATTGGCACTTTGTGGACGTGGTTTGGCTGGGCTTGTACATCCTGGTCTACTGGATGTGATGGTCGACCAGCCGTCCTGATGAAAGGCCGCACCCAGCGGCCTTTTTCTCACCCAGGCTTCAAGGCTTTTAAATCGCCCATCCACCGATGGTTTGCTGGGGGTGGAGGGTCAATGACCCGCGGGAATGCCCGAAGGTTGGATGTAGCCAAGTTTCCAAGCCAACAACACACACAGGAACAAGACGATGGAAAACCCCACCCGCATGGCCAGGGCCTTCATCATGTTGCTGGTTTTGGCTTGGCCATTGCGGCCGTCACGCATCATGAAAAACAAAGCAGTGCCCAAACTGCCAAGAATGGCCACAAAGCCCAGGGCGACAATCCATTTCATGCGCACCATTATCCGCCCAGTCTTCACATGAGCCTGGCCCCATCTCCTCCAGCGCCCCAACCAGCTTGGCGCACGGTCCGGTGGTGGTTTGTCACGGCCGTGGCATTGGTCACAGTGGCCGTGACTGCAAGGTTGGGGGTTTGGCAATCCGACAGGGCGCAACACAAAGAAAGCTTGCACCAAATGCAACAGGCGCAAGCCCTGTTGCCGCCTTTGACCAATGCGGCGTTTGAGGCCCCGGTGGACGCGGCTCAGGGCCTGCATCGCCGCGTCAGCTTGCATGGTGTGTGGCAAGCAGAGCACACGGTTTTTTTGCAAAACCGCAGCCAAAATGGGGCGCCGGGTTTTTGGATCCTCACCCCCTTGAAGTTGTCGCCCACCGCGATGGTCTTGGTGCAACGTGGATGGGCGCCGCGCGACCGGGTATCCAGCGAAGTTTTGCCGCCGATTGAAACACCCCCAGGATCGGTCACCATCGAGGGACGTTGGGTGGCACCTCCCTCGCGCATGGTCGAATTGGCCCGCGAAGCAGCGGTGCCAGCAATGGGGTCGGCGCCAAGGTCATCGGCCATCAGGCAAAATCTAGATGTGAGCGCATGGGCAACCGAGTTGAGTTTGCCCATCATGGCCACGGTGTTGCAGACCGGTGCCGCCTCTGAGGGTTTGGCGCGCGATTGGGCACCCGCCCTGTCGGGCGCCGATAAAAACCGGGGCTATGCGTTTCAGTGGTTTGCTTTGTCTGGCCTGGTGGCCGTTTTGTTTGTTTGGTTTCAAATCTTTTTGGTCCTGCGCCATGCCCCCCCAACCCGTCCCTGACAAACCCCAAGCCTTGGGCTTGACGGTGTACGACCTGCCCCAGCCAGAGGCTGTGGCGCAGGCGGACGGGAACCGCAATTGGTCAGGGCGCTGGCGCATGTTGGCCTTGCTGTTGGTGTGTGCGTCTCCGGTGATTGCCTCCTATGTCACCTACTACCTCATTCGGCCGGAGGCCCGCCGCAGTTATGGCGAGTTGATCGAGCCGCAACGCGACCTGCCCGCCTTGGCCACCACCGATTTGGAGGGTCGAGTGGCTTCCCTCAACGATCTCAAGGGCCAATGGTTGCTGATCAGCGTGGCCCCGGCCGCTTGTGACGCTGACTGCGAGAAAAACCTGTATTTCCAGCGCCAAATCCATGCCGGCTTGGGCAAAGAGCGTGACAAGGTGGACCGGGTGTGGCTGATCACCGATGCCACCGAGGTATCCCCTGCTTTGCGCGCCTCGATTCCTGGCTTTTTGAACTTGCGCGTGGACCCGCAAGGTTTGGGGCAATGGCTGGCGCCGCAAGCGGGTCAGGACTTGTCCGCGCATTTGTACCTGGTCGATCCGATGGGCCGTTGGATGATGCGCTTTCCGCCCCGATTGGCGGCTGAGAACGCGCCCAAACTCAAGCGCGATTTGGACCGCTTGATCCGTGCTGCCACGTCATGGGACCTGCCCGGGCGTTGAGCCCCCCATGCCATGGACGCCACACCTTTGTTTGACCTCAGCCCACTTGCGCAGATGTTGCTGCTCGCCGCTGTGCTGGCCCTGGGCCCGCTGGCTTGGGTGTGGTGGCGCGGTGGCCCCAAAACCTCGCTCCTTTCCAAACGGCACAGCCTCACGGTGTGGGTGTTGTTCCTGACCTTTGACTTGGTGGTCTTTGGCGCCTTCACCCGATTGACCGACTCGGGCCTGGGCTGTCCCGATTGGCCGGGTTGTTACGGGCAAGCCAGCCCTTGGGGCGCGCAACAGGCGATTCGCGCCGCTGAAGCTGCGCTGCCCAGCGGGGCGGTGACCTGGAGCAAGGCGTGGATTGAGATGATCCACCGCTATTTCGCCACAGCGGTGGGCGCCTTGGTGCTCTTTCTGGCTTGTGCGAGCAGCTGGCGCAGCAAGCCCTCAGGCGTTGGCACGGAGCGGCTGGGCATGGGCTGGGCATGGTTCACCTTGGCGTGGATCGTGTTGCAAGGTGCGTTTGGCGCTTTGACCGTCACCATGAAATTGTTTCCGCTGATCGTGACGTTGCATTTGATGGGCGGGCTGGTGTTGTTGGCTTTGCTGGCGTGGCAGGTGGGCATGCAGCGCTTTGCTTTGGGCCTGTCTCGCCCGGTGGAAATCGAGCGCAGCTGGCGCCGGGCCTTGTGGTGGTTGTTGCTGGTGCTGGTGGCGCAAGTGGCGCTGGGCGGATGGGTCAGCACCAATTACGCGGTTTTGGCTTGCGACACCTTTCCCAAGTGCCAAGCCAGTTGGTGGCCTGAAATGGACTTTGGCGCAGGCTTTGTGTTGTGGCGAGAACTGGGCATGTCTGCCGACGGAAGTTGGCTGCCCATGCCGGCTTTGGTCGCCATCCACTATGCGCATCGCTTGGGGGCTTATGTGCTGGCGGTGGCGGTGGCGGGCATGTGCTGGTTGTTGTGGCCGCGGCCCGCGTTGCGCGCTTGGGTCATGGCCTTGGGCGCCTTGTTGTTGTTGCAGGTCGCCACGGGCTTGAGCAATGTGGTGTTGGGCTGGCCTTTGCTGGCGGCTTTGTTGCACACCGCTGGCTCGGCTGCCTTGCTCTTGACCTTGGTCGGGTTGTTGCGCTTGACCGTGCCGGCTGCAAGCGCGCGCGTGCCGTCGGCATCTGCTGCGGGGTGGGCCACATGATGGCACCGGTCTTCACCTTTGGCCAGCGTTGGCGCCAGTTTCAGGCTTTGACCAAGCCGCGGGTGATCCAGTTGATTGTGTTTTGTGCCTTGATCGGCATGGTGCTGGCGGTGCCCGGCGTGCCAAGCTGGGACGAGGTGCGCTTGGGCGCGGTGGCCTGTTTGGGCATCTGGTTGGTGGCCGGTGCCGCAGCGGCGTTCAATTGCATCGTTGAGCAAAGCATCGATGCGCGCATGCGCCGCACCGCTTGGCGGCCCACGGCCAAAGGGGAGCTGAGCAACACCCAAACTCTGATCTTTTCAGCGGTCTTGTGCGCGGCGGGATCGTGGCTGCTGTGGGCGTACGTCAACCCCTTGACGATGTGGCTGACCTTTGCCACCTTTGTGGGCTATGCCGTGGTTTACACCGTGATCCTCAAGCCTTTGACGCCGCAAAACATTGTGATTGGCGGGGCTTCGGGCGCCATGCCGCCGGTGCTGGGCTGGGCCGCGATGACCGGGGACGTGGGCCCCGAGGCATTGATCCTCTTTCTCATCATCTTTTTGTGGACGCCCCCGCACTTTTGGGCTTTGGCCTTGTACCGGGTGGAGGACTACCGCAAATCGGGCTTGCCCATGCTGCCCGTGACCCACGGCAATGAATTCACCCGCTTGCAAATTTTGCTCTACACCTGGGTGTTGCTGGCCGCTTGTTTGATGCCGTTTGTGTACCGCATGAGCGGTTGGTTTTACTTGGTTTGTGCGGCCATATTGAGCGTGATGTTTTGCTATTACGGCCATGCCTTGTGGCGCCAGTACTCGGACGAGTTGGCGCGCAAGACGTTTAAATTTTCCCTCATCCACCTGAGCTTGTTGTTTGCGGCTTTGTTGATTGACCACTATTTATAGGAGGCATGACCATGACCCAGCCAACGAGGCGTTCTTTCATGGCGGGGGCGCTGCTTGCTGCGGGTGCCTTGAGCGCTTGTGCCCCGGCCAAGCCCAGCTTCAAATCGTTTGACCTCACAGGCGCAGACTACGCACTGGGCTTTGACCTGACCGATCACCTGGGCCAGCGCCGCAGCCTGGCGGACTTCAAAGGGCGGGTGGTGCTGGTGTTTTTTGGTTACACCCAGTGCCCCGATGCTTGCCCCACGGCGATGTTTCAGTTGGCCGAACTCAAGCGCGAGCTGGGTGAGCAGGGCGCCTTGGTGCAAGGTGTTTTCGTCACCTTGGACCCAGAGCGCGACAGCGCTGAGATGCTCAAGGCGTATGTGGGCAATTTCGACCCGAGTTTTGTGGCTTTGGTGCCCACGCTGCCAGAACTGGAAGCCGTGATCACGCACTACAAGGTGTACCGGAAAAAAGTCGCTGGTCCCACCCCCACCAGCTACACCATGGACCACCTCGCCGGCTTTTACATCTACGACCTGCAAGGGCGTTTGCGCTTGTTCAGCCGACCCAATATGAGCACGGCGGATTTGCAATTGGACGTCGCCAGCTTGCTCGAAGGCCGTTGAAGGCATCGGCGCAGAACCTGGCCACCGCAAAAAAGCCGCCCGAAGGCGGCTTTTGCGTTCGAGGCCGATGAAGCTCAGGCAAACTCGGCCAAGCTGGCTTTCATTTTCTTCATCGCCGCCACTTCGATTTGGCGAATGCGTTCAGCGCTCACACCATATTCGGCAGCCAGTTCGTGCAAGGTCATGCCGCCCGAACCGTCGTCATTGACTTTGAGCCAACGCTCTTCGACGATGCGCCGGCTGCGCGCGTCCAAACCCTCAAGCGCCATGGCCAGGCCATCGCTGGACAGCACATCGCGCTGATGCGCTTCCATCACCGCCGTGGGTTCGTGGCGCACATCGGTGAGGTAGGCGATGGGGCCAAAGGCCTCTTCGCCATCGTCACCCGGGTTGGGGTCGAGCACCACATCGCCACCGGCCATGCGCGCCTCCATCTCCAGCACCTCTTCGGGCTTGACATGCAGGCTGTCGGCCACTTGGTTGACCTGTTCAGGGTTCAGGCTTTGGCGGTGTGCATTGGCATCGCTGACCTCTGCGCGCATGCCTTGCTTCATCGAGCGCAGGTTGAAAAACAGTTTGCGCTGCGCCTTGGTGGTGGCCACCTTGACCATGCGCCAGTTCTTCAAAATGTATTCATGGATTTCGGCTTTGATCCAATGCAGGGCATAGCTCACCAAGCGTACCCCTTGCTCGGGGTCAAAGCGCTTGACCGCCTTCATCAGGCCCACATTGCCTTCTTGAATCAAGTCGGCATGTGGCAGGCCATAGCCCAAGTACTGGCGCGAGATGGACACCACCAAGCGCAGGTGCGAGAGCACCAGTTTGCCGGCAGCTTCCATGTCTTGGTTGTCGCGCCATTGGCGGGCAAATTCTTGCTCCTGCTCCAAGGTGAGCATGGGCAAGCGGTTGGCCGCTGATATGTAGGCGTCCAGGTTGCCCAAAGGTGGAACCAGCGCCCAGGGATTGGCCACGCTGATGGGGCGGCTGCTCAGTGCAAGTTCTGTCATGGCATTTCTCCTGAATGGATACTTAGGTGCGAATGTTAGCACTCTGTGTTGCTGAGTGCCAAACCTGTGGAGATTCTAGGGTTATCCCTTGATCTCAGTGGAGGTAAGCCTCGTTTTACTGATAAAAATCAAACAGATAGGAGATATTGGTGGTTTTTGAGGCGGTGTTGATGTGACGCAGCCTCGTGCGTGCCAGTTGGGTTGGCGCTCAGCCGGCTTCAGCCCACAGCGCGGGCGTCTGCTGCGGCGCTGCCCAGCACGGCTTGAGAGAACTCTCGGGCCGAGAAGGTTTGCAGGTCTTCCAAGCTTTCGCCCACGCCAATGAAGTAAACCGGCACGGTCGCACCATCGGTGCGTTGGCGCTCGCGCGACCACAAAGCGATGGCGGCCAGCACACCGCCCTTGGCCGTGCCATCGAGCTTGGTGACGATCAAGCCCGTCAGCCCCAGGGCTTGGTCAAAGGCCTGCACCTGGGCCAGGGCGTTTTGTCCGGTGTTGCCGTCGATGACCAGCAGCACTTCATGGGGGGCGCTGGGATCGGCCTTTTGCACCACCCGTTTGATCTTTTTCAACTCTTCCATCAAATGGGTTTGGGTCGGTAAGCGGCCTGCGGTATCAACGATGACCACGTCTTTGCCCCGGGCTTTGCCCGCTGTGACGGCATCAAAGGCCACGGCGGCGGGGTCTGCGCCCGCTTGGCTGATGATGTCAACCCGGCTGCGGTCGGCCCAGACTTCCAGTTGTTCGCGCGCGGCCGCTCTGAACGTATCGGCAGCGGCCAGCAACACGCTGGCCCCGCTCTGGCTGAGGTGGCGCGTGAGTTTGCCAATGCTGGTGGTTTTGCCAGCCCCATTGACGCCAGTGACCATGATCACGCTGGGGTGGGCCTGGCCCAGTGTCAGTGGTTTTTCCAAGGGCAGCAGCAGCTCGCACAACAGGTCTTCCAGCAGGGCTTGAACTTGTCTCGCTTCGGTGATGCCCTGGGACTTGACGGCAAGCTGCAATTGTTTCATCAGGTGGGTGGTGGCGGACACACCCGCATCGGCCATGAGCAAAGCCGACTCCAATGCCTCATACAACTCGGCATCAACGCGCGCACCAGTGAACACACTGGCCAAGCCTTGTCCCGTGCGCGCCAAACCCTTGCGCAAGCGCTGCAGCCAACCCCCTCGTTCAGGGGGGGCAGGGTTGGCCGAATCCGTGGTGATGGGCAATGCACTTGGCGCTGCGGAATTGTCACCACCCCCATCATTGGCTTTGCTTTTTTTGAAAAAACTGAACATGCGGCAGGGTATATAGTTGTTGGATCGAGCAATGCTCAGTGTGTCTGTGGTTCTTATTCTATGAAACAGTTCTTTGTGCGCTGCTTGGCCGCAGTCGCCGTGTGTTGGTCTCCCCTGGTGGGGGCGCAACCCACACCCCATCCCATCAGCACCTTCACCCTGCCCAACGGCATGACCTTGGTGGTCAAGCCCGATCGGCGCGCGCCCACGGCGGTGCACATGGTGTGGTTGCGGGTGGGCTCCATGGACGAGGTGGACGGCGTCTCCGGCGTTGCCCATGTGCTCGAGCACATGCTCTTCAAAGGCACGCCCAGCGTCAAAGCTGGTGAGTTTTCGCGACGGGTGGCTGCTTTGGGCGGGCGCGAAAACGCCTTCACCAGCCAAGACTACACCGGATACTTTCAGCAAATACCGGCTCAGCGCTTGGCCGATGTGATGCAACTCGAGGCCGATCGGTTTGCCAACAACCAGTGGCCAGACGAAGAGTTTGTCAAAGAGTTGGAAGTGGTGAAAGAGGAGCGCCGCATGCGCACCGATGACACGCCACGGTCCTTGCTGTATGAAAAATTGTCGGCGGTTCAGTTCAGCGCATCCCCCTATCGCCGCCCCATCGTCGGTTGGATGGAAGATTTGGACGCCATGAAGCCCAACGACGCCAGGGCTTTTTACCAGCAGTGGTACACCCCGGCCAATGCGGTGGTGGTGGTGGTGGGCGATGTGGTGGTCGATGAGGTACACCGTTTGGCCCTGACCCACTACGGCAACATACCGGCGCGGGCCTTGCCCGAGCGCAAACCGCGCACCGAACCAGCCCAGCGGGGTCTGCGTCGTTTGGATGTGAAAGCCCCCGCCGAGCAAGCTTATGTGGCTTTGTCGTTCAAGGTGCCGACCTTCACCGGTTTTGATGGCAGCGCCACCAACCAAGACGCCTTGGCGCTGACCGTCTTGGCCGCCGTGCTGGACGGCTACAGCAGCGCCCGGTTGGACCGGGCTTTGACCCAAGGCGCCGATCGATGGGCCGACAGCGTGGGCGCCCACAATGGTTTGACTGGGCGCGGCCCACAAACGTTTGTTTTGGAAGGTGTGCCGGCGCCAGGCAAAAGCGCGCACGAACTCGAGCGCGCTTTGCGCGAGCAAGTGGCCATCGTGGCGCGCGACGGCGTCAGCGAGAGTGAGCTTCGGCGGGTGAAAAATCAGTGGGAGGCCTCGGCCGTTTACGGGCGCGACTCGCTGTTCAACCAAGCGCGTGAAATGGGCAGTTTTTGGGCCGAGGGCTTGCCGCTGGATACCAATGACCGCTTGATCGCCGCTTTGCAAGCGATCACCCCGGCCCAGGTGCAGTCGGTGGCAGCGCGGTATTTTGGTGATGACGAATTGACCGTGGCGCATTTGCTGCCGCAAGCCCGAGCGGCCGCAGGACAGCGCAAACCGTCGGTGCCTTTGCGGCACGGTGGGGGTGAACGATGAAGCGCTGGCTGGTGGGATGGATGGCGAGTCTGTGGTGCATGGGCTGGGTCCATGCGGGCATTCCCGTTGAGCACTGGACCCTGCCCAATGGGGCCCAGGTTTACCTGGTGTACAGCCCAGGCTTGCCCATGGTGGATGTGCAAATGGATTTCGATGCCGGGTCCAGGCGCGACCCGGCGGAGCGTTCCGGTTTGGCCAGTGCCACGGCATTGATGATAGGCAAGGGCTTGAAGGCGCGCGGCGCTTTGCCCGCCTTGGACGAAAACGCAGTGGGTGAGGCCTGGGCCGATGGGGGTGCTTTGTTCTCAGCTTCGGCCAGCAGCGACCGCATGAGCTTTACCCTGCGCAGCCTGACCCGACCCGAGGTGCTGGATGCGTCGATGCGCTTGGCCGCTCGACACCTGGCAGACCCAGCTTTTGCCGCAGACATTTGGAACCGTGAACGCCAGCGCTGGAGTGCCAGTTTGCGTGAATCGCTCACCAAGCCTGGCACCGTGGCCGACCGCGCTTGGACGCCCGCTGTGTTTGGCACCCACCCTTATGGCCAGCAAACCACGCCTGAGACTTTGTTGGCTGTCTCGGTGGCTGACATGCAGGCCTTCCATGCACGGCACATCTTGCCGTGCCGAGCCAAGGTCAGTGTGGTGGGGGCGCTCAGCCGGGCCCAGGTGCAAGTGCGGGTGACCGAGTTGTTGGCGGCTTTGCCCCCAGGTGGCCCATGTGCCGCATTGCCGGTGGTGCCTGAAGTGACGCCGCTCACCCAAGCCAAAGAAATGTGGATCCCTTTTGAATCTGCGCAAGCCCATGTCAGCATGGGTCAGCCCGGTTTCAAACGCAACGACCCCGATTTTTTCGCCCTCACGGTGGGCAACTATGTGTTGGGTGGCGGTGGCTTTGTGTCGCGCTTGACCGAGCAAGTGCGTGAAAAACGCGGTTTGAGCTACAGCGTTTACAGCTACTTTTCACCTGGCTTGCATGCGGGTCCCTTTGCCATTGGTTTGCAAACGCGGCCTGACCAGGCGCGCCAGGCGGTGGAAGTGGCCCGCTCGGTGTTGAAGGAATTTGTGGAAAAAGGCCCCAGCGAGGCTGAGTTGCAAGCGGCCAAAGACAACCTGAATGGCGGTTTTGCCCTGCGCTTGGACAGCAATCGCAAATTGCTCGACAACTTGGCCAACATCGCCTGGCATCAACTGCCCTTGGACTACCTCGATACCTGGACGCAAAAGGTTCAGGCCCTGACGGTGCAAGACATCACCCAAGCTTTTGCACGCAAAGTGCAACCCGACCGCCAAGTGACGGTGGTGGTGGGCGGTGCCCCCTGAAGCCCGCCCGCAAAACCCCTGCCGGGCCGCAGCGGGCCAAAGCCAAAGGTGAGGTGCGCATCATCGGGGGGGTGTGGAAGCGCAGCAAACTCGCGGTGTTGGACCGCCCAGGCTTGCGCCCAACGCCCGACCGGGTGCGCGAGACCTTGTTCAATTGGTTGGGCCAGGACTTGCACGGTTGGCGTTGCCTGGATGCGTTTGCGGGCAGTGGGGCCCTGGCCTTTGAAGCCGCTTCCCGCGGCGCCAAAGAGGTGCTGGCGTGCGAAACCGATGGTGCTTTGGTCGAGCAACTGTTGACCAGCAAAGCCAAGCTGAAAGCCGATGGGGTGCTGATCCAGCGCGCCAATGGGCTGAATGCTTTGTTGGCCCAGGCCCCGGCCAGTTGGGACTTGGTGTTTTTGGATCCCCCATTTGACAGCCAATTATTGGCCCCGAGTTTGCAGGCCGCCCAAGCGGCGATCAAGCCGGGTGGCCGGGTGTACTTGGAGGCCGGCGAAGCCTGGGGCGAGGCCGAATTGGCGCCACTGGGTTGGCAGCTCCAACGCCATTTGCGCGCCGGTGCGGTTCATGCCCATTTGCTGGGCCTGGCCACCAGCGGATAATTCGCACGCTAATCAACAGGAGCCAGCATGCGCCAACCCGTGATCGCGGTTTACCCCGGCACTTTTGACCCCATCACCTTGGGCCACTTGGACTTGGTGCGGCGCGCTGTTGCCTTGTTTGACCAAGTGGTGGTGGGGGTGGCCATGGCACACCACAAAAAAACCATGTTCACCTTGAGCGAGCGCTTAGAGATGGTGCAAGAGGCCACGGCCAGCCTGGGCGCGGTGCGGGTGGCGCCATTTGATGGCTTGGTCCGGGACTTTGTGCGCGCCCAAGGCGGCGTGGTCATGGTGCGCGGCGTGCGCTCGGTCAGCGACTTTGACTACGAGCACCAATTGGCTGGCATGAACCGCCACTTGATGCCCGAGGTGGAAACCATTTTCATGGCCCCGTCTGCCAGCCAACAACACACCTCCAGCACCTTGGTGCGTGAAATCACCCTGCTGGGTGGCGAAGTTGAACCTTGGGTCACCCCCGAGGTGCTGCGTCGGTTGATGGCCAAAAAACAAGCGGCGGCCTGAGCCATGGCCGATATTTTTTTGGTGCGCCATGGCGAAACCGCTTGGAACCGTGAACTGCGTTTTCAAGGCCAAATCGATGTGCCGCTCAACGACTTGGGGCTCACCCAGGCACAGCGCTTGGCCGACCGATTGCGGGTGGAGTGGCAAAGTGGGTTTGACAAACCCTTGCGCCTGTTCAGCAGCGATTTGCAACGCGCCCACCAAACCGCCCAAACCTTGGGCCAGGCTTTGGGCCTGGCGGTGACGGCACATGCCCCGCTGCGCGAGCAGCACTTCGGCCTGTTTGAGGGCCTGTTGTCGGCCGACATCCAGCGCGAACATGCCGATGTGTGGCAGCGCTGGCTTCAATTTGATGCGGAATTTTCGATCCCTGGCGGCGGCGAGAGCACCCGCGCGTTCCATGCCCGGGTGTGCCAAGCGGTGCGCGATTTGGCACAGGCCCATGCCGACCACGCCTTGGTCATCGTCACCCATGGTGGCGTGCTCGACATGCTGTGGCGCAGCGCCCAAGGCCTGCCGCTCGACGGCCCGCGCACCTGTGACATCCCCAATGTGGGCTTGAACCACATGCGCTGGCAGGGCGATCAGCCCCAAATTGTGCGCTGGGCCGATACCGCGCACCTGGGCGGCTTGCCCGAGCAGCCCAATTTCAAACAGCGCTTGCGCCCGGTGGTTTGATTCAAGCGGAGGCAACATGGCGCTGATGATCACCGATCAATGCATCAATTGCGATGTGTGCGAACCCGAGTGCCCCAACCTGGCCATTTACATGGGCAGCGAGATCTACGAGATCGACCCGGACAAATGCACCGAATGCGTGGGGCATTTCGACGAGCCCCAGTGCGTTCAGGTCTGCCCCGTTGCCTGCATCCCGGTCAACCCCGAGCGCGTTGAGGTTTCAGACCAGTTGTGGGCCAAATTCCACCGCTTGCAGGCGCAGGCGAAATAACGACTCGCTGTGTTCGTGGTCTGGTCTGGTCTGTGAAGGCCTCGCCTGCCTGAGCGCTGGCGCTCGAGTCAACGGGGCGGCGTGTCCGTTGACGCTGGCTGGGCCGTGTCAACAGGCGCCTGTGGCGGGCGCGGCGGTTTGGGTCGGGGCGGTTTGCTGGTGTGGATGCGCTGGGTGGCGCGGGTGAAGTCGCCGCTGAGTAAGTCGTCCACCGCTGATAGGCTGCGCGACACGCAAGCGTGGATCAGTTCACGCTGTTCAGGGCTGGGTTTTTTCAGCACCCAGTGAATCACCTCTGACTTCACCCCCGGGTGGCCAATGCCCAGGCGCAAGCGCCAATAATTGTCCGTGCCCAATTTGGCGTGGATGTCACGCAAACCGTTGTGCCCCGCATGGCTGCCTCCCAGCTTGAGCTTGGCCTCGCCGGGCACCACGTCAAGCTCGTCGTGCACGACCAAGACTTGTTCGGGTTCAATTTTGTAAAAGCGCGCCAGGGCGGCCACCGAAGTGCCGGAGGCGTTCATAAAAGTTTGCGGCTCCAGCAGCCAAAGGGTTTGGCCGTTGAGTGGTGTGCGTGCCATCAGGCCCTGGTAGGCGCGCTCGTGTTGCAATTGCAGCTTGAGTTTTTGAGCGAGCGCATCAACCCACCAAAAACCGGCGTTGTGGCGGGTGTCTTGGTATTCGGCGCCAGGGTTGCCCAGGCCCACTATCAGTTTGATCATGGTGACATTATCTGATGGCACAGAAAAACGGCCCACCGAGGTGGGCCGTTTTCGTGGGCAGAAGAAAAAAGTGGATTACTTCTTGCCAGCAGGTGCTGCTGGTGCCGCAGCGGGGGCTGCGGCTTCTTCTGCGGCCACCGACACCACAGCCACCAGGACCGGGTTGTTTTTGCCGCGCACCACAGCGCTCACGCCTTGGGGCAGGGTGATGTCTTGCAAGTGCAGCGAGTGACCCTTTTTCAAGCCGCTGAGATCCACCGCGATGAACTCGGGCAGATCGGCAGGCAGACAGGACACTTCAATCTCGGTCAACACGTGGTTGATCAAGCAAGCGTCAGCCTTGACGGCGGGGGAGTTTTCTTGACCGCTGTAGTGCAAGGGCACCTTCATGTGCAGCTTGGTGTGTGCATCCACGCGTTGAAAATCAATGTGCAGCACCAGCGGTTTGAAGGGGTGGAACTGCACATCGCGCAGCAACACCTGGGCGGCTTGTTGGTTCAGCTCCATCTCCAAAATGGTGGAGTGGAAAGCCTCTTTTTTCAAGGCGTGCCACAAAGCGTTGTGGTCGAGTTCGATCAGCTGGGGCTCGCCCTTACCGCCGTACACAATCCCTGGCGTGCGGCCAGTGATGCGCAGACGGCGGCTCGCACCCGTACCCTGCTTGCTTCGCTCAAATGCGACAAATTTCATGATGACTCCTGTGTGAATCCACCGCGACCAGTGGGATTCAGGGTTAAAAAAAGGCTGCGAACAGCCCGCTGTTGAGTTCCCCGGTGGCGCAATGGTTTAAAACAATTGCTCCTGATCGGAGAACAAACTCATCACCGACTCGCCTTTGGCAATGCGCTGGATCGTTTCGGCGATCAAGGCAGCCACCGAGAGTTGGCGGATTTTGGGGGATTGGGCAGCACTCATGGTCAAGGGGATGGTGTTGGTGATCACCACCTCATCCAAGGCGCTGCCTTGGTTGATGCGCTCAATGGCCGGGCCGGAAAAAATGGGGTGCGTGCAATAGGCATAGACCTTTTTGGCGCCACGCTCTTTGAGCACTTCGGCGGCTTTGACCAAGGTGCCTGCGGTGTCGATCATGTCGTCCATGATGACGCAGTTGCGGCCTTCAATCTCGCCAATCACATGCATGACCTCGCTCACATTGGCGCGTGGGCGGCGTTTGTCAATGATGGCCAAGTCGCAGCCCAGTTGTTTGGCCAAGGCGCGCGCGCGCACCACACCGCCCACGTCGGGCGAGACCACGATCAGGTCTTCGTAGCCTTTTTGGCGCAAGTCGCCCAGCAGAACGGGCGAGGCGTAAATATTGTCCACCGGGATGTCAAAAAAGCCCTGGATTTGATCGGCATGCAAGTCCATGGTCAGGATCCGGGCCACACCCACGGTTTGGAGCAAGTTGGCCACCACTTTGGCCGAAATCGGCACCCGGGTGGAGCGCGGGCGGCGGTCTTGGCGGGCATATCCAAAATAGGGGATCACGGCGCTGATGCGCTCGGCCGACGCCCGCTTGAGGGCGTCCACCATGATCAGCAATTCCATCAGGTTTTCGTTGGTGGGCGCACAGGTGGGTTGAACCACAAACACATCGCGGGCGCGCACGTTTTGGTGCAATTCGACAGTGACTTCGCCGTCTGAGAAGCGACCCACCGTGGCAGCCCCCAGTTCGATGCCCAAGTTTTCAGCAATTTCTGCGGCCAGGCTCGGGTTGGCGTTGCCCGTGAAAACCATGAAGTCAGATAGAGGGGTCGACATGATGATGTTGTTTGAAATACCGAATCGATGACCACCAACGCCACAACACCGTGGGCCTACGGTGTTGACCGTGACCCACGTGTGCCGCCATAAAAACTTTGGCAGGGGAGGAAGGACTCGAACCCTCGCATGCCGGAATCAAAATCCGGTGCCTTGACCAACTTGGCGACTCCCCTACACGGGCAAAGGGCCAAAACCCTTTGCCGATCAATCTTGACCAAAAGCCCATGCTGCCAAGGGATGGGCTTTTAAATTGCGACACACTTGAATTTGCCAGCCTTGGGGTGTTTCAGGCCACTCCAGGTCGTGGGGCAGCAGGGCAAACACCGCACTGCCAGAACCGGTCATCCGAGCTTGCAACCCGAGCCGCGTGAGCCAATTCAGGGCCTGCGTGACTTCGGGGCACCACTTTTGGGCCACCGGCTGCAAATCGTTTCGACCAAAGCCAAAGCCTTGTGCAGCAAAGCCGAAGATTGTAGCAGGATCTGTGTCGCGTTTGAGGTCCGGATCCTTGAAGATCAAGGCGGTGTCCAGGCCCGCAGCCGGTTTGACGATGACAAATTGCGCCTCTGGCAGGTCGATGGGGGTGATGCGCTCGCCCACGCCTTCCACCCAGGCCGATTGGCCATGCAAGAAAAAAGGCACATCCGCGCCCAGTTTCAAGGCAATGGGCAGCAAACGCTCCAGCGGCCAATGCAGTTGCCACAAGCGGTTGAGCGCCATCAAGGTGCTGGCGGCATCGGAGGAACCACCGCCCAAGCCGGCCTGGGCGGGCAAGCGCTTGTCCAATGTGATGTGCGCGCCCATCGTGACGCCTGAAGCGGCTTGCAGGGCCGTTGCGGCTTGGACACACAGGTCGTTGGGGGGCATGGGTGGGCCCAGATCGAGGCGGGTGATGGTCGATTTGACCGCGGTTTCAATGTGCAAGCGGTCGCACCAATCGACCAGCATGAAGACCGATTGCAAAGCATGGTATCCATTGGGCATGCGGCCCACCACATGCAAAAACAAATTGATTTTGGCCGGGGCGGCGATGTCGTAGAGGGCGCTCATGGGGTGGGTGAAACCATCAAGGTCACGGCCGGTTCGGGTTGATGGCGCTTGGCGCTCCAGGGTCCCATTGGGCCTGTGCGTTCGATGGTCCAGCCCGGCACGGCCAGGTCGCGGCCTGCCAACCATTCAAACAAAGCGGTCAAGGGCAAATCAGTGCCGGTGGCGGCTTGGGTCATTTCGGACAGGCTGGCAAAGTTGCGGGTTTGGCCGTTCTGCAGCCATTGGGCCAGCCCCGGCGACCAGCGCAACACCAGGCTGGCATGGCCCAGGGGCGAGAACAGGGTCAATTCACCCTCGGTGGCATTGCCCTCCAGCTCAAAGGGTGCTGAAACATGTTGAACCGGGTTTTGATGCACGGTCAGGCTCATGCGGCCTTGCCAAAAAGCGTCGCGTGGGGGTTGGCGGGTATTGGCGCAAGCACCCAGCAAAGACAGCACACACAGCCCCAGCAACACTCGCCTGATCAAAGATCGACCTTCAATCGGCGCAAAGTCTCGCGCAGGGTTTCAGTGTCGCCGCCTTTTTGAAGGCCTTCACGCCAAATTTTGATCGCCTCATCGCGCTGGTTGAGTTGCCACAGCACCTCGCCCAGGTGGGCAGAGACTTCGGGGTCGGGTTGGCTGGCGTAGGCTTTTTTCAACAACGCCAAGGCCACAGGCAAATTGCCCAAGCGAAACTCCACCCAAGCCAAGCTGTCGGTGATGGAGGGGTCTTCAGGGGCCAACTCCAAGGCGCGGGTGATGAGCTGCTTGGCTTCGGCCAAACGCATGTTTCGATCGGCCAAAGAGTAACCCAGGGCGTTGTAGGCATGGGGCTGATCCGGCAGGCGTCGGATCAGCTCACGCAATCGCTGCTCCATGTTGTCCAGTTGATTGAGCTTTTCGTCCAACATGGCCAGCTCATAAAGCATGTCGTTGTCTTGCGGGTCGCGCAAAACTGCCACGCTGAGCAAGCCGTGGGCGGTCGAAAATTGTTTGTTGTCGCGCAGCAGTTTGACTTCGGCCAACAGTTTGGCCCGGGCTTGGTTGGCGTTGTCAACAGGCAAGTTTTGAATCAGGCTGCGCGCCTCACCCAGCTTGCCCTGACGAGCCAGCGATTGGGCCCGGCGGCTTTGCGCTTGCAACACAAAGTCAGGGTGGTCAACTTTTTGCAACCATGCTTGCGCGGCGGGCTCATCCCCTTGTTTTTCGGCCACCTGGGCCAGCCCCAAGTGGGCTTGGGCCAGGCCGCGTTGCGATGGGTTGGGTTGGTCTTGCACCAAGCTCAAGTAACGTTTCAAAGCCCCCTGAGCCGCTTCTGGGCGGTTTTCATCCACATGCAACAAGCCCAGCATCAACCAAGCCTGCGGCACCAGCGGTAGCGACTGCGTCATGTCCTGCAGTTGGGCCAATGCCGAGGCGTACTGCTTGTTTTCCAGTTGCCATTGGATCAGGCTCAAGCGCAGCTCAGGCTGCGTCACTTTGGCCAATGACAGGTTCAATAAGTCCATCGCCCCAGGGACATTTTTTTCCAACAGCTCTAGGGCCAACAAACCCGCGCCGATGGCGCTGGGCTCGGTTTGGTGGGCTTTTTGGGCCGCATCCAAAGCCCCGGTGGTGTCATTGGCGTTGAGGCGCACCCGCCCCACGCTGGTCCATGCGGCCGAGGCGGTGGCTGGGGCTTGCAGGTAGGGGGCAATGGCCTGCTCCAAAACAGAAACCGCTTTTTTCTTGTCGCTGACTTGTGCCAGGTGCCGGTGCAAGTTGGCCAGGGTGATGTTGCGCTCCTCGGCAGGGGCCAGATCGACTTCGGCGCGCAAAGGCTCTGTGGCGTCGCCCAAGCGGTTGAGTGCCAGCAAAATTTGCAAGATGTACAGGTTGGCTTGGCGTGAGCTGGGGTTGGCACCCTTCCAGGCCCTGGCCGCTTGCAAGGCAGCATCGCCAGAGCGCGACTGCAAGGCCAAATCCACAGCCCTTTGGAACAGCCGCACATCGTTGACTTTGGTGGCCGCGTCCAGCAGCAAAGAAAACGCAGCCCCAGGGTTGCTTTGTCGGGCATTGAGTTCGCCCAACAAAACCTCATAAAAGGCTTCGGCCATGAGGGCCGATTGCTGGCGGGTTTGGGCCGGGTTACGGGCTGCGGTGGTTTGACCCCATGCCGCAGTGGATCCAGCCAACACAAAGCACAAGGTCCAGCACGCTGATTTTTTCATGCACAGATGATAATCGCAGCTTTGCATTTGCCGCGCCACACATGCCCGAATTACCCGAAGTTGAAGTCACCCGCATGGGCTTGACCGGCCCCTTGACCGGGGCTCGGATTGAAGCGGTTTACATGGGCAAACCCTTGCGTTGGCCCTTGCAGTGCCTGCCCCAAAGTTTGGTTGGCCGCACGATTTTGGGCGTGCGCCGCCGCGGCAAATACCTGTTGATGGACCTCAGCGAGGGCCTTTTGTTGTGGCATTTGGGCATGTCTGGCAGCTTGCGTGTGTGGCCGCGCCGTCCCGAACCCGGGCTGCATGACCACTTTGACTTGGTCACTTCAAACGGCTGTTTGCGGTTGAACGATCCGCGCCGTTTTGGCGCTGTGGTCTATGCGCCCAGCCAAGACAGCCCCCAAGCCCAACTTTTGCTGGGCCACTTGGGGGTGGAGCCGTTGGAGCCAGGCTTTGAACCCCAAACCTTTTACCAAGCCTTGCACCAGCGGCGAACGGCCATCAAGCCTTTGCTGCTGGGGGGCGCCGTGGTGGTGGGGGTGGGGAATATCTATGCGTGCGAAGCTTTATTCATGGCTGGCATTCGCCCCACGTTGTCCGCCCAGCGCATCAGCCGGGTGCGGGCCAAGGCTTTGCATGCGGCCATTCAACAGGTGTTGTCCCGCGCCATTGCCATTGGTGGCAGCAGCTTGCGCGACTTCAGCGGTACCGAGGGTCAAAGCGGCTATTTCCAACTGGAAACCAAGGTCTATGACCGGGAAGGCCTGCCTTGCCGCGACTGCCAGGCCACCATCCGTCGCCGAGTTCAAGGGCAGCGCTCGACGTTTTATTGCCCTCAATGCCAGCGTGCCTGAGCCATGGCGGTTGACCTGGCGGGCTTTGCCCCACTGCTGATCAAATGGCAGCGGCAACATGGTCGCCATGACCTTCCCTGGCAAAAAAGCCTCGAGCCCTACCCGGTGTGGCTGTCGGAAATCATGTTGCAGCAAACCCAGGTCAGCACGGTCAAAGCCTATTACGAGCGGTTTTTAAGCCGTTGGCCTCGGGTGGAGGATTTGGCCGCAGCAGAACTCGACGAGGTCATGGGCCTGTGGAGTGGTCTGGGCTATTACAGCCGTGCCCGCATGCTGCACCGCTGTGCGCAAGCCGTGGTGCAAGAGCACGCTGGTGTCTTTCCGCGAGAAATGGCTGCTTTGCAAAAGCTGCCCGGCATTGGCCCATCCACCGCTGCGGCGATTGCGTCCTTGTGCTTTGGTCAAGCTGTCTCCATCATGGATGGCAATGTGCGTCGGGTGCTCACCCGGCTGCTGGCCTTTGATGAAGACCTGGCCTTGTCATCGGCGCAAAAAAACCTGAACCAGCACGCCCATGCCTTGTTGCCCCAAGGGCGCTGGGTCAAATCCATGCACCAATACACCCAAGGTTTGATGGACTTGGGCGCCACGGTGTGCCACAGCCGCCAACCCGATTGCGAGCAATGCCCGGTGCGCGCCATTTGCCAAGGCCATGCCAGCGGGGCGCCCACGGCATTTCCGCGCAAAACCCGCAAATTGGTGCGCCGTTCACAGGCGTGGTGGTTGCTGCTGTTGCGCACGCCTGAGGGCGCCGTTTGGTTGCACAAACGACCTGCCACTGGCATTTGGGCCGGTTTGTATGGCCCGCCCGTGTTTGACAGTGAAGCACTGGCCAGGGCTGTCATTCCTGTGGCATGGCAAGAAAAGTTGGAGATCCCCGCGCCCTTTGTGCATGTGCTCACGCATCGCGATCTGCACCTGCATCCGCTGCGCTTGACCGTCCCGGCCTCGAGCACTTGGGGGGACGGGCGCTGGTTTGCGGCCGCGGAGTGGCCCCGCTTGGGCCTGCCAACCCCCTTGCGCCGCTTGTTGTCTGAGTGAGGGTCAGGCCTTGTCGGCTTGCTCGCGGTGCCGAAACAAGGTGACCCACTGCGATTGAAAGCGTTGGGCCAGTTGTTCCACCATGTACACCGATCGGTGTTGACCACCCGTACAGCCAATGGCCACGGTCACGTAGCTGCGGTGGTCTTGGGACAGTGAAGGCAGCCAATCGCGCAGAAAACGCTCGATGTCATCGGCCATGCGATCCACGGCCTCGTGTTGGCCCAGCCAATCCATCACAGCAGCATCGCTGCCAGTCAAATCGCGCAGCCCGTTTTCGTAATGGGGGTTGGGCAGCATGCGCATGTCAAACACAAAGTCGGCGTGCATGGGGATGCCACGTTTGAAGGCGAACGACTCGAACATCAAGGTCAGTTGAGCCGCTGGCGCAGAAATCAGCGATTTGACGTAGCTCTGCAACTTGGCGCTGCGCAGGTGGCTGGTGTCAATGATGTGGGCCTTGTCGCGCAAGTCCACCAGCAGCTGGCGTTCGAGCTCAATGGACTCGATCAGGTTGCGCTCCATGTCGGCGTCGATGCTGAGGGCATCGCTGCGTGACAGCGGGTGACGGCGGCGGGTTTCGGAATATCGTTGCACCAAGGTGTTGGTGTTGGCTTCCAAAAACAGCATGCGCACGTCCACGTCCTTTTGCCGCACCAAGTCCAACTCTTGGGGCAGCAAGGGCAGGGATGCAGCGCTGCGCACATCCATGGCAATGGCGATGCGCTTTTCCTTGCGTTTTTGCTCAAGCTGTACAAACGAGCGCAGCAGTTCGGGTGGCAAGTTGTCCACACACAAATAGCCCGCATCCTCCAAAGCGTGCAGCGCCACCGATTTGCCCGATCCAGACATGCCGGTGATGAGCACCAACTCTTGGCGAATTTTTTTCATGCGCCAGCGCTTTCACTCAAGTTTTGCAACATTTCTTGGGCGTGGGCCAAAGATGTGGCGGAGCGTTTGTCGCCGCCGAGCATGCGGGCAATCTCTTGCACCCGGTCGTTGTCGGTGACCGCTTGCAGCTGACTGAAGCTGCCACTTTTGTCGCTGCGCTTGGTGACCACCCAGTGGTGGTGGGCGCATGCAGCGACCTGCGGCAAATGGGTGACGGCCAGCACCTGGCGGTCGGCACCGAGTTGCTGCATGAGTCGGCCCACGGTTTCAGCCACCGCGCCACCAACCCCTGAATCCACCTCGTCAAAGATCAAGGTCTGGGCTTGCCCGAGTGCGCTGGTGGTCACCGCAATGGCCAAAGCGATGCGCGACAACTCGCCCCCCGAGGCAACTTTGCCCACCGGCCTGGGGCTGCTGCCAGCGTGGCCGGCGACCAAAAAAACCACTTCTTCCAGGCCACTGGATTGGCCTTGAGGCGATTTGTTCAAGGCCACTTCAAAGCGCCCACCTTGCATCCCCAAACCCTGCATGGCTTGGGTGATGGCTTTGGCCAATTTGGGGGCGTTGCGCCCGCGCGCTTGAGACACCCGTTTGGCCTCTGCTTGGTAGGCTTGGGCCGCAGCTTGTTGGGCTTTTTCCAGCGTGGCCAGGTCGCTGGCCAACTCCAGTTTTTTTAATTCAGCACGCCAAGACAGCAGCAATGCAGCCAAATCAGCCGGCGCGCGTTTGTAGCGACGGGCCAAAGACATCCACAGGCCCACCCGCTCATCCAGGCTTTGCAAGCGTTGCGGGTCCAAGTCGGTGCGGCGCAACCAACTTTGCAAGGAGTGGGCGGCGTCTGAGGCTTGCGCCAAACTCGAGGCCAACACATCGGCCAAATTGCCAAATTCGGGTTCAACCTGGGTTTGTTCGAGCAACAGGTTTTGCGCTTTGGACAGTTGGGCCAGGACGCCATGGTCGTCGCCATCCAACTCACGCAAAGCCCGTTGTGCCGCGTCGAGCAGGTTTTGCGCGTGGCTCAGGCGCGTGTGGTCGGCGTTGAGGCTTTCCCATTCATCAGGCATGGGGTTGAGTTTGTCGAGCTCCGAAATTTGCCATTCCAGGCGTTCACGCTCTTGTGACAAGTTGTGCTGGGCCTGAACGGCTTGCTCCAAGGCCAGTTGGCTGGCCCGCCAGTCGTGCCAAAGGCTGCTCAAGGGTTTGGTGTCAATGCCGCCGTAGGCGTCGAGCAAGCCGCGAACCGCATCGGGGCGCGTGAGGCTTTGCCAAGCGTGTTGACCGTGAATGTCCACCAGCCATTCGCTGATTTCACGCAACTGGGTGGCGGTGGCGGCACTGCCATTGATCCAGGCCCGGCTTTTGCCCTGGGCATCGATGGTTCGTTTGAGCAGCAAGCTGTCGCCGACTTCAAAACCGGCGGTTTGCAGCCATTGGGCCACCGGGGCCGTGGTGTCGAACTCGGCACTGATTTCACAGCGAGCCGCACCCTCGCGCACCACACTGGCGTCGGCCCGCTCACCCAATGCGAGTTGCAAGGCATCAATCAAAATGGATTTGCCCGCGCCCGTCTCACCCGTGAGCACACTCAGGCCCGATGAAAACTCCAGGTCCAGGCTGCGCACAATCACAAAATCGCGCAAACCCATGGCGCGCAGGCTCATGCTCCCCCCTCGTTCCAATGCAGTTTTTTCCGCAAGGTGTCAAAGTAACTCCAACCCTTGGGGTGCAAAAAAGTCACTTGGTGCTGTGAGCGCCGCACCGTGATGCGGTCACCGTGCAGCAGTTTGGCCAGCGACTGCATGTCAAAGTTGGCGCTGGCGTCGCGCCCGGACACCAATTCGACCGCAATTTCACCCGGATCGGCCAGCACGATGGGTCGGTTGGACAAGGTGTGTGGGGCGATGGGCACCAGCGCCCAGCCCGACAGCGCGGGGTGGAGCACCGGCCCGCCCGCCGACAAGGCGTAGGCGGTGGACCCTGTGGGTGAAGCAATGATCAAACCGTCTGCCCGCTGATTGGCCACAAAGTGGCCATCCACCTCCACCCGCAGCTCGACCATGCCCGAGGTGGCACCGCGGTTGACCACCACATCGTTCATGGCCAAGGCGTCAAAAACGCAAACCCCGTCGCGCCACACCTTGGCGTGCATCAAGGGGCGCTGGTCTTCCTCGTACAAGCCCTCCAGCATGGGGGTCAAGGTGGCTTGGTAGCCATCCAGGGCGATGTCGGTGATGAAGCCCAGCCGGCCTTGGTTGATGCCAATCAAGGGCACGCCCGCCGCGGCCAAGCGCCGGCCAAAGCTGAGCATGGTGCCGTCGCCACCCACCACCAAGGCCACATCGCAGTGCAGGGCAATGCCGTCCACATCCAGGGTGCGCAGGCCTTGCAAGCCGGTGTGGTTGGCGGTTTCTTGTTCCAGGCAAACGCTGCAACCCAGCTGGGTCAGAAAGTGGGCGATGTCTTGTAAAACATCACGCACGCCGGACAGCTGGGTGGTGCTTTGGGGATTGGGGTATTTACCAATCAGGGCGATTTGTTGAAAGCGAATGGGCATGGGGAAATTACATCACTAAAATCATTCGAAATCATGACCATCCTAGACGATCGCGCCAAGTTATTGCTCAAAGCGTTGGTTGAACGCTATATCGCCGATGGCCAGCCGGTGGGATCGCGCACTTTGTCCAGGGCTTCTGGGCTGGAGCTGTCACCCGCCACCATTCGCAATGTGATGTCCGATTTGGAGGAGCTGGGCCTGATTGCCAGCCCCCACACCTCGGCAGGTCGGGTGCCCACGGCCCGGGGTTACCGCTTGTTCGTCGACACCATGCTCACGGTGCAGCGCGAACAACTCCAAACCCCAGCCCTGGCGGCTGAGCAACCGCAAAAAGTCATTTTGAATGCGGCGCAGTTGCTGTCCAACTTGTCACACTTTGTGGGTGTGGTGATTGCACCCAGGCGCACATCGGTGTTTCGCCACATTGAATTTTTGCGCTTGTCGGAGCGCCGATTGCTGCTGATCATCGTCTCGCCAGAGGGTGATGTGCAAAACCGGGTGATCTTCACCGAGACCGACTACTCCACCAGCCAACTGGTCGAGGCCGCCAATTTCCTCAACACCCATTTCGCCGGCATGGCCATTGAGCAGGTGCGTGAACGCCTCAAGTCCGAGGTGGACAAACTGCGCAGCGAAATCGCCACCTTGATGCAAACGGCGGTCGCGGCAGGCTCCGAGGCCATGAACGACACCACCGCAGAGGTGATCATCAGCGGCGAGCGCAATCTGTTGGCGGTGAGCGACTTCTCCAGCGACATGGGCCATTTGCGCCGGGCCTTTGAGTTGTTTGAACAAAAAGCCCAGCTCATGCGCTTGCTCGACGTGTCTTCCCAGGCCGAGGGCGTGAGCATTTTCATTGGCGGTGAGAGCCAAATCGTGCCCTTTGAAGAGCTCTCGGTGGTCAGCTCGCCGTACGAGGTCAATGGCCAGGTGGTGGGCACATTGGGGGTGATTGGCCCCACCCGCATGCCCTATGAGCGCATGATCCAAATCGTGGACATCACTTCACGGCTGGTCAGCAATGCCCTCAGCCACCAAAACAAATAACCATTCATGCGCTGGGCCCTGACGCTAGGCGCAGTGGCGCACCTGATCTTGGCCTGGGGCGTGGGCCTGTCGGTGGACGAGGCCCATTACGCCTTGTACGCCTACCACCTGGACTGGAGTTATTTTGACCACCCACCCTTGGTGGGCTGGTTGCAGTGGCCTGCGGTCGCTTTGGGTGGTTCAGATTGGGCTTTGCGCATCGTCCCTTTGGGCTGCGCCATGGCCTCAGCGTGGTTGCTGTGGCGCATCACCACCCAGTGGGTTTTGCGCCACGGCACACAGGCCGAAGCGCAAACTGCCGCCCAGGGCGTTTTATGGCTGTGGTTGAGTGCCCCCATGGTCCATTTGTTGGCCTTAGCCTTGGTGCCAGACAGCCTGCTGATGCCGATTGCCTTGGCATTGCTGCTCGTGACTCTGCGCTTGGCGCACAAACCGCCAGTTGCCAATGGCCACGAGCCCTACCCCTGGCGCGATTGGTGTGCCCTGGGCCTGTGCCTGGGCTTGGCCGGTCTGACCAAATACACGGCGGTGCTGTTGGTGCCAGGCGTAGTGCTGGTGCTGAGCTTGTCGTTGGGCTGGCGTTGGTTGCGCGGCCCGGGCCCGTGGCTGGCGGCCTTGATCGCACTGCTGCTCATCAGCCCCGTGTTGTGGTGGAACCACCAGCATGGCTGGATTTCTTTTGCCTACCAATTGGGGCACGCTGGTGGGCGCGACACTTGGCAAGCCAAAAGCTTTTTTGGATTTGTGGTGCTGCAATGTTTGGTCTTTGGCCCCTTGTCCTGGTGGGCCATGGTGGTGGGTTGGCGCCGCATGGCTTGGCCGCGCTGGACGGCGTGGTTGGCCCTGGGCATGGCTTTGCCGGCCTTGCTGTTGACCTGGGTGCTGTCGGGCAATGGCTCGGCCCTGCCGCACTGGACCAGTTGGCCATGGCTGCTGTTGTTGCCTTTTTCGGCTTGGGCTTGGTACCCAATGAAGCCCCAGCACCAAGCCTGGTGGCGGGGGGGCGTGGCCTTGCAAGCGCTGGCCAGCGTGGCTTTGTGCGTGGGGTTGATTTGGGGTCGGCCTGCCAACCCATTTGCAGACGTACAGGGGTGGTCATCGGCCGCTGAACGTGCCACCCAAGTGGCGCAAGCCCATGGGCTGCGCACATTGACCGTGGTCAACTGGAGCCTGGCCAGCCGTTTGGCTTGGTATGCCCGCCCCATGCCCGTGATCGTGGCGCAAAGCCACCAAGATCAGTTCGATCTGTGGTTTGGCCAGTTCAAACCGGGCGACCATGCCTTGTGGGTCGATTGGTCGGTCAAACCCTATCCGGCACCCATCGCCAGCGCAGGTGAGGCAGGTTTTGCCCAATGTGACAAGGTGCAGACGCATGAGAGCCAACACCTGGGGCAAGTGGTGGGCAGTTTTGCATTCCATCTGTGCCGAGATTGGAGGCCCGCTTCATGAAATGGCCCAAATCGTTGTGGTTCGCCATCGCGGTGCTGCTGGCGGCAGTGGCTTTGCAGGCCAACCCCATGAACAAAGACTTGTTTCTGGGTTTGAACAGTTGGTCCATGGTTTTGCCCGATGCCATTTGGTCGTGTTGGACCCTTTTGGGCGACACCTGGATGGTGTTGACCGTTTTGGCCCTTTGTCTGTGGTGGCAACCGCAGGCCTTGCTGGGGTTTGCCTTGGCCGTTCCTTTGGGCGGTGCGGTGTCTCGCTTGACCAAAGTGCTGACCCAAATGCCGCGACCCGCTGGGGCGATGGAGCCCAGCCAGTTTCACATCATTGGTCCGGTGCTGGAGTTTCATTCTTTTCCCTCGGGCCACACCTTGAGTGCTTTTGCGTTGCTGGCGGTGGTCATGGCCGGCCGCCGATGGGGCTTATGGGCTTGGGTGGGTTTGATGCTGGCGATGGGTGTCGGGCTTTCGCGCATTGCGGTGGGCGCGCATTGGCCGGCCGATGTGCTTGCAGGTGCCGCTTTGGGTTGGGTGTGCGGAACATTCACCCGTGCTTGGGGTGACCAATGGCTGAAGCGCCAAAGCCCAGAGCAGCATGAGCGTACTTTGCAAGCCCTGGCCTGGGTCTGCATGGCATTGTGCGCCTGGGCTTACCGTGTGGACACCCTGTATCCCTTGGCCCGTGAATTTCAAATGATGTTGGCCTGTGCGGGTGTGCTGTCGTGTGCGCTTTGGTTGTGGCGCGGTCGTGCTGGGCATGCCCGCCATTAGAATCGTGCGTTCGGGCCTATAGCTCAGTTGGTTAGAGCAGAGGACTCATAATCCTTTGGTCCCTGGTTCGAGTCCAGGTGGGCCCACCAAAAGTAAAAACCACTGATTTCGGTCAGTGGCTTTTTTTGTGGGACTCTGAAAAATTGATGGTGACGCTGACACAGAAGCCCTCGGTGCGACATCTTTTGGCGTCCAAAAGAAAAAGCATCGTTTTACAGCTTCAGCCTTGTCTATGATGGCCCATGCCATTTCTCACCGACCTACCCCAGTTGCGCAGCGAGAGCGGGGTGCCAGTGCCGCGACAAGTTGTCATGGGGGACGACACCGTAGCGGCAGATGTTGCCTATCGGATGATGTGCGAAGGGACCGGCATGTTGTGGCAGGGGGACTTTCACAATGCCCGTCAATTGCTGCAGGCTTTGTCACGCAGGACGCAAAAACGATCCTCCAAAAGACCTTTGAAAAATCAAACTGCTGATATTTCACAGGCTTTTCACTTGCACCGTCAGGCGCTGGGTCAACGCGCCAGGGTGCTGGGTATGTTATTCATCCCCTTGGATGCCGACTACCGAATTCCCTTGCGTCGCGCCCCCGATGTGCGCGAGGCTTGTTGCCAAGCTTGGGGCCCATCGTCTGGCCAGGCCAGCATGGTTGCCTTGCGCGAATTGCTGGGGGTGGTGGGTGCGCATGAATGGCGAAAAAAAGGGGTGGAAATTTCTGCCTTGGGCGTTGCACCGAACAATCGCATCCATCCCCACTACGGTGTTTTCTCACCCGTGCGCGGGGAGTACATTGACTTGGTGGCAACAATGCCTATTGAGGATCACACCCTGGCCTTTGAAATTGGCGTGGGCACGGGTGTGCTGTCCGCGTTGTTGGTCAAACGGGGGGTCGAGCGTGTCGTCGCTACCGACTGCGACAGCCGAGCGCTGGCTTGTGCCAAAGAGAACCTGGCGCGTCTTGGCTTTTCGGACAAGGTCGAGTTGGTCAACGCCGATCTATTCCCGGTGGGCTTGGCCCCATTGATCGTGTGCAATCCGCCTTGGGTCCCTGCACGCCCCACATCGCCCATCGAACGTGCCGTTTATGACGAGAACAGCAGCATGCTGCGTGGCTTTTTATCGGGTCTGCGCGAGCACCTCACGCCAGCGGGAGAGGGTTGGTTGATCTTGTCTGACTTGGCCGAGCACTTGGGTCTTCGTTCACGTGAATCCTTGCTGCAGTGGATCGACGAGGGCGGACTTCATATCCTTGGGCGTCAAGACATACGCCCGCGACATGGCAAGGTTGAAGACAAGGACGACCCTTTGCATGGGGCCCGTGTGGCTGAGGTCACCTCTTTGTGGCGCCTAGGGGCCCAAAGAACTTAACTGTCAGGGTTTTTGTCTTCTCCGTGTGCAGCCAATTTGGTTGATATGCTTGCATTTATTTGATATCGGAAAGTACTGCAGATGGAAATCAATGCCGACCACACCCAGAGGGTCGTGATCAATCACCATGATTTACCTTGGATTTCCAGCCCCGAATCGGGGGTGGAACGGCGCATGCTTGAGCGTCAAGGCGATGAGGTGGCAAAAGCCACATCCATCGTTCGCTATCTGCCAGGATCCAAGTTTCGAATGCACGCCCATGAGTGGGGTGAAGAGATATTCGTCTTGGATGGCACATTCAGTGATGAGGCGGGTGATTATTCAGCCGGCACCTACATCATGAACCCCCCAGGATCTGCCCATGCGCCTTTCAGTGAATCGGGCTGCACGCTGTTTGTGAAACTGCGACATCTTGGCCGTGAACAAATCGAGCGAGAAGTCGTCGATACCCAAACAGCCGCTTGGCACACAGGGATGGTGCCTGGCCTAACGGTCATGCCTTTGATGCAACAGGGGCATGGGTCCACGTTGGTTCGATGGGCTGCGCAAACGTATTTCAATGCGCACAGGCATTTCGGGGGGGAAGAAATCTTTGTGATCGATGGGGTTTTTGAAGATGAACATGGCCGTTATCCCCAGGGTTCTTGGATCAGAAGTCCGCACATGAGTTTGCACAAACCTTTCAGCACACAAGGGTGTACTATTTTTGTGAAAACGGGACACCTGCATAGTTAAATGCGGATAAAAACCTCACCACGCAATTTTGGCTACAGTGAAAGCGCCACCTGGTATCAATGGACACGCATCGCAGAAAAATTCTCCACACCATCACCGTTGGCACGATCGGGTGGACCGGATTAGCCTGGGCCAAGGAAAGCACGATGGATTTCAGAATGGTGGAAGTCGTTCGATTCGGGCGAATCGTCAATGATGGTGTGATGGGCGGCGTATCGCAGTCGCGTTTGCGGCCCGATCCGGAGGGCATGTTCTTTGAAGGTGTGGTGTCTCTGGCGAACAATGGTGGATTTGCGTCCATGCGCTTCCCCGCCAGTTTTCCCCAGCCAACCCACTCGTTGGCCTTGGCAGTTCAGGGTGATGGCCTGCGATATAAATTCACATTGCGAACGGAAAAAGCGCCTCAGGTTGTCTACGAGTCTGATTTCTTGGCGGCAGCGACTTGGCAGCTGCACCGTTTCAAAGCCGAAGAATTCAAGACAACATTTCGAGGTCGGCTGGTCCAGGCGCCACCCCTGTCTTTTTCTGACGTCAGCGAGGTTGGCATCCTGATCGCTGATCGACAAGAGGGCGATTTCCGTCTTCAGATCAGAACGCTGACAGCGTCTTAACCATGAAGGAACCCGTTCCTGCGCGTCAACCACCCCCATCACCGCCTGTGGCTTGGCATCGAAGGGCAGGGTGGGATGTGTTTCAGTTTGCTATTTTGGTGGTTCTTTTCATGGCATTGGCATTTCATGGTGCCACCCAAATGGGTTACCAGTGGAAATGGGACCGAGTACCACGCCACCTATGGCGTGTCATTGATGGCGAGTGGGTATGGGGACCTTTGCTCAAAGGCTTGTGGGTGACATTGGATTTGGCCTGGAAGAGCACCTTTTTGGCACTGGTCTTGGGCACCCTCGCCGCATGGATGCGCCAAGCCCCGTCGCACATGGGTCGGGCCATCGCGTGGTGCTATGTCGAATTGATTCGCAACACACCCTTGTTGGTGCAAATATTGGTCTGCTATTTCATTTTGGCCCCCACCTTGGACCTGGGCCGAGAGGTCACCGGCGTGGTTTGCTTGGCGCTGTATGAAGGGGCCTTCGCTGCAGAGATCATCCGAGGGGCTTTGCAAGCGGTTCCCAAAGGTCAAAGTGAGGCAGCGCTGAGCTTGGGAATGTCACCTCGCAACACCCAACAAGACATCATTTGGCCACAAGCGCTCCCCTTGATGCTTCCGCCCTTGGCGGGGGTGCTGGTGAATTTGGTCAAGCACTCGGCCATTGTGAGCGTGATCGCCATATTTGACCTCACGACGCAAGCGCGGACCATCATTGCAGATACCTTCATGGCCTTTGAAATTTGGCTCACCACCGCCGCACTGTACTTGTGCATCACGCTTGGCTTGTCTTGGGGGGTGGGTCTTTTGGAAAAAAGATTCCAGCGCCCCAAATGGTGATAAAGTCAATTTCACCTCAACCGCATGCTCGATATATTTCGCATGCAACTTTCATCAAAAAGTCAGAATAACAATGCATTTCACCCGACAAATTTTGGCCTTGGCCTTGGCCATTTTCAGTTCCTTTGCCCTGTTGCCAACCGCAAACGCTCAGCCAGAAAACCTGATTGATACCATCAAAAAACGCGGCAAACTCCAAGTGGGTTTTGCCAGTTTTGTGCCATGGGCCATGCGGGACAAGCAGGGCACTTGGGTTGGATTTGAGATTGATGTTGCCAACAAGGTCGCACAAGATTTAGGCGTTCGACTTGAACTCATCCCGACCGCGTGGGATGCCATCATTCCTTCGCTCATCGCCGGTAAATTTGACGTCATCATTGGGGGTCTCACCATCACGCCCCAGCGCCAAGAGCAAGTTGATTTCACAACACCTTACTCGACATCTGGTCAAGGCGTCGCTGCATCCAAGCAACTCGCCGCCAATCTCAAATGGCCAGAAGGCTACAACAGCCCCAACGTGACATTCACCTGCCGACGTGGCGTGGCTGGCTGTAAAACCGTGGAAGAGAAATGGCCCAAAGCCACCTTGCGACAATTTGATGATGATGCCATTGCATTTCAGGAGGTGATCAATGGCAATGCCCATGCGGTGATCTCCAGTGAGCCCAAGCCATCTTTTTTTGCGATTCGCCATTCGGACAAACTGTTCAAACCCACCAACGAAAATATCGTGAACACGTTCGAAGGCTTTGGTCTGCGCAAGGGCAACCCTGCCGGTTTGGCTGGATTCAATGATTGGATCCAGAAAAACCAGGCGTGGCTCAAGCAGCGCCATCAATATTGGTTCCGCACCCAAGATTGGGCTGGGCTCGTTCCAGCCAATTGACTTTTGATCACGTCAGGGCGCATCAGTCCTGTCAAGGCCATGCCAACAAAGGGTCGCCGCTTGGAAGTTGACAATGCCTTGATCCCAGCCCGTGCGGCCCCGCCATCCAGCCGTTTGGCCTGGAACCGCTGGGATCTTTGCTGGATCGTGGTGGTGGCCGCGCTCTTGTGTGCGGGCATGTTGAGATCGCAAGGTGCCTTCAGTTATCGCTGGGATTGGGGTTCGGTTTGGCCGTACTTTGTCAAAACAGACGTCCTCACCGGTCAATGGGCCCCTAATTTACTGCTTCAAGGTTTGATGACCACCCTGCGCTTGGCTTTGTGGGGCATGCTGATAGCGACGTTGGTGGGCTTGATCATGGGATGGATGCGCAATCACGCCCGATTGCTGTTGCGAATGGTGGCCAGTGCGTATGTGATGACGGTGCGCAATATCCCGCCGGTTGTCTTCGTGTTTATTTTTGTTTACTTCATTTCCAATCAATTCATGCCGTTATTGGCATTGGATCAGCGTGTCAGTGCCTTGCCCTTGGCGGTTCAAGCGTTTCTGAGCGTTTTGTTTGGGCCCACGGAACTGATCAACAACTTTTTTCTAGGCTTGATTTGTTTGTCTGTTTTTTCAGGGGCCTATGTGACTGAAATCGTTCGGGCTGGGTTGAATGCCGTCCCGATGGGTCAAGCGGAAGCCGCACGCAGTTTGGGCATGACCCAGACCGATGTCATGATTCGGGTGGTTTGGCCTCAGGCCCTTCGAAACGTTTTGCCCTCACTCACTGGTCAATTTATACAGCTCATCAAAGATTCGTCCTTGGTGTCTCTGGTGTCGATACAAGAGTTATCTTTCATGGCACAAGATGTTCAAGTCTCGACACAGCGTGTTTTCGAAGTCTTTGTTTTGACCGCTGTGATTTATTTTTGCATTTGCTTCAGTTTGTCTCAAGTCTTTGCGTATTTTGAGCGCCGCCACGGCAGAGAACACTGATTTTTCACATGCACACCTCATCCATGGCGACCCCTTTGATTGATGTTCAAAACCTGAATAAGTGGTTTGGTCAACACCATGTGTTGCGCGACATCCACTTGAAAATCAATGCCGGTCAAAAGGTGGTCATTTGTGGCCCCTCAGGATCGGGCAAGTCAACCTTGATTCGATGTCTGAATCAGTTGGAGCACCATCAGGAAGGCCTGATTTATTTCGATGGTCGATTGATCGATCAACATCAACCCCATCTCCAAGATATTCGCCGTGACATGGGCATGGTGTTTCAACAATTCAATTTGTTCGGGCACATGACAGTGCTTCAAAACTGTGTGATTCCTCAAATGCGCGTACTGGGTTTGACGGAACCAGCGGCACGTGAACGTGCCATGCAGTTGCTTGAACGCGTCCGAATCCCTGAACAAGCCAACAAATACCCTGCTCAGTTATCTGGCGGTCAGCAACAACGTGTTGCCATTGCAAGGTCTTTGTGCATGCAACCCAAAGTGATGTTGTTTGATGAACCCACCTCCGCGCTTGATCCGGAAATGATCAAGGAAGTTCTTGACGTGATGACGGAGTTGGCCCAATCCGGAATGACCATGTTGTGTGTCACGCATGAGATGGCGTTTGCAAGGCGAATTGCCGACACCATGGTCTTCATGGATCAAGGGTGTCTGGTCGAGCAGGCCAATCCGGTGGATTTCTTTGACCGGCCCCAATCGCCGAGAACCCGGGCTTTTCTTTCGCAAATCCTTTGATCCCTTTCGATCGGGCATCAGGGCCTCATGGCGGTTCAAAGCGTCATGCATCCTTCACGGATTGCATCTTCTGGAGCAATTGTTTCTCGATCTTGTCTTGCAGCATCCCAATGGTTTCTGACAAAGAGAAATACCGCGTTTCTTTACCCACCTTGACTTTTTCAATGGCCTTGGTTTGGTCGATCTGCTTGAGTCGTTTGAGGATGCTTTCCAAACCCTCTATGGATAAATTGGCGGTCGTGACTTGCCGATTGATGTCAATCAATTCCGCATAATGATCATGTTCACGGATGACTGACCGAATTTTCTTGAGGTGCCCCGCCAGCTCTTTCACCGGGAACAAGACGGCGAAAACAGCGAGCAGCAGCACCGAGAATCGATCGATCAAAGTGGCTGTCCAAAATGCAAAATAATTGAGCAATGCGGGAGGCCCGAAATCATAGAACCGTTTGGCCACAGGGCTGATTTCGATCAAAGGGTCCATGTAGGTTGGGAACTCATTCCTTTTGGCAAAAAAGAGGTTGTCACTGCCCCTTTCTGCATCTTTGACGGCCATCAGGATGGCCAACTGGACATCGGAGTCGGTGTCTTTTCTGACCGCCAAGCTGGTTGTGATGGCGATGAGCGAGACGGTTTGATGTGGAATGTGTGCAGCAATGTCAAATGATCCTGTGGGAACAACGACTTTCTGCAAGAAGGGGATGTGCTTGGTGTAGGCATCTGCCTCGTCAAAATCGAACAGTTTGAAATCGGGGTTGAGTGCCAATTGGCGAACATTGGGATCATGGGCATGCCCTATGAAAATCAATGCATCTAATTTGCCGCTCTTGAAATCACCTATTTGGTTTCCCAATTTATCGGAAATAAACCGAGGATTGTTTTTGATTTCGACTTTGTTCAAGGAAAATATTTTTTCCGTTACCACGTATCTGCCGCTCAGTGTGGGTCCAACGCCCACTCTGTGTTTGGCCAGTTCTTGAAGGTTGGTCAGTTGACCAAGGCTTTTCCGGTAAAAAATCCAGATGGGCTCGTAATCTATGCTGCCCAAAGCGTAAAAAGATTTGTTGACTTCGGGGTCCAGTGCGCCAGGAATTAAAAAAGCAACATTCACACCGCTGCTGGGGTCGTTGAGCAGTTTTGCGTTTTCGAGGGTACCGCTGGAGGTGCGAATGGTGTATTTAAAACCGTTGGCCTCTACATACTTTCTGGTGTTTTCTGCAATCTGATGCCAACTCGTGCCTTTTTCGTCAGCGACCAAGACAATATCTTTTTTGGATAGATGGCCAGCCAAGTAAAAAAATGAGATCAACCCTGCCAGCAAGATGGCGACCAGTAGTTTTTGCTCTAAAAAAACCTCTTTGATGCCCAGGAACTCGTATTTGATGGTGAGCCACAAATAATGGTGAGTTTTAATTCGAGAGGGATCTTTTTTGCTCATCACATGTTGTTTTTGAAAAGACATCTTGTATATTCTAATTTGGTATTGAGCGTGAATGAAAGCTGGGTGGAACTGGCGGGTGCAAGTTCAAGCCATTTTTCACTGGACACCGTTGGAAATAATCCGCGGGCCGCATGGATTAAAAACGCAAACCCAAGGAAACATTGTGGACATGTCCGGCATTCCGTTTGGCACCACCGATTGGTCCAGCATCGATCGAACCGAGCATCGGGGAGAACGTGGGGTTGCGCACTGGCGCACCCAACAGTTTGGCCATATCCGGGTGCGCATGGTTGAGTACTCAGCAGGCTACTTGGCAGACCATTGGTGCAGCAAGGGTCACATCTTGCTGTGCCTGGCGGGTGAGCTGCACACAGAATTGGAAGATGGTCGAACATTTGTCCTCAAGCCCGGCATGAGCTACCAGGTGGCTGACCATGCAGAACCCCATCGATCCTCCACATCCATCCCCACGCGGTTGTTCATCGTGGATTGAACCGTTGCGCCAGGTACATGTGTCCGACTTCAAGACTTGGCACATGGGCATGTGAAAATGCAACCCATATATTCTCGGGAAATTTCCACATGAACTTTAAAAATCCGTTATTCGCGGCAATCGGCTTGTGCGCCTTTTCCATTTCGTCGGTTGGGGCGCAAAACGACTTTGCCCAAACGGCCGCCAAAGAGCCCGGTGCGAAAGTGACGGCTTCGGGTTTGGTGTATCGATCGCTCCAAGATGGTCAAGGCGCCAGCCCCATGGCCACTGACAAAGTCAAAGTGCATTACCGAGGCACTTTTCCCGATGGCAAGGAATTTGACAGTTCGTACAAACGCAACCAGCCGATTGACTTTCCCTTGAATGGGGTGATCGCTTGTTGGACCGAAGGGGTTCAATTGATGAAAGTGGGTGGCAAGGCCAAATTGACTTGCCCACCCGCCATTGCCTACGGTGCCCGAGGCGCTGGAGGCGTGATTCCCCCCAATGCAACCCTTCAATTTGAGGTTGAGTTGATCGCCATTGCGGGCAAGTGAAAAACCACACACGGGCCAACAATTTCACCCATTGATCCCCGCTTGATTCCGACCGAATATGCGCACCGTGCCACCGCCAAAAACCAAGGGTCCCGCATCGTATTTCCCTGCCATTGAAAAGAAATATGGCCAACCCATCACGCACTGGATCGATTTGGTTCAGGCGAAAAAAGGCATGAAGCACATGGAAATGGTGAATTGGTTAAAGGCCGCGCATGGTCTGGGCCATGGGCACGCCAATGCAATCGTTGCCCATTGCTTGGCGAACCTGTCTGGGTGATGGATCGCCCCAGCGCAACCCGGTTTGCTGGCGCATCAGTTCTCCTGATTGGATTTGAATTTGAGGGTAAATCCCCGTCTCACTGGTGATGGAAGCAACCAAAATGACTTTTTGGCTTGCATTGAATTCTCAACCGATCAAAGGACTCAATATGAAACGGATGTGGTTTGCCATTGGCACCTTGCTGCTCATTTCGGCGTGTGCGCACCATCACCCCGGAGGCGCCCACGGATCGCCGACGGATCATTTCGGTGTCAAGGAGGTGGGCAGTTTTCACATCGGTGGACGGCAAGTCACTTTGTCGGGTTTGCCCGAAAAAGAAATCGTTTTCACAGCGGGCGCCGCGCCCTTCAAGGTCAATCCGAATGGCGACTTTGAGGTCGAGCAAATGTATGTTCAATACGTTAAGTTGCATGAACACTTTCGCAAAGCCAAGTACCCATTGCTCATGTGGCACGGTGGTGGCTTGGCGGGCGTGACCTGGGAGACCAAGCCTGACGGCAAGCCGGGTTGGCAAAACTTTTTTCTCAAAGCTGGACACGATGTGTATGTCAGTGATGCCGTAGAGCGCGGCCGTGCCTCTTGGGCCCGCTACCCAGAGATTTTCAAAACCGAGCCCTTTTTCAGAACCAAAAAGGAAGCTTGGGAATTGTTCCGTTTGGGTCCTGAGGGCTCGTACCAAACCGATCCTGCCAAACGCATCGCTTATCTGGAGGGGACGCAGTTCCCGGTAGAAGCTTTCGACCAGTTTGGCAAGCAAGGCATTCCCCGTTGGGCCACCAACGATTTGGCCACGCAAGCGGCCTACGACCAGTATGTTCAAAAAGTATGTCCTTGCGTCATCATGGTTCACAGCCAAGGTGGCAACTTCACCTTCAGTGCCGCGCTCAAAGCACCAGGGATGGTCAAGGCAGTGATCGCGGTGGAACCCTCAGGCGTGCCTGGGGACAAGGTCGACATCACGGCCTTGAAGGGAATTCCGCATTTGTTTGTGTGGGGAGATTACTTGGACCGTTATCCCTTGTGGCAAAAAATTGCGCCCAATGTTGACCGGTTTGAACAGGCGTTGCGCCAACAAGGCACGGATGTCACCCGCATTGACCTGCCCAAAACAGGTGTGCGTGGAAATTCCCACATGCTGATGATGGATCGCAATTCAGATGCCATCGCTCAGCTGATTCAAGACTGGATGGTCAGCAAAAACTTGACCCGATGACCTTCCTTGGGTGGCGCGGCGCCGGTCCCCAAGGGGATGGCAACAGTCGTGCTAGAATATTTCTTTTTTGAATGCGGCTGTAGCTCAGTTGGATAGAGTACTTGGCTACGAACCAAGGGGTCGTGGGTTCGATTCCTGCCAGCCGCACCATTCTCATAACCTGCTTTCTTCGGACAGCAGGTTTTTTTTCGGTCGATTCCCATGAGCAAAGCCTTTACCCGCGAAAGCGATGGCGATGGCGAAGATGATGAGCCATATGGTTTACCACCGATTCCCGCCGGTGCGAAGAACTACATCACGCCCGCCGGTTATGCCCGCATCCGCGCCGAACTCCTTGAATTGATCGACCACGAGCGACCCAAGGTGGTTGAGGTGGTGCATTGGGCTGCCAGCAACGGCGACCGGTCTGAAAACGGTGACTACATTTACGGCAAAAAGCGATTGCGTGAAATTGACCGCCGCATCCGGTTTTTGACCGGTCGCTTGGAGTTGGCCGAGGTGAGCGACCCCAGCATCCACCATGGCAGTGATCAGGTTTTTTTTGGCGCTTGCGTCACCTATGCCACGCCCGATGGCCATGAAAAAACCATCACCATTTTGGGCATTGACGAAGCGGACAGCTTGCAAGGCCAGGTGAGCTGGGTCTCGCCTGTGGCGCGGAGTTTGTTGAAATCGCGTGTGGGCGACGAGGTTCGATTGACCACGCCTGCGGGTGTGCAGACCCTTGAAGTGTTGTCGGTGGTTTACCCCAAGCCCAATGGCGCTTAAGCCCTTGGCAAGGTCAATGGCCGCGGCCCGTTAAGGCGGGTGACGTCACCCGATGGGCCTGAACCACTGAGGGCGTTCGGCGCAAATTGCGCAACACCGTGTCCAGGTGACTGGTGTCGCGGACAGCGATCACAAAACGCAATTCAATGGCCGCTTCACCGGTGGTTTCATCGGCCATGTTGACCCGGGTGATGTCCGCCTCGGCACTGGTCATGGCGGTGGCCACGCGGGCCAAAACCCCTTTGCCATTGTTGACGGTCACGACCAGTTCGGACTCAAACGTGCGCGCGGGCTCTTCTGACCATTCCACCCCCATGAAACGTTCGCGGTCCTTGTAGAGCAAGCGTTGTCCCACGCCGCAGTCGCTGGTGTGGATGATGAGCCCTTCGCCACGCCCCAAGTAGCCCAATATGGCGTCGCCTGGGATGGGGCGGCAGCAAGGCGCAAATTGCACCGACGCGTTTTCGCTGCCGTCGATCAGCACCGAACCCTGTGACACGGTTTCGTGGGCGGTGAAGCGCTCACGGCTGAGGAGCAAGGGGTCAGGTTTTTCGCCGATTTCGCTGAGCAAGCCCACCAAACGCTTGGCCACGATGTGCGCCACGCGCTTGCCCAGGCCGATGTCGGTGAGCAACTCATCACGGCTGCGGCTGCCGGTGAAACGCAGCAAGCGATCCCACAGCCCTGCGTGTGGCCCTTCGTGGTCGGGCAGGCCCTCAAAACCTTCGGCGCGCAGGGCTTGGAGTAGCATCTTTTGCCCCATTTGGGTGGATTCAACCTGGGCCAAGCCCTTGAGGTAGTGGCGTATTTTGGAGCGTGCTCGACCGGTGCGCACAAACCCCAGCCAGGCCGGGTTGGGCGCGGCCACGGGTGAGGTGATGATTTCCACCACATCGCCATTGCGCAGCTCGGTGCGCAACGGCACCGAATCCCCATTGATCTTGACCGCCATGGTGCGGTCACCAATGTTGCTGTGCACCGCATAGGCAAAGTCGACGGCAGTGGCCCCGCGCGGCATGGCCATGATGCGGCTTTTCGGGGTGAAAACGTATACCGCGTCGGGGAACAAATCGACTTTCACGTGGTCCCAAAACTCGGACGCGTCGTGGGTTTCGTCTTGAATGTCCAGCAATGATTGCAGCCATTTGGCGCCCAGGCGTTCGGCTTGTTCGGCACTTTGGCGGTCGTTTTTGTACAACCAATGGGCCGCCACGCCGGACTCGGCCACCACGTTCATGGCCTGGGTGCGCAATTGAAACTCCACATTGGTGCCAGACGGTCCGACCACTGTGGTGTGCAATGACTGGTAACCATTGAGTTTGGCAATCGCGATGTGGTCCTTGAAGCGCCCCGGCACCGGTTTGTAGAGTTGGTGCAGCAGCCCCAGCGCGGTGTAACACTCGGTGACACCGCCCAGGATCAAGCGAAAGCCATACAAATCATTGACCTGGGCAAAGCTCAGGTTTTTGGTGTCCATTTTTTTATAAATCGAGTGCAGGGTTTTTTCGCGTCCGGTGATTTGCATGGCCAGACCGGTTTTTTGAAAAATGCCCTCGACTTCGTGCTGGACTTTTTTCATCACATCGCGACGGCGGTTGCGCGCACGGGTGATGGCTTTCTCCAGCACCTTGTAACGCCACGGCATCAGGTGCCGGAAGGACAAATCTTGCAGCTCGCGGTAGGTTTGGTTCAGGCCCAATCGGTTGGCGATGGGCACATAAATGTCCAAGGTTTCGCTGGCGATGCGCCGCCATTTCTCAACTGGCATGTCTGACAAGGTGCGCATGTTGTGGCTGCGGTCGGCCAGTTTGATCAAAATGACACGCACGTCGCGGGCCATGGCCAAGAGCATTTTTCGAAACGACTCGGCTTGGTTTTCTTCGCGGGTATCAAACTGCAATTTGTCCAGTTTGGTCAGGCCATCCACCAGCTCGGCCACGGTGGGGCCAAACTTTTCAATCAATTCGGTTTTGACAATGCCGCAGTCTTCCAGCACATCATGCAGCAAAGCCGCCATCAGGGCCTGGGCGTCCAGCTTCCACTGGGCACACTGGGCTGCCACGGCGATGGGGTGGGTGATGTAGGGTTCACCGCTGCTGCGCAATTGGCCCAGATGCGCTTCATCGGCCAAACGGTAAGCGCGCCGGACTTGCTCAACCTCGTCCGTGGAGAGGTAGTCCAGTTTGGCCATCAAGGCGGCGAAACTGGCCGCCGCCGCATTGGCCGCTGCGTGGGCGGGCTTGGCAGGTTGGGTCGGGCTGAGGGTGTTCACAGCCTTGACTGTATCAATTTGTCGTTGGACCAGCCCCAACGCCGGTCAAAGGCGAAAAAAAACACCGCCTTGGCGGTGTTTTGGGAAGCGTGGTGAGGCTTTAGCCGGGCACTTTTTTCAGCATTTCCAGACCGATTTTGCCAGCGGCGATTTCGCGCAGCGCTGTCACGCCGGGCTTGTTCTTGCTTTCAATTTTCGGGGTGTGGCCCTGGCTGATCATGCGCGCACGGTAGGTGGCGGCCAATACGAGTTGAAAGCGATTGGGAATGAATTCCAGGCAGTCTTCGACGGTGATGCGGGCCATTGCTTTACTCCAGAGGGTCATTTCAATTTGAGGGCCTGAAAAATGTCAGCCCGAGCGCGTCGCAAGGCTTTGTATTTGAGCCGTTGCGAATGAACAATGGCCTTGAGGTCAAACAAAGCCCGTTCAAACAACTCATTGATTATAACGAAGTCAAATTTGGGGGCCTGAGACATCTCATGGGCCGCGTTCTTGAGCCGCGTCTCGATCACGTCTGGGGTGTCTTCGCCCCGGTTTTGCAGCCGCGAGCGCAACTCATCCCAGCTTGGGGGCAAGATGAAGATGAGCACGGCATTGGCAAAAATCTTCTTGATTTGCAATGCACCTTGGTAATCGATTTCGAGCACCACATCGGCACCTTGGGCGATGCGTTGCTCGATGGACTCGCGCGAGGTGCCATAGCGGTGGCCATGCACCGTGGCCCATTCCAAAAAAGCTTCTTGTTGGATCAAGGCATCAAAGGCGTCATCGCTCACAAAGTGGTACTCGCGGCCGTCCTTTTCTTGCCCACGCGGTGGGCGGGTGGTGTGCGACACCGATGGCCGCACGGCCGCATCCAGCTCCATCAAAGCCTTGACCAGGCTCGATTTGCCTGCGCCACTGGGCGCTGCCACCACATACACATTGCCAGGGTAGTCCATGGGTCTTTACTCCAGGTTTTGGACCTGTTCGCGCATTTGCTCGATCAGGACTTTCATGTCAACCCCAACGCGGGTCATCTCCAAGGCGGCTGATTTCGATCCCAGCGTGTTGGCTTCTCGGTGCAATTCTTGGATCAAAAAATCCAATCGCTTGCCAACCCCTTCTTTGGCCGGTGGGTGATTCAGGCATTGGGTGATTTCAGCCAGATGGGCGCCCAAACGCGTCAGCTCTTCGGCCACGTCGATGCGAATGGCAAAAGCAGTCGCTTCGCTCAAGGCCCGGTCTTGGGCCTGATCGGCATTGGCAGATTCCTGCCCCAGGCCCAAGGCTTCATGCCAGCGGTCCAAAAAACGTTGTCGTTGTTGGGCCACCAGGGTGGGCACCAAGGGCAAGGCCTTGGCCACCAAAGCCTGTAACTGGCCGACCTGCTCCAGCAAGTGCTGTCCCAAACGCTGACCTTCGCGGGAGCGGGCTTGCAGCAAGCTCGCCAGGGCATCCTGGGCCAATTGCAACAAGGCCGGCCCCAGATCTTGGGGGTTGGCCTGGGGCTGCACGGACCACTTGAGGATGTCAGCCACACTCAAACCCCGCGCCTGGGGCAAAACGGCTTGGACCTGTGTTTGCCATTGGGACAATTGACCCAGCAAGGCGGCATCGGGCGGGGCCAAGCCTGCCTGCTGATCGGATTCGAGGTGTACCCGAACCTCCACTTTGCCGCGCTTGAGTTGGGCACTGATCAGGTCGCGCAGCGCCGCCTCGTGCATGCGCAATTCATCGGGCATGCGAAAGCCGAGGTCCAAAAAGCGGCTGTTGACCGAGCGGATTTCCAAGCCCAGGCGAACCGGGGCTGAGGAAGACGGGGGTGAGGTGGACGCCAGCAGCACTTGGGTGCTGGCGTAACCAGTCATGCTGTAAATGGGCACGGTTGATCAGGGGCTGACAAAAAAGGATTATCTCAGGGACCAAGGCCTGGCCCTGGACCCGGGTGTGATATGCGGGACAATCGCGGCCTCAAATGATTGCCCAATTGGAAATTCACCCCCATGACCTTGCCCGCCTCACGCCTGAACCGCGCCGTTGACCAGATGCGCCCCGTGCGCATCACCCGCCACTACACCATCCACGCCGAAGGCTCGGTGCTGATCGAGTTTGGCCAAACCAAGGTCTTGTGCACCGCCTCGGTGGAAGAAAAAGTCCCACCCCACAAGTGCGGGTCGGGGCAGGGTTGGGTCACCGCTGAGTACGGCATGCTGCCCCGCGCCACCCACACGCGCAGCGACCGCGAGGCGGCCAAAGGCAAACAAAGCGGGCGCACCCAAGAGATTCAACGCTTGATTGGCCGCTCTTTGCGGGCGGTGTTTGACTTGCAAGCCCTGGGTGAGCGCACGATTCAAATTGACTGCGATGTGTTGCAAGCCGATGGCGGCACCCGCACGGCCAGCATCACCGGCGCCTATGTCGCCGCCCAAGATGCCGTTCGCGGCTTGTTGGCCAGCGGCAAGATCAGCCAGTCGCCCATCACCCATTCGGTGGCCGCCATATCGGTGGGCATCCTCAAAGGCCTGCCATTGTTGGATTTGGAATACACCGAAGACTCCGCTTGCGACACCGACATGAATGTGGTGATGACGGGTGCTGGCCACTTCGTGGAGGTGCAAGGCACGGCTGAGGGCGCGGCCTTCACCCGCTTGGAAATGGACCAACTCTTGGTTTTGGCCGAAAAGGGCATCCAAGAATTGTTCGCTTTGCAACAACAAGCCCTGGGTTGAAGGCTGGGGTCATGCGTCAATTGGTGTTGGCATCGAACAATGCAGGCAAGCTGGCCGAGCTGCGCATGCTCTTTGCGCCCTTGGGGTGGCAATTGCTGCCGCAATCTGACTTCAACATTCCGGAAGCCGAGGAGCCGTTTCACACCTTTGTGGAAAACGCGTTGGCCAAGGCCCGACATGCCGCCGCTCACACGGGCTTGCCAGCGGTGGCCGATGATGCGGGCTTGTGCGTGGACGCGTTTGACGGCTTGCCTGGGGTGCAAACCGCTTATTACGCCACTCAGTTTGGTTATGCCAAAGGCGATGAGAACAATGTGCGCGCCCTGCTCGAGCAACTTCAAGGGGTTGAGCAGCGCAGAGCGGCCTTGGTCAGCACCTTGGTGGCGGTCCGCACCCCGATGGACCCTGAGCCCTTGATCGCCGTGGGGCGTGCGGTTGGTGAGATCACCACCGCGCCCCGGGGCCCCAACGGTTTTGGTTTTGATCCGGTGATGTACCTGCCCGAGTTGGGGCAAACCTTCGCCGAACTCGACCCAGCGGTGAAAAACCAATACAGCCACCGCGGCCAAGCGGCCCGACAACTGGTGGCGCTGATGCAAGCGCAGTGGGCCAAGCCTTGATCGCTGCTGCGGCCCCCTTGGATTTGGGTAAGTTGGGCGATGCCGCCCACTGGCTCAGGCCTGGCACCTTGCAACTGCCCGCTTTGCCGCCCTTGTCTTTGTATGTGCATCTGCCTTGGTGCCTGAAAAAATGCCCCTATTGCGACTTCAACTCTCACGCTTGGGGGCCTGGCATGGGCGAGTTGCCTCAAGCAGCCTATTTGCAGGCGTTGGTGGCCGATTTGCAGCAGTCCTTGCCCCTGGTGTGGGGGCGGCCAGTGCACAGCATCTTCATCGGTGGGGGCACGCCCAGCCTTTTTGAGCCCTGGGCGATTGAGCAATTGTTGGGGCACATCCGAGCTTTGTTGCCTTTGGTGCCCGATTGCGAAATCACCTTGGAGGCCAACCCCGGCACTTTTGAGACCGACCGCTTTCATGGCTACCGAGCGGCAGGCGTCACCCGCTTGTCGGTGGGGGTGCAAAGTTTTCACAACGACAGCTTGCGTTCCTTGGGCCGGGTGCACGATGCCGACCAAGCCATGGCCGCTGTGCGGGAGGCTGCCGAGGCTTTTGACACCTTCAACATCGACCTGATGTACGCCTTGCCTGGCCAAAGTCTGAGCGCCTTGCAGCACGATTTGGACACCGCGCTGGGCCTGGCCCCGCCGCACTTGTCGATCTACCACTTGACCATTGAGCCCAACACCTGGTTCGAGCGCCACCCGCCCAGCTTGCCCGAGGAGGACGAGGCCTTTGACATGCTTGACATCATCACCCAGGGCACCGCTGAGCAAGGCATGGCGCGGTATGAAGTGTCGGCATACGCCCAAAAAGGCCATGCGTGTTGGCACAACACCAATTACTGGCAATTTGGTGACTATTTGGGCATTGGCGCTGGGGCGCACAGCAAAATCAGTTTCCCGCACCGGGTGTTGCGCTTGATTCGCTATCGCGAACCCGCCCTGTACCAAAAGCAAGCCATGTCAGGGCAAGCGGTGAGCCAAGGCCATGAAGTGGCCCGCAAAGACCTGGCGTTTGAGTTTGCCCTGAATGCGTTCCGCTTGAAAAATGGTTTTGCGTTGAGCGACTTCAGCGCCCGCACCGGCTTGCCATTGAGCGCGATCGAAGCCCCATTGGCCCAAGCCCAGAACAAAGGCTTGATCGAGCAAGTGGGACAGCGGGTCTTGCCCACGGAGCGGGGCTTTGACTTTTTAAATGACCTGGTGGCTTTGTTTTTGCCGCCAGAGGGAAAGACCGCAGTGACCCCTGGGGCGACAGCTCAAGCGCTGGTGTTCAAACCGAATCAGTGAGTTTTTCTCTTGCTCTGGCGCACCCGCCACAGCTCGTCGATGACCATGGTGACGGCCCCGATGGAGATGGCGCTGTCGGCCACATTGAAGGCGGGGAAATGGCCGCCATGAAAAAGGGGTTCTAAAAACGCCCAATGGAAATCGGCAAAGTCGACCACATGGCCATAAAAAATGCGGTCCAACACATTGCCCACCGCACCCCCCAAGATCAGCGAAATGGCCAAGCAAAATAATTTTTGTTGGGGGTGGTTGCGCAGCATCCACACCATGAACAGCGCCGCCGCACTGCCCAAGCCAATGAAAAACCAACGCTGCCAACCAGAGGCCGAGGCCAAAAAAGAAAAAGCAGCCCCGCTGTTGTGCACCCGCACCAGGTTGAAAAAATCAGTGATGGCCAGGCTTTCGCCCCACTGAAAATGGCCCACGATCAACACCTTGGTCAATTGGTCTAGCACCAATACCAAGAGGGATAGCGACAACCACAGCTTGAGGGTGGGGGCGTTGCGCGTGGCCATGGTTGGGGCCCAGCTCAGGCGAAAGAACGGGTTTCACCTGCGCCGTGCAAATTGCTGTCGCAGCGCTGGCACAGGTGGGGGTGGGCCGCCACTTGGCCCACATCCACCCGGTAATGCCAACAGCGTTCGCACTTGGCATGGGGCGAAGGGCTGACCAGCACCGTGAGCGTTTGCCCTGCCTCAAACTGCAGGGCAGAGGTGATGAACACAAAGCGCACATCCTCGCCCAGGCTTTGAAGCAAGGCATGGTCCGCAGCGCTCAATGTGAGCTGGACTTGGGCTTGCAAAGAAGAGCCCACTTGACCTTGGCTGCGCAGCACTTCAATTTCTTTGTTCACGGCTTCGCGCAATTCGCGGATGCGCGCCCATTTGGCCAGCAAATCCGCATCGGGTTCGGACAGTTGCAAATAGGTGTTGGCGAAAATGCTTTTGCCGTTGCCCAGCACTGTCCAAGCCTCTTCTGCGGTGAAGCTGAGGAAAGGCGCCATCCAGCGCAGCATCGCTTGGGTGATGTGCCACAGCGCGGTTTGCGCACTGCGTCTGGCGTGGGAGTGCGCCGCGGTGGTGTAGAGCCGGTCTTTGAGCACGTCCAAATAAAACGCACCCAAGTCTTCGGAGCAAAAGATTTGCAGCTTGGCCACCACCGGGTGGAATTCGTACACCCCAAAGTGACCGCCTTCAAACACCTGTCGTGAAGCGTTGTAGTGGCCGACGATGTCGGCTTGCAGTTGGGCGGTGCGGCTCAGGGCGTAGCGGTCCACTTCCAGCAGATCGGCCAAGGGCACCGCGTCTTTGTTGATGTCAAAGTCGCTGGTGTTGGCGAGCAAAAACTTCAAGGTGTTGCGCACACGGCGGTAGGTGTCGACCACCCGCGCCAGAATTTTGTCGTCGATGTTCAAGTCACCCGAGTAATCGGTAGACGCCACCCACAGGCGCACGATTTCTGCGCCCAGCTTGTCGGTGACTTCTTGCGGCACCACGGTGTTGCCCAAGCTTTTGCTCATCTTGCGCCCCTGACCGTCGGTGGCAAAGCCGTGGGTCAACAAACCTTTGTAGGGTGCGCGGTCGTACAGGGCGCAACCCAAGAGCAGGGAGCTGTGGAACCAACCCCGGTGTTGGTCATGGCCTTCCAAATACAGGTCGGCTTCGGGGCCACTTTCGTGAAACGGTGGCCGGTCGTAGGCGTATTTGTGGCTGCCGCGCAGCACGTGCTCGAAGGTGCTGCCAGAGTCGAACCACACCTCCAAAATATCGGTGCTCTTGGTGTAGTGCTCGGGGTGGTCACCCGCTTGGTTCAAGATGTCTTCCACCGTGGCACGGCTCCAGGCCTCGATGCCGCCAAGCGCGACCATGTCAGCCGCTTGGTCCAAGATGGCCATGGTGCGGGGGTGCAGCTCGCCGCTGTCTTTGTGTAAAAAGAAAGGCACCGGCACGCCCCACGAGCGCTGGCGCGAGATGCACCAGTCGGGACGGTTGGCAATCATGTCGCGCAAACGGGTTTTGCCGTTCTCGGGGTAAAACTGGGTGTGCTCAATCGCATCCAACGCCAATTGGCGCAGCGTTTTGGGCGCTTTGTCGGTGGTGAACACACCCACACCTTCATCCATGCGAACAAACCACTGGGCTGCTGCGCGGTAGATGACCGGTGTTTTGTGCCGCCAGCAATGCGGGTAGCTGTGGGTGATGGGGTGTGTGGCCATCAAACGGTTGGCATTTTTC
>CANFPJ010000010.1 GCA_947448885.1 Comamonadaceae bacterium
ATGAGCATCATGGCCGTGCCCGTGGTGGGCACCTTGTGCGCCACGGTGGTGGTGGGTGAGATCCCCCGCTGGCAAGATTACGCGGCCATGGCCTGTGTGCTGCTGGCGATTGCAGCGGTGCTGCTGCCGGGCCGACCAGCGCGCGCGGCCAATCCCTCCTGAACCCAAGGCCACAGCCCATGGAACTCAAACTCATTTATGCCCGCTCACGCAACGGCGTGATTGGCCGCGATGGCCAACTGCCGTGGCATTTGCCCGCCGATTTGGCGCACTTCAAACAAACCACCCTGGGTCAAGCGGTGGTGATGGGGCGCAAAACCTGGGACTCTTTGCCCGAGCGGTTTCGCCCCCTGCCGGGGCGCACCAACATCGTGATCACGCGCCAAACCGACTGGCACGCCCCGGGGGCTTTGGTGGCCCACTCGCTGGCCCAAGCCATGTCCTTGTGCCCCGCGCCTGGCCCTTTGTGGGTGATCGGCGGGGCCGAAATTTATGCCCAGGCCTTGCCCCTGGCCAGCACCGTGGTGGTCACTGAAATCGACTTGGACGTTCCAGGCGACGCCCATGCCCCACCGCTGGGCACCGAATGGAAAGAAATGTCACGCCACCTTCACCGAAACGAAGATGGATTGAGTTACAGTTTTGTCACTTACATCAAATAGGAGTTCCCCATGTCGGGTTCAGGTTTTCACGTTCACGGCCCCCACGATCACGAGTTAGAACACGCCAAATTTGGCGATGCCCATTCCGAGGAGGGCAACAGCATGACGGGGCAAATAGCGCTGTTCACCGCCGTGATTGCCACCGTGGGCGCGATCTTTGGCTACATGGGCGGGGCCACCCAAGCCAATGCGGGTTTGTACAAAAACAATGCGGCCATCAAAAAGACCGAAGCGGCCAACCAGTGGAGCTACTACCAGTCCAAGAGCACCAAGCAAAACCTGAGCGAATTGGCCTTGGAGCTGTCACCTGGAACCAAAAAAGAGTTTTACGAGACCGAGATCAAGCGCTACAAGGAAGAAAAGGCCGAGATCAAGGTGAATGCGGAAAAGCTGGAGGCCCTGTCCAAAGAGTGGGACCAAAAATCCGATGAGCAAATGCACCAGCATCACCGCTGGGCCCAGGCCACCACCGCCTTGCAAGTGGCCATTGCCATGGCTGCGATTGCCTTGCTCACCCGCAAGAGCTGGCTCAAGACCTGCATGTACGTCGTGGGCGTGCTCGGCATTGGCGTCGGCGCCTTGGCGGTAGCCCACATCTGAGGCTGCCCACTGATACCCCTGCCTTGGGCATCGCTCAGTGCCCAAGGGTGGGGGGATTTCAGGCGCGGCGCGGGGTCAAGGTCTTGCGGCCTTCGATGCGTGCCTTGCGCAGGTATTTTTGTTTTTCGTTGTTCACATACACCTCAGCGATGGGTGCCAACATGCTGGCCATGAGGTTCATCAGGTAAAGGCCGATCAGCAAGGGTGACATCAGCAAGGCCAGCACGGCAAATGCCCAGTTGTTTTGGCAATAAGCCCACATATCAGAAAACTTCACGGCAAGCTCCTAGTGCGTGCGCCTCATCTGGACCCTGGCGCAAAGCCAAGCGTCATTTGTGACACACAATTTTGAAAACCGCCTCGGCAACAGAGTCTGCTTGGATGGGGTACCAGTTGCCGCTGACCGAGTTTCTGAACACCACCTGGCCTTCGGCCATGGGCTCAGAAAAAGAAGAAAAAGCCAAGGTGCGGCGCTTTTTGAGCTTGCACTCGTACTCCACCAGCAAGCGACGCGATTGCGCCCCCAGCTTGTTTTTCTTCTTCATGTCAATCAACTGCAATACCTTGGGGTTGGCCCCCTCGGTATAGATTTTTTCGCGGTCGATGTAGACCACTGCGGTTTGGGTCTCATCGACCTCTTCCCAGGCAGCAGCGGCTGGCAGAACCCAGCACAGCATCCATATCGACAACCAAAACCTCATCCAACACCTCCACAAGGGAACACAGCCCACCATCGCCAGGCATCGTAACCAATGTATCGACCCCAAGCCTGGAAAGTTGAGCCGGGTTGGCGCAGACCCGGCCGCCCAGGTGGTCACCCTGGGTCTCACTGCCCGGCGTAGATGGCCAAATCGGGGGCTGCAAAATGGAGCAAGGTCAGCATGTGGTTGAGGGTGAGGCACACCGAATACAAGCCCAGGGCGCCATCGGCCTCCAAGCCAAAACCCAAAAAGCAACCCGAGGACAACACGCACACCGCGTCCGGACGTTCGGCCTCGGGAATGGCCATCCACCAGCGCTGCAAGTCTTCCAAATCCTCTGGCCCTTGGAAAAAGACGACCATCACCGGCACCCGGTCGGACGGCGCACCCCGGTACTTGACAGTGGGTTTGATGTCGCGGCGCAATTGCTTGATGTGGGAACACACCTCCCTCAAATAACCATCATCGGGCCCAGGTTGATCGGCCACTTCGATCACCAAGGCCGCCGCCTCGGCCAACACCAAACGGCTGGTGTCATCGTGCAAGGGGAAACTGGGCATGAAGCCATGCTCGACGATGAGATCCAATTGCTCGGTCAACACCCCTGTGGCGTCGGTGATGCGGCCCGCGGTGAAGCGCCGGTGGGCGGAGAACAAAGGCCGCAAGAAATGCTCGATCACCAGACGCCGCAACGCCGATACATGCGCCGGGTCTTTGGAATCGAGTTTGGCGCAGGCGTTCAAGAGCTGGTCTTGCACCGCCAACAGCCGGTCAATGATGTAGGGATTGGCTTCTGTCATGTTTTTTTCAAATGGTCACATTTGGTGACATATTAAGGCCTGCCCCATGGATCGACAGACCCACACCCATCTTTAACTATGATCCATGACCTTTGCCGTTTGGCCCTCACTTTGAAACCCACCCCATGAAACTTGCGACCTGGAACGTCAACTCTTTGAATGTGCGCCTGCCCCAGGTGCTGGACTGGCTGCAGGCCCAGGCGGGAGACGACCCCATCGATGTGCTGGCCCTGCAAGAAACCAAACTGACCGATGACAAGTTTCCACGCGCCGAGATCGAGGCCAGTGGTCACCATGTCGCCTTCTTTGGTCAAAAAACTTACAACGGCGTGGCCTTGATCAGCCGCCATCCCTTGCAAGATGTGGTGCACAACATCCCCGGTTTTGAAGATGACATGGCGCGGGTCATCAGCGCCACCGTGCGAGGTGTGCGGGTGATGGGCGCTTATTTTCCGAACGGCCAAGCGCCAGACAGTGACAAGTTTGTCTACAAAATGCGCTGGCTCGAGGCTTTGCATGCTCATGTGCAAAGCAGTTTGCTACACCACCCGCGCTTGGTGCTGATGGGCGACTTCAACATCACCTGGGATGACCGCGATGTGTGGGACCCAGTGGCCTTGGCAGGCACCATCCACTGCACCGATGTCGAACGTGCTCACTTCAAAAACCTGTTGGACTTGGGTTTGGTGGATGCATTTCGGCAGTTTGATCAGCCTGAGAAAAGCTATTCGTGGTGGGACTATCGTGAATTTGCTTTCAGACGCAACCGGGGCCTGCGCATTGACCACATCTTGGTGTCCCACGACCTGCGCGATCAAATCACGGCTTGCACCATCGACAAGGCCCCACGCAAAAATGAGCGCCCCAGCGACCACACGCCGGTGGTGGTGAACATCGCCTTGCCCATCGGCTGAGCACGCGAGGCCAAGGCCTCAGCCGTCCAAGCCAAGTTCTTGGATTTTGCGGGTGATGGTGTTGCGCCCAATGCCCAATTTGACCGCCGCTTCGATGCGCCTGCCTCGGGTATTGGCCAGGGCGGCCGTGATCAGCTTGGACTCAAAGCGCCGGGTCAACGCATCCCACACATCGGTGCGCCCCGACAACAGCAAGTCCATGGCTTCGGCCTCCAAACCCAGCTCCCAGTCGGCACCGGGCATGTTGAGCACACCCGCGCGAGTCATGGGCGCCACCACCACGGGTGCTGGGGTCGGCGCCATGTAGACCATGTCGCCATGGCCATTCACAGCCCCAGGCGGGTTGGCGTCGAGGGAAATGGCCTCCACTGGGTTCAATCGCTGCGCCTCCGACGGGGCCCCGCTGGCCATCGATGCACCCCTGGACGGTGCCCATGCGCCTTCTTGGTTCGGGCTGTGCACCACTTCGGGGGGCAGGTCTTTGGGCTCAATGACTTGGGCCGGTGCCATCACCGTCAACCAGTGACAGATGTTCTCCAGTTGCCGCACATTGCCTGGGAACTGGAATGCCGTCAAACACGCTTGGGCCGCATCTGAGATGCGTTTGGGTTCCACGCCCAGTTGCTGCGCGCTGTGTTGCAAAAAGTGGCGTGTCAGCAAAGGGATGTCTTCCACCCTTTCTCGCAAAGCGGGCAGTCGCAGGCGAATGACGTTCAGGCGGTGGAACAAATCTTCGCGGAAGGCGCCATCTTTGACGCGCAACTCCAAGTCTTGGTGGGTGGCGGCGATGACGCGCACATTGGCCTTGATGGCGCTGTGGCCCCCAACCCGGTAAAAACTGCCGTCGCTGAGCACCCGCAACAAACGCGTTTGCAGATCAAACGGCATGTCACCGATTTCATCCAGGAACAAGGTGCCGCCTTCGGCTTGCTCAAAGCGGCCCCGGCGCATGCTTTGCGCACCGGTGAAAGCACCGCGTTCATGGCCAAACAACTCGCTCTCGAGCAAATCTTTGGGAATGGCGGCGGTGTTGATCGCCACAAATGGCCCTTGGGCGCGCGGTGAGTGGCGGTGCAAGGCCTGGGCCACCAACTCTTTGCCGCTGCCGGACTCGCCGGTGATCATCACGGTCACGTTGCTTTGGCTGAGCCGCCCGATGGCCCGAAACACATCTTGCATGGCCGGGGCTTGGCCCAGCATTTCGGGTGCAGCCGTGGTGCCGATGGTGCCCACTTGCTCATGCTGGCTTTCTTCCACGGCGCGGCGAATCAACTCCACGGCCTTGGGCAAGTCAAAGGGCTTGGGCAGGTATTCAAAGGCACCGCCCTGAAAGGCCGATACCGCGCTGTCGAGGTCGGAAAACGCGGTCATGATGATGACCGGCAAACCCGGCATCAAGGTTTTGATGCGCGAGAGCAAGTCCAGGCCGGACCCACCCGGCATGCGGATGTCGCTGACCAACACCTGGGGCTGCTGCTCCACGTCGCCCGACTCCAGGGCTTGCAGCACCTCTCGCGGGCTGGAGAAGCTGCGCGTGGGCATGTCCTCGCGCAGCAATGCGCGCTCCAAGACAAAGCGAATGGACTGGTCATCGTCCACGATCCAAATCGGTTTCATATCAACGCTTCACCTCAAGTCGGTCAGTGAAAGGACACTGTTTGCACACATCTTCAGGGCAATGGAATCACGATTTTGAAATCGGTCAAACCGGGCACGCTTTCGCACTCGATCAAGCCTTGGTGCTGCTGCACAAAAGTTTGGGCCAAATTCAGACCCAAACCCGAGCCACCATCGCGGCCCGACACCAACGGCGAAAACAACCTGTCTTTCAAACTCTCCGGGACTCCAGGCCCGTTGTCCATCACATGCAATTCCAATGCCAACCGAAAGCGCTGCTTGCTCACCGTGAATTGGCGCGCCACCCGGGTGTGCAAGGTGATGACGGCGTCACCTTGCTGGATGCGGTCGACCAGTGCCAAGGCGGCGTTGTGCGCAATGTTGAGCACGGCCTGGATCAACTGCTCAAAATCCCCCCGAAACTCGGGCAACGAGGTGTCGTAGTCACGCTGCACCCGCAAGCCTCGCGGAAACTCGGCCAAGATGAGGGAGCGCACCCGCTCGCACACCTCGTGGATATTGACATCGGTCACCACATGCGGCCTGCGGTGCGGCGCGAGCAAGCGGTCCACCAGGGTTTGCAATCGGTCGGCCTCGCGCACGATGACCTGGGTGTATTCGGTCAGCTCGCGCGACTCCATCTCCATTTCCAGCAATTGCGCGGCACCACGGATGCCCCCCAAGGGGTTTTTGATTTCATGGGCCAAGTTGCGAATCAGCTCTTTGTTGGCCTGGGCTTGGCTGACCATGCGGTCTTCGCGGTCTTGGCGAGCCTGCTGCTCAAGGGGCAACAACTCGATCAACACCTCATCGGCTTGCTCACCGGGCGCCACAATCACATGCACCGGCGTGGTGTCTTGGTTGGCGCGCAACAACCTGGCGTCGTAGCGCAAGGCCGAAAAGCGGTATTTGTCGGCATCGGCCAGCGCTTGGGACAAGGTCTCGCCCTCGCTCACAAAGTCCAACAAACTCGCCCCTTGCAAGGCGCGGCGCGACACACCGAGCATGTCTTCCAAAGCGGCATTGGCAAAGCACACCCTGGCTTGGGCGTCGACCACGGCGACCAAGGTGGCCAACATGTCAAACGCTTGGTAACGCTGGGCCAAGGGCAAGACAAGGGGTTGGTGGTCACTCATGGCTTGGCCACCACCGTGCCCAAACGGGCGAGTTCGCGGCGCAACCCCGCCAGATCGGCCTCTGAGCGCAAGAGGCCCATGCGCAACTGCGCCACCCGCTCCTGATATTTGGCCGGATTTTTGAATTCGTCGCCTTGTTTGATCGGCTCGCCGTTGTTCCACAACCGAGCGATCTCCGCTTGCTGTGCCTGGGCTTTGACCAATTCAGCCTCCAAAATTTGACGCGCTTGCCCATCGCGCTCTTTTTGCGCTTGAGCGTCCACCTTGGCATTCGCCGCCGCTTCGGGCGTCGGCGTGACCCGCGTTCCCGTGGCGGGCGCAGAGGGGGCGGGCGCTGTGGGTGCAGCCGCGTGCGCATGCACCCGCGTCCCTTCGATCACCGTGACCGGTGTGGCACCCATGCGAGCGCAGTCGGCACCAGGGACAGGTTGGTTGGTGTACGCATTGCCGCAGCGATAAATCTCGGCGGGCGTTTGCGCCCGCACGGCGGGGCTCAGTCCCACCGCCCAGGCCAACACGGCGCAGCCCAAACCCACCCGAATGGGAGAAAGGCTTGGATGGGTGAACCTCAAATGTTTCATGTGCTGGCAAACGACAAGGGACGGCAGCGCCGTCCCTTGTGCGTGAGCGCTGCCCAGATCAGAGAGAGTAATACATATCGAACTCGATCGGGTGCGTGGTCATGCGGAAACGCGTGACTTCTTGCATCTTGAGTTCAATGTAGGCGTCCAACATGCTGTCGGTGAACACGCCACCTTTGGTCAAGAAAGCGCGGTCTTTGTCCAAGTATTCCAAGGCCTGATCCAGGCTGTGGCACACAGTGGGGACCAATGCGTCCTCCTCGGGGGGCAGGTGGTACAGGTCCTTGGTGGCAGCCTCGCCGGGGTGGATTTTGTTTTCCACACCGTCCAAACCAGCCATCAACAAAGCGCTGAAGCACAGATAGGGGTTGGCCATGGGATCGGGGAAACGCGCCTCAATGCGACGGCCTTTGTCAGACGCCACGTGGGGGATTCGGATCGAAGCAGAGCGGTTGCGGCTGGAATAAGCCAACTTCACCGGGGCTTCAAAGCCGGGCACCAAACGCTTGTAGCTGTTGGTGGTGGGGTTGGTGATGGCGTTCAAGGCACGGGCGTGCTTGATGATGCCGCCGATGTAGTACAGCGCAAAGTCAGACAGACCCGCGTAGCCCTTGCCAGCGAACAGGTTTTTGCCGTCTTTCCACACCGACTGGTGCACGTGCATGCCCGAGCCGTTGTCGCCCACCAGGGGTTTGGGCATGAAGGTGGCGGTTTTGCCATAGGAATTGGCCACGTTCCACACCACGTACTTCAGGGTTTGGGTCCAGTCAGCGCGCTCGACCAAGGTGCTGAATTTCGTGCCGATTTCGTTTTGACCGGCGCCAGCAACTTCGTGGTGGAACACTTCGACCGGGATGCCCAAAGACTCGAGCACCAAGGAAATTTCGGCGCGCAGGTCTTGCGTGCTGTCCACGGGCGGGACGGGAAAGTATCCGCCTTTGACCGTGGGGCGGTGGCCGCGGTTGCCGCCATCCATTTTTTTGCCGCTGTTCCAAGGCGCTTCGTACTCGTCAACGTGAACGAAAGAACCCGACATGTCGGCACCCCAGCGCACATCGTCAAAGATGAAGAATTCGGGTTCGGGTCCGAAGTAGGCGGTGTCGCCCAAACCAGAGGCCTTCAAATAGGCTTCGGCGCGCTTGGCGATCGAGCGGGGGTCGCGGTCATAGGCCTTGCCGTCACCTGGCTCGAGCACGTCGCAGGACAAAATCAGGGTGGTCTCTTCGAAGAAGGGATCGATGTTGGCGGTGTTGGGATCGGGCATGAGCAACATGTCCGAGGCCTCAATGCCCTTCCAGCCAGCGATCGAAGAACCATCAAACGCATGTCCGTCGCTGAACTTGCCTTCGTCAAAGTGGGAAATGGGCACGCTCACGTGCTGTTCTTTGCCACGGGTATCGGTAAAGCGAAAATCCACAAACTTGACGTCGTGTTCTTTCACCATTTTGAGCACATCAGCGACGGTCTTGGCCATCAATTTCTCCTGTCGGTTGGGGGTTGAAAAATAGTTACAAAGCCTTATGCAGAAACTGTGCCATCACAACACGGTCTGGCTTGAAGCAGAAAAACGAATTTTGCCTTGAGATTATTACTTTATCGGTTGGTTTAAGCGGATTTCATATTTATCAAACTTATTCCACCTCGGATTGCACTTTATTGGTGCAAATAAGCGGGTTTCATTTTGGTGCAAATCTTATTTTCGCACCATTTCGGGGCCGAACTGAAAGTCAAAGGCTTTCAAGCCTTCCAGCATGGCTGGATAGGCTTGTTCGACCACATCCACCAGGCCTTTGACGCCCAACTCCACGTGGCGCCCGTGCACGGGGTGGTCGACGCTGGGCAAGCTGAACACCTTGGCGCCGTCAAAACGCGCCTCGATGGACTGCATGAGGGGCGTGAGGGTGGCCTCCATGCCGCCGTAGATGACGATGGATTTCTCAATTTTTTCGGCCAGGTGAAACCATGGCGCATAGTGGGTGTCCAACACCCATTCGATCATCGGCCAGGCCATCACGGGAAAGCCGGGCACAAAGTGCACCGGGCTGCGCGGGCCGTGGCAGGTGAACCCAGCAATCTTGTTGTAGGGGTTGGGGATGACCTCTGCGCCTTGCGGGAACATGGCCATGTTCAATCGATGCAGGTGCTCAGGGCGATCGGGCTCGTAAGGCACGCCTTGCTCAGCCGCTTGGTCACGGATGCGCTCCAAAATGAATCCCTTGGCTTGAGGCTGCAAGGCCAAGGGCAAGCCCAAGGCTTGGCCGGCGCACTGGCGGGTGTGGTCGTCAGGGGTCGCGCCAATGCCACCGCAAGAGAACACCACCATGCCGCTGTGGAAGGCGCGGCGCAGGCTGTCGGTGATGCGTTGCGGGTCGTCGCCCACGTACTCGGCCATCTCCAAACCCAGGCCTCGGGCGGAGAGCAATTCAATCACTTTGCTGAGGTGTTTGTCGGCGCGCTTGCCGGACAAAATTTCGTCGCCCACGATGATCAGGCCAAAGCCTTTCAAGGCGTCCAGGGGGTGGGGGGAAGGGGGGGTGGCTGCGGTCATGGCGCGCATCCTACGCCATCTGCATGGGCCCAGGCCCTCAGCCGGGTCACGCGCGCTGGCGCAACGCCTGCCACAGCCGTTGCAGGCCCAAAACCTGTTGTGCCCAAACCCCTTGACCATAGTCGCGGCCCTGTTCCATTTGATCGCGAATGCCGGTGGCCGGGTCTTGGGGTCGGCGCAAAGCGGTGCCCAGCCAATCGTCCCACCACGGGAACAACACCCCAAAGTTGTGTCCCCCCAAAGGCAGCGGACTGCCATTGGCGTCCCCTGCGCGCGGGCTTTCATGGCCCCAGCCCACGCTGTGGTGCCAGCGGTGAAAACGTGGACTGATCAAACAGCGATCGCCCCAGGTGCCAAAGGACAAGCGCACATTGGCATGTTGAAAGTTCTCCAGCAATTGGGTCAGTGCGACCACCGCCACGAATTGCTCAGGGGGCATGCCCACCGCCTGGGCCACCACAGCCCAGACCACCGCCACCAGCACATCGTCCAAAAAATGATTGCGCTGGTCGGTCCACTGGGTCATCTGGCGCTGGGAATGGTGCACGGCATGCAGCGCCCACCACCAAGCCCACTGGTGCTGGGCGCGATGAATCGCGTAATTCAAGGCGTCAAACAACACCAAGTACATGACAAACGCAACCACCGCCACGTCCGTCACGCCCGGCCACAGATCGTCCAAATGGATGCCACTCCACCCAGCGGTGCGCAGGGTGCCAAACAAGGCATCGGTCAGTGGGTCGAGGGTGAAAAACAACGCCAACCGAAACACGCCCAATCGGTGGATCAGGGTATAGAAGACATCCACGCGCACTGCGCGGTGGTCGCGCACCACCTCAACCGGGCGCCACCATTCCAGGGGTTGGATGATGACCAGCATCACACCCAATTGCAGCAAGCCCACCAGCAGCCAACCCGTGCCCTCAAAGGCCAGTTCCAGCCACTGGCCCAAGCCAAGTGAAAAGGCCAAGGGCTGCACCAGCGCTTCGAACAGCTGTGATTGGGCCGCAGAGAACCATTCCATCCAGACATCCATGCTGGGTCCTCAAGGCGCACCGCTGGCGCGGGCCAGGGTGGTGGGCGAAAGCTGGCCCTCGGCTTGGCGCAGATGCGCTGCATATTGCGGGTGCTGGCGCAAGGTGTCAAAGCAAAAGCCTTTTTGCTTCAAGCCGACGATCAAGGGCTCCAGCACCGCGGGTGCCCACGGGTCTTGGCGCGACCAGATGCCCAAATGGGCCATCAGAATGTCACCGGGGCGAATGTGGGCCAACGCCTTGTGCAGGAGTTGGGCGTTGCTGTGGGTCTGGCTGGACAGTTCGTCGCCCAAAAACCCCGCAGGTGCCCAACCCACATGGGCAAAACCACAGGCGCTGGCGGTGCGCAAAAGCGCCGGTGAAGTCTTGCCCCCGGGGGCCCGAAACAAGGGCAAGGGCGCGCGCCCCGTGATGGCTTGCAAGCGGTCGCGGGCGCGGGTGATTTCTTGGCAATACTGTGCGCCGTCCCATTCACTGGCTTTGTTTTTCTGCGGTCCTGCGCTGGCACGCACGCGAAAACGCCCCCCCGGCAAATCGGCCTGCCAATAGACATGGTCGTGGGTGTGTGAAGCCATCTCATGGCCCTCGGCGGCACGCTCGCGCCACCATGGTGCCCAGTGCTCGCCCAGGCTGCCGTCGCCCACTTGGGTGGGCTCGTGGGCGGCGAAAAATGTCACCTTCACTTGTTGGCGGCGCAACACATCGGCGATCAGGTCGGCCACGCCCATGTGGCCGGTGTCAAACGTCAGGTAGATCGGTCGTGCACAAGGGGCTGTGCCCGCAGGCAGAGGCTCGCTGACGCTGGGTTTGGCAGGGGTTTGCGCGGCCTGGCCTTGCGCCCCCACAGCCACGGCCTGGCTGGTGGCTGTCCCCGATAGGGCCAGAGCGTGGCCCATCCCCACAGACAAAGCCACCGCCAACCACCGCCACTTCAGCCCCTGGCGCATGACAGGCTCACAAGCGCGGTGCGTGATCCAAAGTCCAAATGCCATGCGGAGATTTACCCACTTTGATTTGGCGCACCAAGGCGCCGTTTTGGGTGTCAATGACGCTGACTTTCTTGATCCAGCGCGAAGACACCATCAGCCAACGCCCATCGGCGCTCAACTCCATGCAGTCGGGGCCGCCCGGGGCATTGAATTGCGCCACCACCGCCAAGGTTTGCAAATCGATTTTGCTGATGGTGTTGGCCACCCGGTTGCTCACAAACACATGGCGGCCATCCCCCGCCGAGCGAAACGCATGGGCGCCCGCGCCCGTGGGAATGGTGCGCACCAGTTTGGCGGGGTTGGCACGCAAGTCAAACACCTGCACCTCTTTGCCGCCCGTCAAGGCCACCAGCAAGGTGCTGTCATCGCGGGTGCCAAACACATCGGCGGGCAAATGACCGGTCTTCACCCGCCATTTCACGCTTTGCGTGGCCAAGTCCACGGCCACCAACTCATCGCTTTCTTGCATGCTGGCATAGGCCGTCGTGCTTTGGCTGTCGATCCACAGGTGGCTGGGGGTTTTGGCCGAGGGGATGCGTTTGGCCAGTTGTGGTGTTTGGCCATCCCAACGGTAAATGTCGATGTGGTCGAGCCGATTGGCGACGGTGATGAACCACTTCATGTCGGGCGAAAACCGCAGGTGATAGGGGTCGATGGTGCCGCGCACCACGCGTTGCACTTGGGCGGTTTTGGGGTCGATGAAACTGAGCGAATCGCCGCCCGCGTTGGCCACGATCACCGACTTTTCGTCCGGCGTGAGGTACAGGTGGTGGGGTTGTTTGCCGGTCGGGATTTGGCGCGTGACCTGCCAAGTCTTGGGGTCAATGACGCTGACACTGGCGCCCAAGGAGTTGAGCACAAAAATCGGGTGGGTCTGCGCCCCGGCGGCGGCCATGCCCAGCCAGCAGCACAAAACCAAAATCAGTCGGTTGAATAAGGACCTGCCGACAACCCAAGGACCCACTGACCAGCTGTTTGTTTTCATGGCGCAAGTGTAACGAGGGCCCTGTGGCGAGCGCCCAGCGCGGCTAATATGCCTGCATGCAGCACGTTCATTGCCACGGCATCGCCCTCGAGGTGCGCCACATCCCCGCGCCCCAAACCGCATCGGCCCAAGCGCCATTGATTTTTTTGCACGAAGGCCTGGGCTCGGTGACCATGTGGACCCAGCGCGGTCTGGACTGGCCGCTGGCCGTTTGCCAGGCCAGCGGTCGCGCGGGTTGGGTGTATTCGCGCCGTGGCTATGGTCAATCGGACAGGCCCAGCGATGTGCGCGGCGCCAACGCCTTGACCCCTGATTATTTGCACCACGAGGCCTGGCAGGTGTTGCCCGAATTTTTGAACCAAATCGGGATTGAGAAACCGGTGTTGCTGGGGCATTCCGATGGCGCCAGCATCGCCCTGCTCTACGCCAGCCGGCATCCGGTGAGCGCTTGCATGGCCATGGCCCCACATGTCATCGTGGAAGACATCTCGGTGGCTGCCATCGAATTGGTCAAAACCGCTTTTGAGCAAGGTGATTTGCGCCAGCGCCTGGCCCGTTTTCATGCCGATGTGGACACCGCTTTTTGGCAATGGAACGACATTTGGTTGTCGCCTGCTTTTCGCCCGTTTGACATCCGCAAAACCTGCCAGGCCATCGTTGACCCGGTGCTGGCTTTGCAAGGTCGGCAAGACGTCTATGGCACGCTGCAACAAATCAACGACATCCAACCCCAGGGCCGCATCGAACGGGTGGTGATCGAAGACTGTGGCCACACACCACACCGCGATCAACCCGATCAGGCTTTGGCGCTGGTGGTGGATTTTTTGGCGACCCTTTGAGCGCTCATCTCAAGGCTGGTAGCCCAGCGCGCGCAAATCGCTGTTGGTGAGCCAGCGCCACTGACCGGGCAATAAATCTGCGGGCAAATGCAACTCACCCATGGACGAACGGTGCAAGGCTTGCACGCGGTTGCCCACCGCGGCCAACATGCGCTTGACCTGGTGGTACTTGCCCTCGGTGAGGGTCAAGGCCACATGGTGGCTGCCATGGGCTTGACAGGCTGCAGCGCGCACCGGTTGGGGGTCGTCGTCGAGGACCACGCCGGCCAGCAGTTTGTCCATTTGCTGGGTGGTGACCGCGTCCACCGTGTGCACTTGGTAGACCTTGGGCACATGGTGGCGCGGCGAGGCCATGCGGTGGATGAATTGGCCATCATCGCTCAGCAACAACAAGCCGGTGGTGTCTTGGTCCAAGCGCCCCACCGCTTGCACCCCATCCACCGCCCCCTTTTGCGGTCGCTGGCGCAAGGGGGCAGGAAGCAAGGTGTAGATGCTGGGCCAGGCCGAGGGCTTGCGCGAGCATTCGGTGCCCGCTGGCTTGTGCAGCATGAGGTGGGCGCGCTCGCGGTAGCGCCAGGCCTGGCCTTGCACTTCAAACGGCCAATCTGGCTGGGCATCGACCTCCAACCAGGGGTCTTCGCAGGTTTGCCACAAGCCATCGGTTTGCAGCCGCACACAACCTTTTTGCACCAAACCCACACACACCCGTCGGGTGCCAAAACCCTGGCTGTACAACAGGTCTTGCAACTCCATCAAGCCACCACGCCGCGCTCGCGCAGGGTTTGAATTTGGGCCGGGGTCAAACCCATTTCGGCCAGCACCGCATCGGTGTCTTGACCCAAGGTGGGCGCCAAGCTGCGCAAGCCACCCGGGGTGCGCGAGAGCTTGGGCACCACACCCGGCACGCTCAGGCGGCTGCCATCGGCCATGGTGATGTCTTCAATCATGCCGCGTGCCTGGTAATGGGCATCGTTGGCGATGTCGGCAATGGTGTAAATGCGCCCGCCAGGGACTTCAGCCTGCTCGAGCATTTCCAACACTTCGTCAACCGAGCGCTGCAAGGTATAGGCTTCGATGGCGGCATCAATGTCGGCCACCCGTTGGACGCGTCCGGCGTTGTCGCCCAAGGCCGGGTCCTGGCCCAAATCGTCGCGCCCAATGGCGTGCATCAGGCGCTTGAAAATGCTGTCGCCATTGCCCGCCACCAGGGCGTACCCGCCGTCCTTGCATCGGTAGGCATTGGTCGGCGCAATCCCCGGCAAGGCGCTGCCGCCGGGCTCGCGCACCGCCCCAAACGCGCTGTGCTCGGGGAGCAAGCTTTCCATGCAATTGAACACCGCTTCGTACAAAGCCATGTCGATCACCTGGCCCAGGCCACTGCGGTGGCGCTCGTGCAAGGCCATCAAAATGCCAATCACCCCGTGCAAAGATGCCAGGGTGTCACCAATGCTCACCCCCACCCGCACCGGCACTCGGCCGGGTTCGGCGGTGAGGTGGCGCAAGCCCCCCATGGCTTCGGCCACCACACCAAAGCCAGGCTTGTCACGCCACGGCCCCGTTTGGCCGTAGCCGCTGATGCGCAACACAATCAACCGGGGGTTGAGGGCATGCAGCACGTCGGGCCCCAAGCCCCAGCCCTCCATCGCACCGGGGCGGAAGTTCTCGATCAACACGTCTGCATCGGTGGCGAGTTGGCGCACGATGTCTTGGGCCTGGGCATCACGCAAATTCAAAGCCAAGGAGCGCTTGTTGCGCGACTGCACCTGCCACCACACCGAGGTGCCATCTTTGAGCAAGCGCCATTTGCGCAAAGGGTCCCCCACCCCTGGGGGTTCGATCTTGATGACGTCGGCGCCAAAGTCGGCCAAGGTTTTGGCGGCGAACGGGCCGGCGATCAGTTGGCCCAGCTCGACCACCTTGATGCCCGCCAAGGGGCCTGTGACATTCGGGGGCTTAGCCATTTTGGAAGGAGATGGGTTGGACATGCGCGAATTGTCCACCAGCCCAGTGGGCTGGTTCAGCGCTGCAGCTCCACGATGTGCACACCCTCCTGGGTGTCGGTGGGCAGGCGCAGTTTCCAGCCTTGGAAAAACACATTGAACTGGGCCAGGCTGGGCGACTGCACGGTCCACGGCGGTGCGCCCTGAAAACTGCGTTCTTGACCGGCTTTGAAATTCACGGACCACACCTGGCCGCCATGGTCGCGCAGGCACAGATGGGCGTCTCCCACAGCCTGCACAAAGACCATCTGCCCGGGCTTGAAGGCTTTGAGGGGCTGCACCACGGGGGCATCTGCGCGGGCCTGGGGGCAGTCCAAAGCAGCGGCATGGTCTGGGGTGTTGGCGTGGGCCCAAACACGGGGCAAGGGCTCTGGGCCCGCATTGGCTGCGGGGGCCGCAGCAGGGATTTCTGATGCCGCTGTTGGCGCTGGTGTCTGAAGGGGTTCGGGGCTGGCAGGTGCCCTGAACAAGCCCAAGGTGCTGTGCTGCCAGCCGTCCCAGCCCATGCGCCACTGGCTCCAAGGGGGTGGTGCGCCATCGCCCCAACGGCCCAGGGTCACCCCCAAAACCATCACCAGCAGCGCCAAGCCAGAACCAACCCACATGGCGGTCAAGGGGCCATTCCAGCGCTCGGGACGCAGCCCCCCCAGGCTGGGGGCAGACCAAGCTGGAACGCCCACCGGGGCCGGCAAGGCCTCTGGCGAGGGAACGGCCGGCGCCAAAGGCGAGATCACGCTGTGTGGGTCGGCACCCAAAGCCAGGGCCAACTTGCGCGCACTGGCGCGCTTGATGGCCACGTTGTAGAACAAGTCATGGCCACCGTTTTCAATTTGTTCCACCTGTTCGCGCGACAAGCTGACCCGGATGGCCAGCACTTTGGCGTCCCACCCGGCCGCCTCACGCAGCTGCTTCAGGCGCACGCCATCCACCCCATCCATGGGCGCATTGGCAGTGTCGTGTGGCAGGGTCATGTGGATCCAGCGCGAAAGGCTCAGACAAACTCAGAAAACTTTGTATTGTCAAATTTATCAAGCCGATCAACCCCAGGGCTTACCCTGTGTTGTCCGGGTCGGGCAAGGGCTTGGCCAGCACCTTGTCGATGCGCCGCCCGTCCATGTCCACCACCTCAAAGGACCATTGCATGCCTTCAAATCGCTCCCCGGTGCGGGGCAAACGGCCAGCCAACACCAACACCAAACCGGCCACGGTGTTGTAGCGCCCTTTGTCTTCCTGGGGCAAGTCGGTCAGGCCCAATCGGGCCTTGAGCTCGCTCAGGGGCATCAGGCCATCGAGCAACCAGCTGCCGTCGCCGCGCGGCGTGGCCCAGGTTTCTTCGGGTGCCGAGGTTTGCAGCAGTTCACCGGTGATGGCTTCGAGCACATCGCGCGGGGTCATCATCCCCTGCACCACCCCATATTCGTCCACCACCAAGCTGAGCCGGCCACGGCTGTGATCGCGCCAATGCGGGCTGGTGGCCTCACCCACGGCGGGTCGGCGAAACTGGGCCAGCAAGTCCAAGCCCGTGAGGGTTTCAGGCACAAATGGCACGGGCTGGGCCAGGGTTTCCAGCAAGGCCTGGCGGTCCAACGCGGGGTCGAGCAACTGCCCCACACTGACCGCACCCAGAACATGGTCCAAGCCATCGCGGCACACCGGGTACCAAGAATGGGCACCCCCTTGACCCACTTGGGTCAAGGCCTGCGCCACCGTGGTGCGCGCTTCCAACCACTGGATATCGGCGCGCGGCACCATCATGGACGTCAGGCTGCGCTCATCCAAGTGAAACACGTTTTTCACCATTTGGTGCTCGTGCAATTCGATCAGCCCAGCGTCCACACCCTGATCCAGGCTGGCAGTGATTTCTTCTTCGGTGACGTTGGGGCTGCCACGGGTGTCGATGCGCAACAAGGTCAGCACGCCGGCAGTGGCGGCCGACAACACATACACCATGGGTCGCGCCAAACGTGCCAAGGCCAGCATCACTGGCGCACACCAACGGGCCACGGTCTCGGGGTGCAACTGGGCAATGCGCTTGGGCACCAACTCGCCAAAGATGATGGTGGTGACCGTGATCACCGTGACCACCACCCCTGTGGCCACCCAAGCTGCGGCCCACGGGCTCAAGCCCCAGACGATCAGCGCCTGGCCCAAGCTTTGGCTGTAAGCGGCTTCACCCACGATGCCATTGAGCACCCCAATCGAGGTGATGCCAATTTGCACGGTCGACAAAAACCGCGTGGGTTGGCCCATCAGTTCCAGGGCGGCCCGGGCCCCTGCGGCACCGGCCTCCTCCAAGGCCACCAAACGCGCTTTGCGGCTGGCCGACAAAGCCATTTCGGCCATGGCAAAGCCGCCATTGAGCAGGGTCAAACCAATGATCAGCAACAGTTCCATGCGGTCATTCGGGGCAATGTCACAGGGGGCAAAGTGGAGACAATCGCATGCATGGCACTTTACCTGATTGGCGATGTTCAAGGCTGCGACGCAGCCTTGTCCCTGTTGCTGCAACACATTGACTTTTCACCCAGCCGCGACCAGTTGGTGTTGCTGGGCGACTTGGTCAACCGCGGTCCTGCTTCGGCGGCGGTGCTGCGCCGCATGATGACCCTGCAAGGTTCGGCGCAATGTGTGCTGGGCAACCATGATTTGCATGCCCTGGCCGTGGCCCACGGCGTGCGACCACCGCACCGCAGCGACACCTTGAGCGATTTGTTGCAAGCCCCTGACAGCGCCGTGTTGTTGGACTGGTTGCGCCAACAACCCCTGGCCTTGCACCAGCACGGCTGCCTGATGGTGCATGCGGGCGTGCTGCCGGCTTGGGACGCCGAGAAAACCTTGGCGCTGGCCAGCGAGGTGCAAGCGGTGTTGCAGTCACCTCAATTGGCGGATTTTTTACCCCAGCTTTATGGCAACACGCCCGCCGCATGGCAAGACCGCTTGCAAGGGGTGGAGCGCTGGCGCTGCATTGTCAATGTGCTGACCCGCTTGCGCTTTTGCACACCCGAAGGGCTGATGGAGTTCAACACCAAAGAGGGTGCAGGACACGCCCCCGCGGGCTACCTGCCTTGGTTTGACGTCCCTGAGCGCCGAAGCGCCGATCACCGCATCGCATTTGGCCACTGGTCCACCCTGGGTTGGTTGGATCGCAGCGACGTGGCGTGTTTGGACACCGGGTGCGTGTGGGGCGGTGTGTTGACCGCCTTGGAGCTGTGCCCCGATGGACGCTGGGGTGGGCGGGTGCAAGTGGCCAACCCAGAGGCAGCGGCACCCTTGACTTGAGCCCCTCGGGCCAGGCAGGTGCTGGTGGGTCAGCAATTCAACCCTGCCACTCTGGGCACAGGGCTGAGGGGATTCACGATTCGGTTTTGAACAGCGCCGCCACTTTGCGCTTGGGCTTGATGTTGGCCGAGATGCGGCCAGAAGGGCGCTCGCCGGGCTCCCAGGCGGGAGGTGGGGCCTCGGTGGGGGCCTCGTAAGGCTGGTCAAAAAACGGGTCGCGGGGAGCAGACCGTGGCGCCCGCGCAGGCGTTGCAGCGCGCGGGCTGGAGGCCCGGGGGGCATCCAACACATCGCGCGGATCGTCTTCGCCCCAGGCGCGGCGGCCGGTGTTGATGCGCTCGCGCGGGCGGTCCTCTTCAAATTCAATGGCCTCGAGCTCGATCTTTTTCTTGATCAGCTTTTCGATGTCCACCACCAAGCGGTTGTCATTGCCCGACACAAAACTCAGGGCCAAGCCAGAAGCCCCGGCGCGACCGGTGCGGCCGATGCGGTGCACATAGTCTTCGGCGTTGTAGGGGATGTCAAAGTTGAACACCGCTGGCACATCTTTGATGTCCAAGCCCCGGGCGGCGACATCGGTGCAAATCAGCAAGTCCACATCGCCGCGTTTGAACGCATCCAGCGCCTTGAGCCGCTCGTCTTGGCTTTTGTCGCCGTGCAAAGCGGTGGTGTTGAGGCCATCGCGCTCGAGCGTGCGGGCCAACCGGGCACAGCCCAGCTTGCTGTTGACAAAGACAAAGGCCTGGGTGATGGCATGTTGCTTGATCAACTGGCGCAAGGCGCGGCGCTTGTCGTCGTCGCTCACGCTGTAGAAATGCTGGCTGACGGTGGAGGCGGTTTCATTCGGTCGCGCCACCTCAATGGTGATGGGGTTTTGCAAATAGCTCGACGCCAAGCGCTTGATTTCGGGCGAGAAGGTTGCAGAAAACAGCAAGGTGATGCGCTGCTTGGGCAAATAGCTCAGGATGCGCTGCAAATCGGGCAAAAAGCCGATGTCGAGCATGCGGTCGGCTTCGTCAAGCACCACGTACTCCACCTGGTTGAGCACCACGTTCTTGGCCTCGATGTGGTCGAGCAGACGCCCAGGGGTGGCGACCAACACCTCGACGCCTTTTTTCAATTCCAGCGTTTGCGGCTTCATGTCCATGCCGCCAAACACCACGGTGCTGCGCAAGTCGGTGAATTTCGCATATGCCGCCACCTGCTGGGCCACTTGGTCGGCCAGCTCTCGGGTGGGCAACAACACCAGGGCCCGCACCGGGTGGCGTGCGGGCGAGGTGGAGGCGTTTTCGTGCTTCATCATGCGCTGCAACAAGGGCAGCGAGAAAGCGGCGGTTTTGCCGGTGCCGGTTTGGGCGGCCCCCATCACATCGCGACCCGACAAGACCACCGGGATGGCCTGCTCTTGGATCGGGGTCATGGATTCGTAGCCCATTTCGGCCACGGCGCGGGCCAGCTCGGGGGCCAGCTGAAGGTTTGAAAAAGAACTCATGGATGTCGCCATTGTCTCACCCCGGCGTGGGGGCCCCGCATCAGCGGCCAAATCAGGCTTTGGGCAGGGTCACGCCCACTTGGCCTTGGTATTTGCCGCCCCGGTCTTTGTAACTGGTCTCGCAGACCTCGTCGCTCTCAAAGAACAACACCTGGGCACAGCCTTCGCCAGCATAAATCTTGGCCGGCAACGGGGTGGTGTTGGAAAACTCCAACGTGACATAGCCTTCCCACTCGGGCTCAAAAGGTGTCACATTGACAATGATTCCGCAGCGCGCGTAGGTGCTTTTGCCCAGGCAAATGGTCAGCACATTGCGTGGAATGCGAAAGTACTCCATGGTGCGCGCCAAGGCAAAACTGTTGGGCGGGATGATGCACACGTCGGCGGTGATGTCGACAAAGCTCTTTTCGTCAAAGTTCTTCGGGTCCACCACGGTGCTGTAAATGTTGGTGAACACCTTGAACTCGGGGGCGCAGCGGATGTCGTAGCCATAGCTGCTGGTGCCATAGCTGACAATTTTTTGCCCATTGACCTCTCGCACCTGGCCGGGCTCGAAGGGCTCGATCATGCCGTGCTGTTGCGCCATGCGGCGAATCCATTTGTCTGATTTGATGCTCATGGGCGTATTTTAGGTGCCGCGCAGCGGACTCGGGCCAGGGGGCTGGGACCGCCAAAACCGCTACAGTCTGGCCCCATGAAAGACACTGCAATGACCCAAACCGTGTGGGACGTGATCGTGGTGGGGGGCGGCAATGCCGCCTTGTGCGCCGCGTTGACCGCCTGCGAAGCGGGCGCCAAAGTGCTGTTGCTCGAGGCCGCTCCCAAGGCGTGGCGCGGCGGCAACTCGGTGCACACCCGCAACCTGCGCTGCATGCACGATGCGCCCGAAGACGTGCTCACCGAGGCCTACCCAGAAGAAGAGTTCTGGCAAGACATGTTCAAGGTCACGGCGGGCAAAACCACCGAGCACCTGACCCGCTTGGTGATCCGCGAGTCCTCGCGCTGCCGCGATTGGATGCGCAGCCACGGTGTTCACTTTCAGCCCTCTTTGTCGGGCACCTTGCACCTGTCGCGCACCAATGCTTTTTTCATGGGTGGGGGCAAGGCCTTGATCAACGCCTATTTCCGCAGCGCGGAAAAACTGGGCGTGGACATCCTGTACGAGACCGAAGTGGATCGCCTGGAGTGGGACGGTCCCCGCTTTGTCGCCGCTTGGGCGGGCGAGCGGCGGTTTGCCGCCCGCGCCTGCGTGGTCGCTTGTGGGGGCTACGAATCGAATATCCCTTGGCAACGCGAAGCCTGGGGCCAAAACCAATGGGGCGAGTGGACCGCCGACAACTTTTTGATCCGCGGCACCCGCTACAACATGGGCGTGCTGCTCAAGCACATGCTGGCCAGCGGGGCCGATGCCATTGGCGACCCCACCCAAGCGCATTGCGTGGCGATTGATGCGCGCTCGCCCTTGTTTGACGGCGGCATCACCACCCGCTTGGACTGCGTGTCGCTGGGCATCATGGTCAACCAGCATGGCCAGCGTTTCTATGACGAGGGCGAAGACTTCTGGCCCAAGCGCTACGCCATTTGGGGCCGCTTGATCGCCGGCCAGCAAGGCCAAATTGGCTACGCCATCATCGACGCCAAAGCGGTCGGTCGGTTCATGCCTTCGGTGTTTCCGCCCATCACCGCCAACAGCTTGCCCGAGTTGGCCGAAAAACTCGGTTTGAACCCCGACAGCTTGGTCAATACGGTGGCGCAATTCAACGCAGCTTGCGTGGAAGGCGAGTTCGACCATGCCGTGCTCGACAACTGCCACACCGAAGGCATCACCCCCGCCAAAACCCACTGGGCGCGGCGCATCGACACACCGCCCTACCACGGCTACGCCTTGCGACCGGGCATCACCTTCACTTACCTGAGTGTCAAAGTCAATGACCAAGCGGCGGTGTTTGTGCGTGGCGAGCCCAGCCCCAACTTGTTTGCCGCGGGCGAGGTGATGTCGGGCAATGTGCTGGGCCAGGGCTATACCGCCGGGGTGGGCATGACCATCGGCACCATTTTTGGCCGGGTGGCCGGGCAACATGCGGCGCAAGCTGCTTTGCACCAGGGGGTGGACCATGTCGCAGCTTGAATCGTTGCAAAGCCTCACCGACCAGGCCCGCGCCCTGGCACAAGGCGGCCTGCACATGGGGCCGGCCGAAGCCGAGGTGGCGCGCATCATGCAAATTTGCAACGCCTGCCGCTATTGCGAAGGCTTTTGCGCGGTGTTTCCGGCCATGACGCGGCGCCTGGAATTCACCGCCGCCGACACCCATTACCTGGCCAATTTGTGCCACAACTGCGGCGCCTGCTTGCACGCCTGCCAATACGCACCACCCAACCCGTTTGGCGTGAACGTGCCGCAATCGCTGGCGCAGGTTCGCGTCACCACTTACGAGCGCTTTGCCTGGCCGCGCGCTTTGGGCACGCTGTACCAACGCAATGGCCTGACCGTGGCCTGGGCCTTGACCTTGTCCTTGGCCTTGTTTTTGACCGCCACCTTGGTCGTGCAAGGCACTTGGTGGCAAGCCATCGAAGGTGGCAACTTTTACGCCATCTTCCCGCACGGCTTGCTGGTGTGGATGTTTGCGCCGGTGTTTGCTTGGAGCGTGATCGCCCTGGGTCTGGGGGTGCGCGACTTTTGGCGCGCCGTGTTGCCCATGGACGGCCCCACACCCGCGCCCATCCACAGCGCAGCCAGTGCCGAAGCCGCGCACGATGCGCTGCGCTTGAAATACCTCGACGGCGGCCACGGCCTGGGTTGCAACGAGACCGATGACAGCACCACCCTGTGGCGCAAGCGCTTTCACCACGCCACTTTTTACGGCTTCATGCTGTGCTTTGCGGCGACCAGCTTGGCCACGCTCTACCACTACGCTTTTGGCTGGGTGGCGCCCTACCCGATGACCAGCTTGCCGGTGCTGCTGGGCACTTTGGGCGGTGTGGGTTTGGTGGTCGGTCCCCTGGGCTTGCTGCGGCTCAACCTGCAACGCCACCCCGAGCATGGCGATGCCGCTCAAAAACCCATGGACCGCGCCTTCATTGCCCTGCTGTTTTTGTGTGGTGCCAGCGGCCTGGCCTTGCTGGCCCTGCGCGACACCGCCGCGCTGCCGCTGAGCTTGGCCATCCATTTGGCGGCGGTGATGGCGTTTTTTCTCACCATGCCGTATGGCAAGTTTGCCCATGGCATTTACCGCGTCGCCGCCTTGCTCAAATTTGCGATTGAAAAACGCTTGCCCAACCGCTTGCGCTTGGGCTCAGATTGAGCGTGCCCTGAACCCAACCGATCCCACACACCGCCAGAAAAATATTCCTCTGAAAGGACAACCCCATGGACATGCAACTCAACCACAAAACCGCCTTGGTCACCGGCGCCTCGGTGGGCATCGGCGAGGGCATTGCCCTGGCATTGGCGGCCGAGGGGGTGCAACTGGCCTTGACGGCGCGTCGGTTGGACAAGCTCCAAGCCGTGGCGGCGGCCATCGTGGCCGCTGGCGGCAAAGCGCCCATCTTGATTGCCCAAGACATGTACGCCGAAGATGCGGCCCAACAACTGAGCCAAGCGGCCCTCAAAGGCCTGGGCCGGGTGGATATCTTGATCAACAACGCCGGTGGCTCGCGCAGCTTCAAAGACCTGCACGTGAGTGAAGCCCAGTGGCAAGAGGCGATGACGCTGAACTTTCACCGCCCGCGCCAACTCGCCGACGCCTTGATCGACCAAATGATCGCCAACCGCTGGGGACGCATCATCAACATCACGGGCAAAAGCGAACCCGACCATGTGAACGGCGCTTTTTGCGCCAAAGCGGGCATGCATTCCTGGGCCAAAGGCTTGTCACGCATGGTGGGGCCACACGGCATCACCGTCAATTGCGTGCCGCCCGGGCGCATCCACTCCGAGCAAATTTTTCGCAACTACACCCCTGAATACCGCCAGTGGCAATGCGAGAACGAAATTCCCATGGCGCGCTATGGCGAGCCCGAGGACATGGCCAATTTGGTCACCTTTCTGGCCTCTCCCCGGGCCAGCTACATCACGGGTGCGGTCATCCCTGTCGATGGTGGCTTGCGCCGCTATCAGTTTTGAGCGCCGACCCAGACGCGTCCATTTCGCCAGCCCATTGAACGATCGGAACCCCCATGCCCAACGCTGCCCCATCCATTGATGCGCTGTCGCGCCGTGCTTGGCTCCAAGGTGCAGGGGCTTTGGCCTGGGGGGCCACCTGGGGCACCGCACAGGCCAGCAACTGGCCGATCAAACCGGTGCGCTTTTTGGTCCCCTTTGCGCCCGGTGGCACCAGCGAAATCGTCGCCCGCTCGGTGGCCGCGGAGTTGACCAAAGGCCTGGGCCAATCGGTGTTTGTGGAAAACAAGCCGGGAGGTGCCGGCACCGTGGCCATGGTCGAGGCCGCCAAGTCGGTGCCCGATGGCCACACCCTCATCTTGGGACATGTGGGCACCTTGGCGGTCAACCCCTACATGTTGAGCAACCAGCCCTACGACGTGAACAAAGACTTCATGCCCGTGACCTTGCTGGCCAAGGTGCCCAATGTGTTTGTGATCCACCCCGACGTGCCGGCCAAAACCTTTCAAGAGTTCATCGCTTACGCCAAGAAAAACCCTGGCAAGCTCGACTACGGTTCGGCCGGAAACGCCAGCGCCGGGCACTTGGCGATGGAATACCTGAAACTCGTCACCGGCATCTCCATCACCCACATCCCCTACCGCGGCACGGGGCCGCAATTGGCCGACTTGTTGGCCGGCCGCACCCATGCCTCTTCGGCGGGATTGCCCGCCCTGGGCGCCCACATCCGGGCGGGCAAACTGCGCGCGATTGCAGTCGGCACCCAGCAGCGCATTTCTGGTTTGCCCGACATCCCCACCGTGGCGGAAATGGGCTTCAAGGATTTTGAAACCGCCCAGTGGTACGGCATCTTGGTGCCCGCTGGCACGCCCGCCGATGTGGTGAAGAAGATCCAAGAAGAAAGCCTCAAAGCGCTCAAATCCAGCGCGGTCACCGAACGCTTTGCCACCGACAACGCCATTGGCGGCGGCGGCCCACCCAGCGAATTTGCCGCCTACATCGCCAAAGAGCAAAAGATATGGAGTCGCATCGTCAAAGATGCCCAAATTCGCGCCGACTGAGGCGGCGCCCCTGCATAGCCTTCCCACCACTCCGGAGAACCCGATGACACCCAAACCCCAAACCTACGATCCCCCCTTGCACCCGGTGAAGGCCGAAACCGCCATGCGCGACTTGGGCCAATGGCCGATTCAAAAGTTCCACGTCAGCCACCTGGCCACTTCGGCGTTCAAGGGCGAGGGCCTGCGCCCCTACATCGTCTACCGCGATTTGGGTGCCAAGGAGGCCACGGGTGGATTGGTCGACGCCCATGTGAATGCCCGCGGTCGGCCGTTTGATGAAAACGCCGTGAGCAAGCGCCATTTCCATGACGTCAAATTCCAAATGGTCTATGTGCTCAAAGGCTGGAACCGGGTCGAATTTGAAGGCCAAGGCGAACACATGATGGTCGCGGGCAGTTGCTGGATCCAACCGGCGGGCATCAAACACACCGTGCTGGAATATTCAGACGACCTGGAGGTGCTGGAGATCATCATCCCGGGCACCTTTGACACCGTCACCGTTGACGAACCACCCGGCTTCGACTGACCCACCCACCGGTCAAACCAATCTGCCCCCGTGGCTTGGGGCAGGCGCCTGGCGCTCAAGAACCGCTGACTTGCGCCTCGCGGTCCAAAGTTTGGGCCGCATGCGTGATGGCTTGCAGCAAGTAATTGGCGTCGTTGCTGCCCAGCAAAATGCGCGCACCCTGGGCCACCAGTTGCGCCACGGGCGGACCACCCGCATCGCCACACACAAAGTGTTTGCCAGCGCCCACCGCCGCCCTCAAGCTGGTGTCGTAAGCGGCCAAGATGCGCGGGTGGCGCAACTCGCCGGGGATGCCCAGCTCCAAGCTCAAGTCCATCGGCCCCATCATCAAGGCATCCACGCCAGGCACCGCGGCAATGGCGTGCGCCTGGTCCAAGCCCGATTGGGTTTCGATCATGGCCACCACCATCACCGCTGCATTGCGTTGCACCAGCGAGTCTTTGGCGGGCACGCGCTGATAAGCGGAGGTCGGCCCCAAAGCGGCCATGGACCGATGGCCTTGGGGCGGATAGCGGCACAGGTCCACGGCCAGTGCGGCTTCTTGGGGGTTGTTGACATGCGGCAAGATGATGCCCTGCGCGCCTGCGTCAAGCACCGGGCCGATCGCCCCCACGGTTGCGCTGTGCACCCGCACCCAAGGCGTGAGGCCACAGGCCTGGGCCATTTGGCACAGATCGGAAATATCGCGCAGGCTGTACATGCCATGTTCGGCATCGATGTAAAAACCATCGAAGCCAGCGACCTTGAGCATTTGCACCACATCGATGTGGTGGCTCAAGCGCAGGGACATCAACTTGACCGTTTCACCGGCGGCGAGTTTGAGTTGCAAGAGATTGGACATGGGACTTTCGGCGCGCATCAAAGCTTGATCACGGGCGGCGCATAACCGCGCGCGGCAAAGCCCGCGTCCACCGTGATCACATGGCCTGATATGGCGCTGGCTTTGGGCGAACACGCAAAGGCCACCACATCGGCGATTTCATCGGGCTGGATCAAATGCCCGCGCGGGAAGTGGGCGGTCAATTCGCGCCAGCGGTTTTCATCGCACAACTCTTGGGTGGCGCGGCGCTTGAGGGTGCGTTTGGCTTTTTCGGTTTCGACCCAACCGGGGCTGACCCCCAGGATGCGCACGCCGTGGTCCAGGCTCACGCTGCCCAGGGTTTTGGTCAAGGCCACCAAGGCGGCATTGCCCATCGAACCTGCGGCGTAAGCGTATTCCAACTTTTCAGCGCCAATGCCAATCACATTCACGATCACGCCGCGCTGGCGCTTGAACATCTCGCGGTAAACGGCGCGGGTCAGGTTGATGTAGCCAAAAATTTTCAGCTCCCACCCTTGCCGCCAAGTGGCCTCGTCGACTTCAAACAAAGTGCCACGTGGGGTGTTGCCCGCGTTGTTGACCAAGATGTCGATGGGCCCGCAATCGGCGGCCAATTGGTTGGCCACACCCGGCTGGCTCAAGTCCAGCGCATGGGTGTGCACGGCCACACCGTGGGCTTGTGTCAATTCTTGGGCCAAGGCAGTCAAGACCTCGGGGTTGCGCGCCGCCAAATGCAAATTGCAGCCCTCGCGGGCCAGTGCGATGGCGATCGCGCGGCCAATGCCTTGCGATGCACCGGTGACCAGCGCGGTTTGTTGTTTCAGTCCCAAATCCATGGTCTGCCTCAGGCGCGGGGGGGGCGCAGTTCGATCAAATCCGGGCTGTTGGACGCTTGGCATGAGACCGCATAGACCACCCCATCGGCCACGTCTTGCGCCGAAATGGGTTGGTAGGGCCGCGCCGCCAAAGCTTTGAGCACATCGGGGTGGGTGATGCCTTTGCGCATGTCGGTATCGACCATGCCCGGGGCCAGTTCGGTGACCCGCACATTGGCGCTTTTGAGCTCCAAGCGAAAGCCTTTGGCAAAAGCCGATACCGCGTGCTTGGTGGCGGCATACACCACCGCATGCATGCCCACATTGCGCGCCGAGCCCGAGGTGATGAAGATCATGTGGCCACCACCGCGCGCCACCATGTGCTGGGCCACTTCGCGCGAAATGTCGTAACAAGCGATCACGTTGGTGGCGAACATCTGCTCGCATTCTTCAACCGGCATGTCCAAAATGGGCGCGTAGTTCAAGATGCCTGCGTTGTTCACAAACACATCGGCGTCGTGCGCGGTTTGCGCCAACTGGCGCACAAAGGGTTTGTCATTCAAGTCACCGGCCAGGGCCACCACTTGAACACCTTTGGCGCGGCATTCTTGGGCCACGGCTTCGAGTTCGGCCACTTTGCGACCGGTCAGGACCAAATGCACGCCGCATTCAGCCAAAGAGATGGCGCTGGCGCGGCCAATGCCGGCGCTGGCGCCGGTGATCAACGCGCGTTTGCCGCGCATGGCATCGAGCTTATCGCGCATGGGGGGCTCCTCCTGCTGGATCGGGCGTGCCCTTGGGCGGCTCGTTGAGGTTGATCGTGTCGTAATTGGCGGGGATGATGACTTCCAAAATTTCCAGGTCATCGGAAAAGCCGAGCACCGTGTGCTTGATGCGCGGCGGCTGCAACCAGCAGCTGCCCTCTTTCATCAGGTGCTCGCCATGGCCTTCGAATTCACTGCGCACCCAACCCTTGAGCACGTACACCATTTGGTAGTGAACATTGTGAAAGTGGCGGTGCGCGATTTCTGCGGGGTCGTAGGGTTTGGCGCGGCGGTTGACATGCACGTCCACCATGCCGCCCGTGGCCTCGATCATGCCCATGTCGCGGGACAAAGCCCAGGGCCGGAATCCATCGGTTTTGAAAGAGCCTTCACCGAGGTGGCTGACGTGAAAAGCTTGGGGGGGCCAATCGGGATAAGGGCTTGCTTTTTTGTCCTGCGGATAGTCCGCTTCTTTGTAAACCTTGAAGTCCCTGGGGGCTGTTTTTTCCATTTTGATTATCTCGCATCGTGGGATTTTTTCATCTTATGTTAATCTCATTTGGGTGTCAATCTGGAGAACCAACATGACCATCCGCAACCAGTCCATCCTCATTACCGGCGCTGCATCAGGCATCGGCAAAGCCTGCGCCGAATTGTTTGCCCGAGAGGGCGCACGCTTGGTGTTGGCCGATCGAAACGAGGCCGCTTTGCAAACGCTCAGCGCTTCGCTGCGCAGCCAAACGCCATCGGTGCACAGCATGGCTTTTGACGTGGGCGACGCCAACCAATGCAAAGCCTTGGTCGATCTCACTGTGGCGCAACATGACCGCATCGATGTGCTGATCCATGCCGCCGGCATTTGCCTGGCTTGCCCCCTGCTCGAGATGAGCGACGACCAATGGCGCGAGACCTTGCGCGTCAATTTGGATGGCAGTTTTTTCATCACCCGCGAAGTGGCCAAAGCCATGGTGCCCCAAAAGAGCGGCACCATGGTGTTGCTCACCTCCGACCGCGGCTTGTATGGCAGCCAAACCTATGCACACTATGCGGCGTCCAAAGGCGGCATGATTGCCCTGACCAAAAGCCTGGCGCTGAGCCTGGGCCAATACGGCATCACCGTCAATGGCTTGAACCCCGGCATGACCGACACCCCACTCGCGCGCGACGCCAACCCCCACCTGTGGGACGAAAAAATGGCGCTCGATGTGCTGGGCTCGGCCAACCTGCCCGAGCAAGCGGCACAAACCTTGTTGTATTTGGCCGGTGTGGGGGGCCGCTTCACCACCGGGCAAATTTTGGGCACCCGCTTGCGCCACGGTCAATGAACACACACCCACAGAAAGACACCCATGCTCCAAGGTAAATCTGCCCTGATCACCGGCTCGTTGGGGGGCATTGGTTTTGAAATCGCTGCGGCCCTGGCGCGCCAAGGTTGCAGCGTCTTGATCAATGGCTTTGGCGACGATGCCTTGATCCAAAACCAGTTGCAGGTGTTGCGCGACACCGGTGCCCAAGCCCACTACCACGGCGCAGACATCTCCAAACCCGAAGACATCGACGCCATGGTGCTTGAGGCCGAGCGGCTGTATGGCCATGTCGACATCTTGGTCAACAACGCAGTGACGCGCCACGATGCGACCATTGAAAACCTATCTCCCGACAAATGGGCGTATGCGCTGGCGGTCAATTTGAGTGCACCCTACCACTTCATGCACCGTTTGGTGCCCGGCATGAAAGCGCGCAATTGGGGCCGCATCATCAACTTGGCGTCCATCTATGGCGTGGAAGGCACGGCCAACCGCAGCGACTATGTGGCCACCAAGCACGGCTTGGTGGGGCTGACCAAGGTGGTGGCCTTGGAATGCGCCGAGTACCACATCACCTGCAATGCGCTGTGCCCGGCTGCCGTGCACACGCCGCACTTGAAACAACTCATCACCCAAAGGGCGCGAGACGCGGGTGTCAGCGAAGAGGCCTTGACCGCAGACTTTTTGAAAGCCCGCCAACCCTCCAAGCGCTTTGTTCAGCCCAGCAAGGTGGGGGCTTTGGCGGCCTTTTTGTGCAGCGAGGATGCGGGTGACATCACCGGCACGCCCATTCCCATCGATGGGGGCTGGCAAGCCCGGGCTTGAGCACCGGCCTGCCGACCCCTGGCCCGATCACTCGGGTTTGATCTTGGCGTAGCGCACGACTTCGCTCCACACCGCCAAGTCATCACGGATCATGCTGGCAAAACGACCAGGGCTGCTGCTGGTGTCGATCTCGTTGGCGGTGGGCATGAGCTTGTCTTGGATATCGGGACGGGCCATCACTTTGTTGAAGGCATGGGCCAAGCGCTCGGCAATTGGTGCCGGCAGGCCTTTGGGGCCGAACACGCCATTCCAGTAGCTGGCATTGAAATTTCTAAAACCCAACTCCTCCATGGTGGGGATCTCCGGCGCCACCGCCAATCGCGATTTGCTGGTCACGGCCACCGCCTTGACCTTGCCGTCTTTGGCCGGGGCCAAAGCGGTCGAGGCCACCGCAAAGTGAAACGCCACCCGGCCTGAAATTTGTTCGAGCATGGCTTGCGGGGAGCCCTTCATCGGTACCGCTGTGGCCTCGATGCCGGTGCGGGCGCGAAACAATTCGGCCACAAAGTGCGAGGGTGCACCATGGCCCGAGGTGGCATAAAACATATCGCCTTTTTTGGCCTTGGCCAAGGCCACCAGGTCTTGGGGTGACTTGATGTCGAGCGATGGGTGGGCCACCAACACCATGGGTGACGAAAACACATTCACCACCGGGGTGAACGAGTCGGGCATGCTGTACTGGGTGGGCGTGCCCATGGCGGCGAGCATGTTCATCGCCGCCGAGTTGAACAACAAGGTGTAGCCATCGGGCGCGGCATTGGCCACCATCACCGAGCCCAAGGCCCCAGCGGCGCCGGCGCGGTTTTCAATGATCACCGGCTGACCCAACTCCACGCGCAAAGCCTCAGAGATGTGGCGCATCACGATGTCAATGCCACTGGCGGGGGGCCAGGCCACCACCATGCGAATGGGTTTATTGGGGTAATCGCTTTGGGCCATCACGCCCACACAGGCCAATGACAAAACCAATGCCAGGCTGCGGCGGGTCAAACGTTTCAACATCCAATGTCTCCAAAAAACATGCCGCAAATGTGCATTCAGCCCATCACCTTGTCAATGTGGAAAGCCAGTATGCGCGGTGCGGATCACGCACGCAGGCGACACCCTTGCTGCGCGTCACGCACCGAAGGCCACAAAACAGGCATCCAGCTGTGCCACCCATGCTTGCTTTTGGGCCGGTGGCACAAAGCTGGCCTCAAAGCTGTTGCGCGCGAGTTGGTAGGCATGCCCAGCATTCAAGGGCAAGGCGGCAAAGGTTTGCAAAAAGTTCTCATTGATGTAACCGCCAAAGTAGGCCGGGTCATCGGAATGCAATGAGGCGCACAAGCCCGCGTCCAACAAAGCCGGTAAATTGTGCGCAGCCAGATCGGGAAACACGCACAGCTTGATGTTGGACAGCGGGCACACCGTCAAGGGCGTGTGTTCCAGCGCCAGTCGCTGCATCAAAGCGGCGTCTTTCGTGGCTTGTACCCCGTGGTCAATGCGCTCGGCATGCAAGCCATCCAAGGCCGACCAGATGTACGCTGGTGGCCCCTCCTCGCCCGCATGGGCCACGCAGTGAAAACCCAACTGACGTGCGCGCGCAAAAACGCGCACAAATTTTTCTGGTGGATGCCCCACTTCGCTGGAATCCAATCCCACACCCAGGATTTGGTCGCGAAACGGCATGGCTTGTTCCAAGGTGTCGAAAGCCTCGTCTTCGCTCAAATGGCGCAAGAAACACATGATCAATTGCGCATCCATGCCCCACTTTGTGCGCGCGTCTTCACAAGCGCGGTGCAAACCACTGACCACGGTGCGCATGGACACGCGGCGCTGGGTATGGGTTTGCGGATCAAAAAAGATCTCGGCATGCACCACATGGTCGGCGGCAGCGCGCTCAAAGTAAGCCCACGCCAAGTCATAAAAATCTTGCGGTTGCTGCAGCACGCTGGCCCCAGCGTAATAAATATCCAGAAAGCTTTGCAAGTGGGTGAACGCATAAGCCTCGCGCACCGCCGCCACATCCGCATGCGCCAATCGCACCTGGTTGCGCCGGGCCAGCTCAAACATCAGCTCGGGCTCCAGGCTGCCCTCGATGTGCAAATGCAACTCGGCCTTGGGCATGGCGCACAACAGTTCTGGCAAGCGGGCTGGGTCGATGGCGGAAAAATTCATAGAGCGCCTCCAATACAAACGCTGGGCAGGTCAAAGGTGGTCGTGATTTTGCCGTAGGCGTGTCGCGACCCCATCAAAAAACCGCCTTGACGGCGGTTTTTTGGGGCAGATGCAGCGCAGAAAAGCGCTTACTTCTTGTCCGCGCCCGGCACCTTGCCTTCCACGCCTTTGACGTAGAAGTTCAGGCCACCGAGGAACTTGTCGTCGGCCACATCGCCTTTTTTCAAGGCTTCTTTGCCGGTGTTGTCGACAATCGGGCCTTTCCAGATCACAAAGCTGCCGTCTTTCAAACCCGCTTTGATCTCCGCCACTTTGGTCTTGATGTCGGCTGGCACGTCTTCGGCAATCGAGACGATGTCGATCGCGCCATCTTTCACGCCCCACCACACACCAGCACCACCGGTCCACTTGCCTTCCAAGGCCTCACGGGTGGCTTTGCTGTAGTACGGTGTCCAATTGATGATGGCCGATGCCAAATGGGCTTTGGGGCCGTAAGCGGTCATGTCCGAATCCCAGCCAAAGGCGCGCTTGCCTTTTTCTTCGGCGGTTTTCAGCACAGCAGGTGAGTCGGTGTTTTGGAACAGCACATCGGCCCCGCCATTGATCAAGGACGTGGCGGCCTCGGTCTCTTTGGGCGGGTTGAACCACTCGTTGACCCACACCACCTTGGTTTTGATTTTGGGGTTGACCGATTGCGCCCCCAGGGTGAAAGAGTTGATGTTGCGCACCACCTCCGGGATGGGGATGGAAGCGACCACGCCCAAGGTGTTGGATTTGGTCATCTTGCCCGCGATCACGCCGGCCATGTAAGCGCCCTCATAGGTGCGGCTGTCGTAGGTGCGCATGTTCTCGGCTTGCTTGTAGCCGGTGGCGTGCTCGAACTTCACATCTTTGTGATCAGCCGCCACTTTGAGCATGGGCTCCATGTAACCAAAGGTGGTGCCAAAAATCAGCTTGTTGCCTTGGCTGGCCATGTCGCGGATGACGCGCTCGGCGTCGGCCGACTCGGGCACGCTCTCCACAAACGTGGTTTTGATTTTGTCGCCAAACTCGGCCTCGATGGCCTTGCGTGCGTTGTCGTGTGCAAACGTCCAGCCACCATCGCCCACCGGGCCGACATAGGCGAAGGCAATTTTCAGCGGTTCGGGCTTGGGCGCCTCCACCACTTTGGGCTCTTCTTTTTTGCCACACGCCACCAACACGGCCGCAGCCACGGTGCCCAAGGTCAGGGTTTTCAACCAAGAACGTTTGCTCACATGCGTCATGAAATTTCCTTTGATGAACGAAAAAAACCAGGCGCCATTATGAGCCCGGCGTGAAGGGTTTGCCCAGGGAGGCGGGCATATTGGCCTTGATCCAGGCAGGATTTTTTGAAATCAATGCGAGCACCAAAATGGTGGCCAAGTAAGGCCACATGCTCAAGAACTGGCTGGGGATTTCCCAGCCGCTGGCTTGCAGGTGAAACTGCAGCATGGTCACCCCGCCAAACAGATACGCGCCCCACAAAACACGCGCAGCGCGCCAGGTGGCAAAGGTGGTCAGGGCCAAAGCGATCCAACCTTTGCCCGCCACCATCCCCTCGACCCACAACGGGGTGTAGATGACCGACAAGTAAGCCCCCGCCAAACCACACAATGCGCCGCCAGCGATGACCGCTGCCATGCGGATGCGCCGCACTGGGTGACCCAGCGCATGGGCCGATTGGGGCGACTCACCCACCGCACGCAGCACCAAACCAGGGCGTGAATGCTCAAACCACCAGGTCAAAAACAAGGTCAAGCCGATGACCGCGTACACCATGGGGTGGTGTTTGAACAAGGCTTCGCCCAACCAAGGCAGATCGCTCAACCAAGGCACGGCATGGCTGCTGCGCTCAGGCAATTTGGCCTGAACATAGGACACCCCGACAAAGGCCGACAAACCGCTGCCCAGCAAACTCAGCGCCAAACCGGTGGCATAGGGGTTGGTGTTGAGGCCCACCACCAAGGCGCCAAAGCCAGCCGCCATCAGTGCGCCGGCCAACATCCCCGCCGCAAAGCCCAGCACATCGCTGCCGGTGTGCACCACGGTGGCAAAACCGGCGATCGCGGCGCACAACATCATGCCCTCGGCACCGAGGTTGACGACACCGGCTTTTTCGTTGATGAGCAGACCCAAGGCCGCCAAGCCCAGCACCGTGCCCGCTTGCAGGGTGGCCGCCAAGAGCAGTGCGTAGGTCTCCATCAGACCGCCCCCCTGGCTGCTGGCACCCAGCGCACGCGCTGGTGAATCAGCACATCGCCAGTGAGCAAACAAAACAACAGCAGACCCTGGAACACCCCCGTGAGCGACTTGGGCAAACCCAAGCGCGATTGGGCCAACTCGCCACCGATGTAGAACATGCTCATCAACAGCGCCGAAAACACCATGCCCACCGGGTGCAAGCGGCCCACAAAGGCCACGATGATGGCGGCAAAGCCGTATCCCACCGGCACATAGGGGGTGAGTTGGCCCACGGGACCTGCCACCTCCAAGCCACCGGCCAAACCCGCCGCACCCCCCGAGACCAACAAAGCCACCCACAGCGCTTGGCGTGAAGAAAACCCGGCATAACGCGCCGCCATGGGCGCCAAGCCACCGACTTGCTGCGCCCAGCCTGCGCGGGTGCGAAACAAAAACACCCACAAGGCCAGCACGCCGACCAAGGCCAGCACCATGCCCCAGTGCATGCGCGACCCTGCGATGAGGCGCGGGATGCGCGTGGCCGCATCAAAGGTTTGGGTTTGCGGAAAGTTATAGCCTGCGGGGTCTTTCCAGGGGCCAAACACCAAGTAGCCCAAGACCTGTACCGCCACATACACCAACATCAGGCTGACCAAAATTTCGTTGGCATGGAAGCGATCGCGCAGCCAGGCCACAACAGCTGCCCACAGCATGCCGCCAAGCACGCCAGCCACCATCACCCAGACCCAAGCGCCGGCCACGCCAGCCAATTGCAAGGCCACCCCCGAGGCGGCAATCGCCCCCATCACATATTGACCTTCGGCACCGATGTTCCACACTTGGGCCCGAAAGCACAGCGCCAAACCGAGCGCCATGATGAGCAAGGGCGTGGCCTTGACCACCAGTTCGCCCAGGGCGTAGGGGCTTTTGATCGGCTCCCAAAAAAACACCCGCAAGGCGGCCACGGGGTCTTTGCCCAATGCAGCGAACAGCATCACCCCCAACAGCACCGTCATGGCCAGGGCCAAAAACGGTGCGACCCAAGTCCATGCGGCGGAAGGCAATGCCCGCGGTTCCAGTCGAATCATGTGGTCACCGCTGCCGCCTTGGGGCTGTCTTGCGGCCACAGCCCGCTCATCCAACTGCCGATCAACGCGACATCGGCCTGGTCACGCGCCACGCGGGGCGACAAGCGACCCTGTGCCATCACCTGCAAGCCATCGCACAGTTCAAACAATTCGTCGAGCTCATCACTGACCACCAGCACCGCACAACCGGCCTCGCGCAAGGTCAAGATGGCCGCGCGGATGTGCGCCGCCGCGCCCACGTCGACTCCCCAAGTGGGCTGCGATAACAACAGCACCCGAGGCTGTGCATCGATCTCACGCCCCACAATGAACTTTTGCAAATTGCCACCCGACAAAGACTGGGCCAGGGCTTGTGGCCCGCTGGCCTTGACGCGGTAACGATCGATCACCGCTTGCGCCTGGGTACGCAAAGCCCGCAAATGAATCCAACCCCAGCGCCCGACGGCCTCTTGCCGGGTGAGCAACAAGTTGTGGGCCAAGTCCATGCCCGGCACCGCACCGCGCCCCAATCGTTCATCGGGCACAAAGTGCAAGCCCAAAGCGCGCCGCGTTGCAGGCGGCCAATCACCCACGGCTTGGCCATCGAGCCAGGTGGTGTTGGCCTGGGCGCGGCAGTCCTCGCCCGACAAAGCAGCCAACAACTCGCGCTGCCCATTGCCCGATACGCCAGCAATGCCCAACACTTCTCCAGCGCGCAAGCTGATATTCACCCCATGGATGTCCACCCCGAACGGTTCGCTGCGGGGCAACTGCAGGTCCACCACCTGCATCACCACTGCGCCAGGGGTTTGGCGCTGGCGCGTCAAGGTGGGTGGCTCGGCGCCGATCATGCGCTGGCTCAGCGAGGCATTGCTCTCCAGGCGCGGATCGCACTCGCCGGTGACGCGGCCAGCGCGCAACACCGTGCAACGGGTGCACAGGGCGCGGATTTCATGCAGCTTGTGGCTGATGTACAAAATGCTGCAACCCTCTGCAGCCAACTGGCGCAACACCACAAACAATTTGTCCACCGCTTGTGGGGTGAGCACCGAGGTGGGCTCGTCCAATATCAACAAGCGTGGCTCGGTGAGCAAGGCGCGGATGATCTCCACCCTTTGCATCTCGCCCACGCTCAAGGTGTGCACCGGCCGCTCGGGCTCGATGTCCAAACCGTATTGGGCAGCCTTCTCCACGATTCGGGCGTGCACTGCAGGCAAAGTCCAATGCGCGTCCAAACCCAACCAAACGTTTTGCGCCACGCTCAAGCTGTCAAACAAACTGAAGTGTTGAAACACCATGGCAATGCCCAACTGGCGCGCCACTTGCGGGTTGGGGATGCGCACCACCTGGCCTTGGAACACCATGCGCCCCGCATCCGGCTGGGTGGCGCCATAAATCATCTTCATCAGGGTGGACTTGCCAGCGCCGTTTTCACCCAACACCGCATGGATTTCACCCGGCATGACGCGCAGCGACACCGCATCGTTGGCGATCACCGACGGGTAACGCTTGGTGAGGCCCTCCAATTTCAGCAAGGGCTCGGGCAGTGCATGGGCAGACGACATCAAGGGACTGGGCAGGTATCCAGGCATGGGTGGTGGGTGAATATACCGCCTGGGCCATCCGCACCCCCTGAAGGCCTGTGCCATGCGACACTTTGCTTTTCCCATTGACCACTTGCCCCAAGATGTCCAGCCTGCTCATCCACCAAGCCCGATGCATTGCCACCCAGGACGACGCGGGTACCGAATGGCACAACGCTTCCATTTGGGTGCGCGATGGGCGCATTCAAGCCGTTGTGAATGCAGCCGAAGTGCCCGCCGAATGGCTGAGCAGCGCCGACGAAGTCATCGACGCGCGCCGCCATGTCGTGGTGCCCGGCTTGGTCAACACCCACCACCACATGGTGCAAAGCCTGACCCGGGCCGTGCCCCAAGTGCAAAACGCCGAGCTGTTTGGGTGGCTGCAAGGGCTTTACCCGCTGTGGGCCGGCCTCACCCCCGAGATGGTGCGCGTTTCCACCCAAGTGGCCATGGCCGAATTGCTGCTCAGCGGCTGCACCACCAGCAGCGACCACCTCTACATTTACCCGAATGGGGTTCGCTTGGACGACAGCATCGAAGCCGCGCACACCATCGGCATGCGCTTCACCGCCACGCGTGGCAGCATGAGCGTGGGCGAAAGCCAAGGCGGCCTGCCGCCCGACAGCGTGGTGGAGAAAGAGGCATTCATCCTGAAAGAAACCCAGCGCTTGATCGAGACGCACCATGACGCCGGCTTTGGCGCCATGACCCATGTGGCGGTGGCCCCTTGCTCACCGTTCAGCGTGAGCCAAGACCTGATGCGCCATTCGGCCGAGTTGGCCCGCGCCCACGGCGTGCGCCTGCACACCCACTTGGCCGAGAACGACCACGATGTGGCCTACACCCGGGAAAAGTTCAACTGCACGCCCGCCCAGTACGCACAAGACCTGGGCTGGGTGGGCGAAGACGTTTGGCACGCCCACTGCGTCAAGCTGGACGAAGCCGGCACCTATTTGTTTGCCAAAACCCGCACCGGCATTGCCCACTGCCCGTGCAGCAATATGCGCTTGGCCAGCGGCATCTTGCCCCTGCGCCACATGCTCAACGCCGGTGTGCCCGTGGGTCTGGGCGTGGACGGCAGCGCCAGCAACGATGCCGGCCATTTGCTCAACGAAGCGCGCCAAGCCATGCTGCTGGCCCGCGTGGGCCGCGCGCTGGACGCCCCGCGCCAAGAAGAGGGCCGCACGGTGTTTGGCTGCGACTTGGGACCCGCCGAAATGACCCCGCGCGACGCGCTGCGCCTGGCTACCCGAGGGGGCGCACAGGTGCTGGGTCGCGGCCATGAAATTGGCCAAATCGCCCCTGGCTTTTGCGCCGACATCGCGATCTTTCGCACCGACACCTTGAGCATGGCCGGTGCCGCCGTGCACGACCCGGTGGGCGCTCTGTTGCTGTGCGCCAGCGACAACGCCGACTGCACCATCGTCAACGGCCGTGTGGTGGTGCGCGAAGGGCAGCTGGCCACGGTGGACATGGGGCCACTGATTGAAAGGCACAACCAACTGGCAATTCAACTGGTGCAAAAGGCGAAATAGCAACCCAACTGAACACCGGTCGATGAATGCTTTGACAAGCCAACTCACGTCAAACCAAGTCACTGGGCTGCCAACACGGAGGGGCCACCCACCGCCATCAGGGTTGGCCCGTGACAAGACACATTGGCCCTGCCCCCATCACCCAGGTTGATGGCATTTTTTACTTGGCCTTGAGCTCTATCCAAAAATTCACCGGCACCACGGCGCCGATGGATGGCAAGCCCATGAGTTCGCGCAATTTTTCGATGCCGCCCTCCAGCGCAAAGTCGTTGGCCTTGACCAAAATCGGCTCGCGGGTGGTGGCGATCAAACTTTTGCCATCGAGCGACAGCAACTGAAGTTTGGCCGAGACGGGCTGGGTTTTGCCATGCAAACTCAAGCTGCCTTTGACCTCGGTGGCCAGGCTTTTTTGCGCCAGCGCTTGCTTCATGACACTGGGGTCCACCTGCGCGGTGAACACCGCTTCCGCTGGAAACTTGGCCACTTCGAACAACAAGTCCAGCATGCGCTGGTCGCGGATTTCAATTTGCGTCGACAGGCTTTTGAGGTCCACATGGAACGCCAAATTGCCCGCGTCACTGAGTTGGCCTTTGACCTTTTTGAAACTTTGCACCTCGCTCACATTGACGTTTTTGGTGGTCACAAAGTGAAAGGCCGCTGTCTCCGAATTGACCGACCAGGCGGCATGGCCCGGCAAAGCCACCAAAGCGAGCACTGAAGTTGCCCACAGGCGCCAATGGGCCCGGGTGGAGCGCGAGAAAGTGGGATGTTTGTTGGGCATAAAAGGTCTCCTGGGTTGGAAGCCAGGCGTCATTGCCCAGCTTGACTACACCCAGTTATTCGTTGATTGGGGTCGCATAGTTACAAGCGGGCGCAAAAAATCAGCCTGTCAGACCCCACTTTGTTAACACCATGTGGCGCATGGCCCGGGTCAAGGGTAAGCCCCAGTGTCTCAATGGCTCTGGGCTGACATGATGAACACTTACCAATTTCAGGAGTGATGCCATCATGATGCGCCGTAACTTTTCTCGTTCACTGGTTGCCCTGTGTTTGGGGCTGGGATGTGCCACTGTGTCGGTTGCCCAAAACTACCCATCGCGACCCATCACCATGGTGGTTCCTTGGGGCGCCGGGGGCGGCACCGATGCCACCGCACGCATCGTCGCTGCACTGATGGAAAAAGAATTGGGACAGCCGGTCAACGTGGTCAACCGCACCGGGGGCAACGGGGTGGTGGGCCACTCGGCCATTGCCACGGCCCCCGCCGACGGTTACACCCTGGGCATGATCACGGTGGAAATCTCCATGATGCACTGGGCGGGTTTGACCGATCTCAAACCGACCAACTACACGCCCCTTGCTTTGATGAACATCGACCCCGCAGCGGTCACGGTGCGGGCCGACTCACCCTACAAAACCGTCAACGATTTGCTGGCGGCCATCAAGGCCAACCCGGGCAAATTCAAGGCCTCGGGCACCGGTCAAGGCGGCATTTGGCATTTGGCTTTGGCGGGCATGCTGAAAGACCAAAAGATGGAAATCAGTGCCGCCCCTTGGGTGCCGTCCAACGGTGCCGCACCCGCCATGAACGACTTGGCGGCGGGCGGTATCGAATTTGTCACTTGCTCTTTGCCTGAATCTCGCGCATTGATCGACGCGGGCAAAGCCAGGCCCTTGACCATCATGGCCAACCAAGCCTCTGGCCTGTACCCGAATGTCCCCACCCTCAAAACCGCCACCGGCAGCAATTGGGCCATCGGTGCTTGGCGCGGCATTGCCGGCCCCAAGGGCTTGCCCGCCGATGTCCAGGGCAAGCTGGGTGCGGTGCTGAAAAAGATATATGACAGCCCCGACTACCAAGGCTTCATGCAGCAACGCGGTTTTGGGGTGGTGTATGCCGATGCCAAAGGCTTCGAGCAATTCATGGCCAAAGGCGACGCAGACATGGGCACGGTCATGAAGTCTTTGGGCTTGGCCAAGTAAACCGGCATGAAGTTCAACGATGTGGTCAGTGGCGGGGTGCTGTTGGCCCTGTCCCTGCTGATCTTGTTGACCGTCAAAGACTACCCCGACATCCCTGGGCAAAACATCGGGCCCGGTGCCTTCCCCGGTTTGTTGGCGGCCTTGCTGGCGGTGTGTGCGGTGCTGCTGATGGTCAAAGGCTTGCGAACACAGCGGCACATCCCTTGGTTGGTGTGGGGCGAGTGGATGAAATCCAGGTTTCACCTGCGCAACTTTTGCATCACCGTGGGCTGCTTGGTTTTTTACATTGCCGCCTCGGACTTCTTGGGTTTTTTGATTTGCAGCACGGTGGTTTTGTCCACCATGTTCATCGCCTTGCGGGTTCGGTGGAGCTGGGTGCTGCCGATGTCCCTCATCGTGACCTTGGTCGTGCACACCATTTTTTACAAAGCCCTGCGAGTCCCATTGCCCTGGGGCGTCCTGGTGCCCATCCAGTGGTGAGTCACTCAGCCGCCACCCAGCCGCCATGACCTCCGCTGTGTTGCTCCAAGCCTTTTGGCTGGTTTTCGACCCGTATGTGTTGTTGGTCATCCTGTGCTCGGCCATGTTTGGGCTGTTCGTGGGTTGCATCCCGGGCTTGAGTGCGACCATGGCCACGGCTTTGTTGGTGCCCATCACCTTTTTCATGCCGCCGGTGCCAGCCATTGCCGCCATCGTCACGGCCACAGCGATGGCGATTTTTTCGGGCGACATCCCCGGCGCCCTGTTGCGCATCCCCGGTACGCCAGCGTCAGCGGCCTATACCGATGAGGCCTACCAAATGACGCTCAAAGGCCAGGCGGAAACAGCCCTGGGGGCAGGCCTGGTTTTCTCTGCCATTGGCGGTTTGTTTGGCACCCTGGTGATGATTTTGTTTTCCCCTGCCTTGGCCGAAATTGCGCTGAAATTCTCTTCTTTTGAGTATTTTTGGCTGGTGGTTTTGGGCCTGGCGGGTGCGGTGTTCATCGGCAACGCCAGTGTGCTCAAAGCCTGCATCACCTTGTTGCTGGGCTTGTTGATCGCTTGCATTGGCTTGGAGAACCCCGCTGGCATGCCGCGCTTTACCTTTGGCATGAAAGAGCTGATGAGCGGCGTGGAGTTGATCCCCATGATGGTCGGGATGTTTGCGGTGTCCGAGTTGCTGCGCTACATCACCAACATGGAC
>CANFPJ010000011.1 GCA_947448885.1 Comamonadaceae bacterium
ACCCCTTTGTTTCCTGTGGGGGGCATCAACCCGGACAACATGGCCGCCTATCGCAGCGCGGGTGCGAGTGGGTTTGGCATTGGCTCAGCACTGTTCAAGCCCGGCATGGCCATGGCAGCAGTGCACCAACAAGCCCTGCGATTTCGCCAGGCCTGGGAAGATCTGCCATGAACACCACCCCCTTGAATGACGTCCCCAGCTTGCAGGTCGAGGCCGGCGTGGCCACCATCACCTTGCAGCGACCCGCATTGCGCAACAGTTTGAACAACCAAGACTTGCAGTGCTTGCTGGATCACTTTGCCGCCATCAACCACAACCCCGAGGTCCGCGTGGTGGTTTTGCGCGCCCACACCCAAGACATGCCGCGCCCCGTGTTCAGTGCGGGCTACCACGTGGCCGGATTGGATGCCGATGCATCGGCGCCCAACTTTTTTCAAACCGTGCCAGATGCCCTGGCCCGCCTGCGGCCCATCACCATTTGTGCGCTCAATGGCAGCGTTTACGGCGGCGCCACCGATGTAGTCCTGGCCTGTGACCTGGTGCTGGCGCAACAAGGCATGGAGTGGCGAATGCCCGCCTGCGCCATTGGCCTGCACTACTATCCCAGTGGCCTGCAGCGCTATGTTCAAAAAATGGGGCTCAACCTGAGCCAACGGGCTTTCTTGCTGGGCCTGGCCTTACCGTATGAACAGCTCCAAGCTTGCGGCCTGTTCCAGGCACTGGTCGACGAATCCAGCTTTGATGCGCATTTGCATCAATTGGTCCAACAAGTGCTGGGTTTGGCCCCCCTGGCAGTGCAGGCCACCAAACAATCTTTGATCGATGTGGCCTTCGACGCGGCGGATCCAGCCGTATTACAAGCGCGAGAGGCCATGAGCCAGCGCAGCGCCGATTTTGCGGAAGGCCGTTTGGCCATGCAAGAACGGCGGCGCCCTCTGTTTCAAGGACGATGACCCAAACCCATGAACACACACCTGAACCGAAACAAGCTAGACGCCCTCGCCGCCCAGGCGGTGTTGGAAGATTGGCTGAAACTGGAAGAAAAATCCAAACACCTCCAACAAGCCGCAGCGCTTCAAAGGGGTGGCCTTGATCGTGGCCAAACGGGCTTGGATGCCATCACGGGCCTTCTGGAGGGCCGCACTCCCCCCGCATCCATGGGAATCCACATGGATTTTTGCATCGTCCGTGTCGGTCTGGGGCAGGTGACCTTTCAGGGACGCCCCCAAAGCACCCATTTGAACCCCATGGGAACGGTCCATGGCGGCTGGTACGCCACCATTTTGGACTCGGCCCTGGGCTGTGCGGTGCACACCATGCTGCCCGCCGGTCGTGCTTACACGACCAGCCAGCTCAACCTTCAGCTGGTCAGGTCGATACCTTTAAAAGTTGAGCGGGTTCAGGCCGTGGCAGAGGTGGTGCACTGTGGTCGACAATTGGCCACCGCGCAAGGCCAGTTGTTGGGCCCCGACGGAAGCCTCTATGCCCACGCGACTTGCACCTGTTTGATTTTTGACCTGCCGGAAAGCACACCCCAATGAGACTGTTACACACCATGCTGCGCGTCACCGACCTGCAACGCGCCATCGACTTTTACACCCGGGTGCTTGGCATGACCCTGCTGCGCACCACTGAGCGGCCCGAACAAAAGTATTCATTGGCTTTTGTCGGCTATGGCCACAACCCTGAACACGCGGAAATTGAGCTCACCTATAACCATGGCGTGCACCAATATGAGGTCGGCACCGCCTTTGGCCACCTCGCCTTGGGGGTCAGCGATGTCTACGCCACCTGCGAGCGCATCCGCGCTCAAGGTGGTCAGATCACCCGCGAGCCTGGACCCGTCGCCGGCGGTACGCGGGTGATTGCCTTCGTGGTCGATCCGGATGGTTACAAAATTGAGTTGGTTCAGCACCCCTGAGCCATTGAACCGCATGCGCCAACGCTTTTTCACCCATTCATGGCTGCTTTGCGCACTTTTGTTGGCTGCGCCTGCAAAAGCGGCATGGACCTTCATGGGCTTGCAGGATGGGGTCGGTTTTTTTGTGGACGCGGAGAACGTTGAAACCGTCAATGGCTTTCGCCGCGTCTGGGTGCAGCAAAACTATCCCTCTCCCAACGTGTACGGCGCCCAATCGATGATGATGCTCATCGAAATCGATTGCAAAGACGAAAAAGTCCGCTTGCTCAAACTGGTGGCTTATTCCGGACAATCTCAAAGTGGCGACGCCCAAACCCTGCGCAGCGATACCGGCGCTTGGGAAGCCACCAAAGTGGGCAGCATGTTTCGCAGCATTCAATTTGCTGGTTGCCGCCAGCAAATGAAGCGCGGTTACAAAATTTACACGTCCAAGTATTAAAACAACCAGGGATGCGCCAAGCTCTCAGCGCACACCACCTGATACGTTGACCATGCTGCCGGTCACATAAGAGGACGCCGGCGAGAGCAAAAAAGCTATCACCTCGGCCACTTCGAGCGCACTGCCCGCCCGCCCGACCGGCATCTTGGCACCGACCTTGTTCACCCGGTCGTCCATCCCCGCCGAAGCGTGGATATCGGTATCGATCAAGCCAGGTCGCACGCCATTGACCCGCACCCCATAAGCAGCCAATTCGGTGGCCAAGCCCTGATTGAAAGTATCCATGGCACCCTTGGAGGCGGCGTAGTCCATGAAGGTGAAAGGCGACCCAGTGAGGGCCCCTATGGAAGACACATTGACGATCACGCCACCGGCACCCCCATGGCGGGTGGACATGCATTTGGCCGCTTCACGCGCGCACAACAAGGCGCCAATCACATTGATGCGCATCACCTCGGTCATGGTGGCCACGTTCATGTCTTCGATGCGCCGCTTGCGCGGTCCCACGATTCCGGCATTGTTGACGAGGCCAGTCGGCGTACCAAAGACACGCCGTGTTTCTTCAAACAAATGAATCACATCGGCTTCGGTTCCCACATCACCTTTGACCGCAATGGCTTTTCCGCCCAAACGCTCAACATCGGCCACCACCGCCATGGCAGCAGCCTGTGATTGGCTGTAATTGACCACGACGCAAGTCCCTTTAGCGCCCAGCAATCGGGCCGTGGCTGCACCAATGCCACGGCTGGCACCGGTGACGATCACAATGTCAGACATATCAACTCCTGGAAAGTTCAGTCAACGCGAATGTTGCCGGCTTTGATCACGGGCGCCCACACGCGCATTTCTTTTTGGATGAATTCCGCAAACTTGTCTGGCCCCAAGGTCAAAGGAAACAAGCCCAAGGCAGGCTCGGACAATCGCGCCTGCATATCTGGCGTGTTGAGAACAGCCAAAATTTCTTTTTCCAAGCGAGCCGTGATCGCTTTGGGGGTTTGGGCTGGGGCAGAAATTCCAACCCATGAAACCGCTTGAACGCCAGGCGCAATTTCTTCAAGGGTTGGGATTTCCGGATACATCGGCACGCGCTTTTCACTGGTGACCGCCAGCACCCGCACCTTGCCTGCCTTGACCAACTCCGTGGCACTGGCGGTCAACACCATGTCCAAGCGCCCACCCAAAAGATCGGTGATGGCTTGGGCGGGTCCCTTGTAGGGAATGTGGGTCATTTGCAGAGACAAGGTCTGCTTGAGCAATTCAGCCACCAAGAATCCAGACGTGCCCACGCCAGCGGAAGCGTAATTGACCGTGCCAGGCTTGGCTTTCACGGTGGCAAGAAAGTCTTGGATGGATTTGGCCGGGTGATCTGAGCGCACGATCAGGTATTGGGGGTAGACGCCAATCAGTGCGATGTGCTGAAAATCTTTGATCGGGTCGTAGGGAATCTTGGCATACATCAAGGGCCCGGGGGCAATCGATGAGTTGTAACTGGCCAGCAAGGTGTATCCATCGGGAGAAGCCTTGGCCACTGAATCGGCACCCAAGGTAGACCCCGCACCGGGTCGATTTTCGATCAGCACGGTGGTTTTGAGGGCCGCGCTCAATCGTTCTGCCACGATGCGAAGGGCCACCTCGCTGGCCGCACCTGGGGCAAATGGTTGAATCAGTTTGATCGGTTGCACGGGGTAACTTTGGGCCACAGCCATGCCGCACCCAAAAGCCAAACAGACACCCACCCATAAACATTTCAAGTTGCGCATAAGACCCAATTCCCTGAGAAAAATCTGTCAAATCAGTTTAACCGCATTGCCGCAGACGCTTGCGGGACAATCAGGCCTTCACACCTTCTTCAGACAGCTGTTCACGCATGGAATCTTTTTGGGTATCGACCGGCGTTGTGGCATTGGCCGAAATGGGCGATAAAACCCAATTGCTGGCTTTTTTATTGGCCGCCCGATTCAAACGCCCTTTGCCCATCATCGCGGGCATCTTGTTGGCCACCATCATCAACCACGGATTGGCGGGTGCGCTGGGCGCGTGGATCACCAGCTCACTGAGCCCCCAAATCATGCGCTGGGTGCTGGGCATTTCATTTTTGGCCATGGCAGCCTGGACCTTGATCCCCGACAAAATGGAGGACGATGACAGCATTGCCGCCCATCGCTTCGGGGTATTGGGGGCCACCTTCGTGACTTTTTTCCTGGCTGAAATGGGCGACAAAACACAGGTGGCGACCGTGGCCATGGCGGCGCATTACCTGGATGCCTGGAAGGTCGTTGCCGGCACGACCTTGGGCATGATGATCGCCGATGTGCCTGCGGTTTTTTTGGGCGACAAGCTGTCTGCCAAGCTCTCATTGAAATGGGTTCATGCGGCTGCCGCTTTGGTTTTTGCTGCCCTGGGCATTGCCACCTTGATGGGCGCAGGTGAGCGAATTGGGTTCTGAATCGATGAGCCATAGATGATGAATGCACTGGACATCACCTTGATTTATTTGCTGGCCGCCGTGACCAGTGTGGTGGTTTGCAGGTTGTTTCATTGGCCCGCCATGCTGGGTTATTTGATGGCCGGCATTCTCTTGGGTCACGCCTTCAATGACAACTTCACCGACGACAAGGGCGTGGTTCACTTGGCCGAGTTCGGGGTGGTTTTCTTGATGTTTGTGATTGGCTTGGAGTTCAATTTGCCCAAGCTGCTGGGCATGCGGAAACTGGTTTTTGGCTTTGGCATGGCCCAAGTCATGTTGACCTTGCTTGGCGCTGTCGCCGGGCACACATTGCTGTGGTGGATGTTGCAATCCATGGGATTGCCGTGGGACTTGAGTTGGCAAGGGGCGCTGGCGCTGGGTGCCGCCTTTGCCATGTCCAGCACCGCCATCGTGGTCAAGATGATGGCTGACAGGGCCGAATTGGAAACGCCACATGGCCAGCGGGTGATGGGCGCTTTGCTGTTCCAAGACTTGGCCGTGGTGCCTTTGCTGGTGTTGATACCGGCATTGGGCAAAGTCAACGAAGGCAATTTGTGGAGCACCCTGGCCGTGGCCATGCTCAAGGCCACGGCTTTGGTGATGTTATTGCTGTGGGGTGGTCAAAAGCTGATGCGTTGGTGGTTGCACACCATTGATCAACGCAAAAGTGATGAACTCTTCATGCTCAATATTTTGCTCATGACCCTGGGCTTGGCTTGGCTCACGGAACATGCTGGCCTGTCCATGGCCATGGGTGCATTCATGGCGGGTATGTTGATTGCAGAGACCGATTACAAGCACCGCGTTGAAAATGACATTCGCCCTTTCCATGACGTGCTGCTGGGCTTGTTCTTCATCACCATTGGCATGAAGCTCGATTGGGCGGTTTTGTACCAACAATGGGCTTGGGTGGGGGTGATGACCGTGGTACCCATTGCCATCAAAGCCGTGTTGGTGGCCGTTTTGGCCCATGGGTTTGGCGCACCCACCGGGGTGGCTGCGCGGACAGGTATTTATTTGGCCCAAGCGGGTGAGTTTGGATTTGTGCTGCTGACGCTGGGTTTGAGCAATGGGCTGATCGATCCACTGTGGTCCAACCCGGTGCTGGCGGCGATGGTGTTGTCGATGGTCGCCACACCCTTCTTGATCCAATACGCAGACCGAATCGTGTATCGGTTTGCAGCAGAAGATTGGCTTTCACAATCTTTGAACATCACCGCCTTGGCGCAACACACCATCCACATCGATCACCATGTGATCATTTGCGGTTTTGGCCGCACTGGGAAAAGCCTCTGCAACTTGCTGGAAGCCGAAAAAATTGGCCATCTGGCTTTGGACTTGCACCCGGACGTCGTTCATGCGGCCATGCTCGCCGGTCACCGTGTGGAGTACGGTGACGCCACCCAATTGGCCAACTTGATGTCTGCGGGTCTGGCCCGTGCTTCCGCTGTGGTGGTCAGTTATGACGACACACCTTCAGCCCTGAAGGTGCTGGAACTGGTTCAAGCCCATGCGCCTGAGGTGCCCGTGGTGGTGCGCACCCGTGACGACCATGACCTCAACCATTTGCGTGAAGCGGGTGCGCGGGATGTGGTTCCTGAAATTTTCGAAGCCAGTCTGACCTTGGCCAGCCAAACCTTGCACCACATTGGCATTCCACCGCGCCGCGTTCGCCGCTTGGTGCAGTCGCAACGCCAAACACGCTACGCGGGTCTGAAAGAGGACAGCAGCCATTCACCCCAATAAAGCGCCCACCATCTGACGGGCCTCTCGCGGTTTGGCCGCATCAGGGCCTGGCCGTCGGGCAGGCAATCTGCCATTTCTCTGCCCATGGTTGAAGCATGGGCATGATGCTCGGGTGCAACGCCAAACCCGCAGATACGGCGACAGCCTTGTGCCCCAAGCCGCGCTCACCGGGCAGGCGCACCGCTGTACCGGATGGGCTGGGTCGGGAGCCACGGCACTGGGCGCTGACATGGTCCATTTGGCGCTGAAACGCAGTCAGTCCCCCAAACGCCTGTGGATCCAAAATTTGCAAGAACACCGTTGCCCCCCAACCTTCTGGGGGATCGGCACGACCCTGGCCTGCCAACCCGCCGGTCAGGGCCTCGACCATCAAACTCAAACCATAGCCTTTGTGGCCCGAGTCCAAGCCGCCCAAAGGCAAGATGGTGCCAGGGGGTTTTTGAAACAAGACCGCAGGGTCATCGCTGCTGTGACCATGACCGTCCATGACCCAAGCTGCGGGCAAACGCCCCCCGGCTTTGTGTATGCGGTTGGTCATGCCATTGGTGGTGGCTGACGTGGATACATCCACCAAGACAGGCAACCCCGAAGTGGGCCATCCCGCTGAAATCGGATTGGGGGTGAACACCGGGTCAAGCCCGCCAAAAGGGGCCACACTGGCGGTATTCGCATCAGAAGAATGCAGCAGCATCACCAAGCCTTGCTCTGTGGCCCACGGGTGGTAGGCGGCCAGGCATGCGATGTGGTGGCTGCGCTTGATCACCACCGTGCAAGTGCCTTGGGTTTTTGCCCGCGACATGGCCACCACCATGGCTTTTCGCACCAACCATGGACCCGGCAAGCGACATCCGTCCCATAGCAGTGCGCTGGGGTGGTCACTGACCACCAAGGGATCACCATTTTTTTCCATGGAGCCAGACTGGATCTCGCTCAAATACGGCGACAACAAGGCCAAGCCGTGGGTGGTGTGCCCCAGCAAATCGCCCGCCAACAAAACCTCGGCGACACACGCCGCCTTGTCAGGTGGCAAACCAGCCGCCATGAGCAAGGCGTGGGCAAACTGTTGGAGTTCAATGGGGTCATGTGTCATCTGGGTCTCTCCTGATTGACCAAAGCAACCGCAGCTATAGCAAGGCACCGCGCGCGCTGATGGGCCAGATAGACGCCACACGCCCCTGGCGAATGCCAATCAATTCATCATAAAGATTGACTGTCGGATCGCAGTGGCCCGGCACCAACCACAACACATCGCCCAATGACAACTGGGCTTGGGGTGTCAATGCCAATACACCATGCTCGTCCGAGGCCTTGATGTAGGTCAAATCAGGCCTTTGCCACACCACCGGCATGCCGCTGTCCACACTCGAGGCTTTGAGTCCCGCATCCACGATGGCCCTGCCTGACTTGGTTTGGCTCATCACCGTGGTCTGCACAAACAAAGCATGCTCGAACGCACAATCCCCTGCTGCCGACTGGTTGTCGCTGTAGTCGCGGTCCATGAAGATGTACGAGCCTGCTTGTATTTCATTGAACACGCCCGAATCACGCTCGTGCCAAAACGTCCCAGTGCCTGCACCGGTGATGCGCTCACAAGCCACCCCTTTGGCGACGATGGCGTCTCTTGTCATGCACGCCCATTCACTGGCTTGCGCGATGGCCGCTTGTCTTTGTGCGGGTTCCCGCATGTGCTGTGCCGCACCTTGATAACACTGCAATCCGGCAAAACGCAAGGGTTTCGATCGATCAACCTGCATGGCCAAGGCCACCGCTTCATCGCCTGGGGCCACCCCGCAGCGGCCAGAACCGACATCAACTTCGACATAGACATCCAGGGAAACGTCCGCATCCGCGGCGGCCTGTTGCAACCACATCACCTGTTGGGCATCGTCCACCAACACACCCATGCGCGCCTTGTGGGCCAAGCTCGCCAAGCGACGGGCTTTGGCCAAAGAGGCGATTTGATTGGTCACCAACACATCCGCAATGCCCGCGTCCACAAACACCGCTGCCTCGCTGACTTTTTGGCAACAAATGCCCACCGCACCCAAGGCCACTTGGCGACGCGCGATCTCTGGGCACTTATGGCTTTTAGCGTGTGCACGCAAGCGAATGTTGCAGCCACTCAAAGCTTCCTGCATGCGCTTCAAGTTGCGATCAAACGCATCCAGATCCAACACCAACGCTGGGGTTTCAATGTTCGCGAGGGTGTCACCCAACGCGGCGGCAGACCATGGGCTCACCGACCTGGCCCAGTCAAAGGGAAATCATCCATCGATTCGTCCTCAGCAGTTAGCAGTTAGCAGCATTGCACTCGCTTTGATCAACCGACAAAGCAGACTGAGGAATTTTAAGGTGGCCAGCAGGCGTGCCGCATTGACCCCTTGGAATCAAACGTGGGTCAGGGCATCGGTGGATTTATAAAAGGCAATCGCCTCGATGTTGCTGAACTTGATGACTGCACCACCAGATTTGGCTGCCGCACTGCCCGCAACTCGATCAATGTCCCAATCTTTCGCGGTACCTTGCAAGTACAAGGTGTCCACGCCCAGACCGCCATTGACATCGGTGCTGTAAGTGCCGGCATAGAACTTATCTGCGGCTGTACCGCCCACCACCTTTTTGAACTGGCTGCCGTGACTCAAAGCCATGGTGTTTTTACCGTTGTACAACGTGGCATCCAACTTTTTTGCTTTCAGGGATGACATGACCGAGCTGGCCGCTGCCATGGCTTTCGACTCATTGAAGCCTTTGGACAGCAGCTGCGCTTTGAAATCCGCCAAATTCGATGCCTCTGTTCGCATCGATATGGAGCTGTAACCACCCGCCCGCATGTCAATCAAATTTGACCGCGTGGTGCTTGCCGCATCCAGATCAACGCCTTGCGGTGCCCAAACCGTTTGAAAGCCGCTGTAACTGTCCGTCAATGACAGCGCCGTTGTTTGCGTGTTGGTATTGGCGCCATATAAATATTGCAAGGCTGCTATATCCAGCAATTGATAGGTGCTGGGAATGGCTGCCGACGTGCTGGTGCGCAAACTGTACGAGGTATCTGTCGACGTTCCAGACAAAGAGACGATGGTCGAGGCCGTCGTGTTGTTATAGGACATGATGGACATCGAACGGTTATCGACGGGTTTGGGCAAATAAGGCCCTGGGGTTGTACCGCCCCCTGCGTTGTAAGCACCAGGATGCTTCAAGCCCATGGCATGGCCCAATTCATGTATCAACGTTTGCCAGCCATAACTCCCCTGTTCAGCCAAATTGGCGCCTGCATTTTCAGTGTTGTTGCTGTTGTCCAACATCAAACTGGAGGGTCGGCTGGGATCCGTGGATGGATATGTGGCATAACCTGCACTGGAAGTTTGGTCATTGTTGCCAAACTTGATATCCGCACGCTGCGCATCCTGCACAAAAGTGACATTGACCAAACTGGAAAGGTAGCTGAAGGCGGACTCAATGGCGCCCTTTTGTGTTTGCGCAATGGGTGCAAATCCTTTTTTATCTGCCGCGGTCAAAAACGATTCAGCACCCGACAGGTAATCGTAATAAATGGTGTTGCGCGCACCCTCGATTTGTTTGACATTCGGCGCAACGGTTGTGGTGCTGGGGGTGGCAATCGCACCGGCATCGTGCCACCAACTTGATCCACCAGCCAACACGGCATCGATGTATTTATCGCCACTGCTGACCGGCAGTTTTGACAATGTCTGATTGGCATTGAGCTTGTAGTTGGTGAATTTTGCGGTGTATCCCTTGGCCGGTGTGATGGCCAATGTCACCGTGAAATCACCATCTGCAGTGGCAACATACGATAAAGAATTGCCCTTGCTGGAGCTGACCAATTTGCCCTGAGCATCAGTCACGGTGATGCTCACCACCGGCGTGGCCTTGCCGGTATAAGAATAAGAGTACGCCGCATTGAAAGTGTAAGCGCCTCCCTTTTTCAAGCGCAAAGTCATCGGCACTGAACTGGCATCACCGTTGACCAAACCCGTGGTCGCTGTCATTTCAGAACCAGGACGCCCAACCACCCAATCCGTGAGACCTTGGGCCGCGATGCGTTGCGATTGGTTTGGATGGGCACTGGTGATGGTATTTTTAACCGGCGCGACTGAGCCCAATGGCCCGGGCAAACCCACAGACCCTGTGGATACAGGCTTATTTTTGCCAACGGTTGGCAGCATCAATGCAGGCGCGCTGATCTTCATTTGTATTCATCTGTTCGGTGACGCAAAGGACGACTTGATCAGTCCTTTCAACATGCGCTCAGGCATGCACCGTGTACATCGGTCACAAAATGAAAATCTGTAGCCCGTAAAAATAAATGAATTCTTTAGAATTCAAAAAATAACGCCATTCCAGAGCAATTTGCTTTGGACAGACACCCGTCACGGCTCTTCCCACAACCCGCAGGTGGTCAAGATGACGCCCCAGTTGCGTGACGGCACATGATGCTGGCCCCCCCAATTGGGCCATCGGTGGGTCTATTTGATCAAGGTCACCGGAACATGGGTGGCACTGAGCACCCTTTGGGCCACAGAACCGATCAGCAGGTCGGTCACCACGGATCGGCCCTTGGCACCCATCACAATCAAATCAAACTGGCCTGATTTGGCCACTTTGACAATCTCGCCTGCCACATGACCTGTTTTGATGATGACTTCATGGTCCAGGCTGAACTTGTCCAGCTTGCTTTTAGATGACTTCAATTCTTTGACACTGATATCGTGCAAAAAATCCTCAATGGTTCCTTTGGGAAAATGTTTTTTGATGTGCTTGAGGCCTGTGTCATCATGCACTGACAGCAAAGAAATGCTGGCGTTATTGCCCAATAACTTCACCATGCCAATGGCGTAATCCAAGGCCCGCAAAGCGCAAACCGAACCATCCGTGGGTACCAGTATTTTCATGTGAAACTCCTGAGTTGAAGCCCGACCATATGGCCATTCCAAGGTTTGTGCATTGCGCTGGCGCAAACTCAGATCAAATCAGCCCTTGCTTTGAAACAAATGAATGAAGTGGCGACTTCAAACGGAGATGAACACCAATGTGGTCGCGATGCAGGTCATCACCAGGAATTGCCCCAGAATCACTTTGGCACAATATGCACGCGTACCTGCATGCCAAGCAACCCAAGATTTGGACAACATATTGCTCATCAACGCCGCCATGATGGGCCACTGGGCCTGATGACTCGAAATTTGGCCCGCTTGAACCATCGATCCCATTGAGGCCACGATGGCATGTGCATCTGCCAAACCGGTGATGGCTGAAGTGACCCACAAACCTTCCTGGCCAAGCCAATGGTTCATGCCCGCGGACAAAAGCATGACTGCCACCACCAAACTCACCAAAGTCAAAGTAGATTTCCATTGAAACAAATGCGAAGCAATCAACGGCTCTTGCACCGGCCATACTGGCCCCGCCTTCAACCACATGACACCTGCATAAAAAATGGCGCAGATCACCCCTGATAGCAATGGCCAACTCGCCCACACCATCAACTCGGGCAGGATCAGGTTGATCAATAGAAAAAGCTGAATGATGGTGGACACACTTGACAGCACAGACCCCATCACTGCGCCATGGGTTTGAGATGGCATATCACGAGAAAGCTTACCCATGGCATAAACGGTAGCAGTGCTGGAAACAAAACCGCCGGCAAAACCCGTCAAAGCCAAACCATGGTGACCACCCCAAGTGCGCGTGCTGATGTGGCCCAACGCACCAATCACCATGATCAACACCACAAATCGAACCAAGTGGTGTGGATTGATGGCATTCCATGGTCCCATGAAAATATCGGGGGTCAATGGGTAAAGGATCAACACCACTGCGGTGAACAACACCAAGTCATTCCACTCAACGACGCTCATGATGTGTTGCGCAAACTCGTGCATCTGCTTTTTGGCGGCCAATAACACAGCCAATCCCAAACCGCTGAATGCGGCCAATGTGGGTTCCGTCACCGCCAAACCACCGATCAAACAGGTCAGGAACAAGGCCAACTCGGTGGTCACGCCAGGGTTGCTGATGCTGCTGCGCCAATGGCCAATGCCGATCAAAGTTATCAACATGGCCAAGGCCATTGACAAGATGCCCGCTCCACCCAACGATATGGCCACTGCACCGGCCAACGCGCTGATGGCAAACGTCCGGATACCAGCGATATGGCTGGGCATCGCCGAATTGCTGCGCTCACGTTCTGCACCAATCAACAACCCAATGCCCAAAGCCAATCCGAAATTTTCAATGCTGGTTAGGCCTGGCAACAAATCACTCATGACAACCTAGGCTGAGCGCCATCACCCCCCCTCCACTTGGCAGACAGCTTTCACCATCTTGCGCGAGCTCACACCTAAGCGCGTCATAAATTGCGCTGTTTCATCATGGCTTCACGCATCCCATTCAATCGCAAATCAAAGTCAAAGTCCTCTGCTTGTTCATACGCGAGGTAAGGATATGAACGGGGCACCAAATGTGACTTTTTTGAATGGTGTTTGATGGGGCAAAAATAAGCCTCCGTGGCACCGATGACCGCTGCCACAAAACCAACCAAACCCACTGCATAGGCACAATACGTGCAATGAAATTTAGAAATCCAATCCAGGTATTTCAACGCCTGTCGGTCAAACACGATGTAGTCTGACCGACGAAAGGGTTTCACTTTGTAGATGGGGAAGCATACAAATTGATACAGCGAAACGAATGCATCCAAGACCAACAAAGGAACAATGACGCTGTAGATGATGGGACCAGTGATCAGGTTGATGGGTCTGGATCTTTTGACCAAGGCCCACAAGCCCAATTGGTGATTGGTGACCTGGCTGCGCATGTGAAATGTCCTTCGAAAGGGCCCGGTGAGCACACCGAAGAGATTTCAGCGGCCACCGATGACCCATCCTAGGTGCCAGGGAAACAAGCAAGTTGATGTGGATCAAGCATTGGCCAAAGCCAGGCGCTCACCGCGCTGGTCGTTGGCCATGGCGATGGATCAGATTTTGAACGCGTCAAAAGTTTCCGGTGCAAATAACTCTTCTGGCGTGAGCAATCGACTGGATAAACCCTGCTGATGGTGATAGCGCAAGAACGTTTCCAATACATGGCGATTGCTTTGGAAGCCATATGCCCACCAATCAGGGCCCAATTCTTTTTCAACTTGCTCCACATGGGCCGGTAACCAAGGCAACATGGTCTTTAAAGCAGCGACCTCACGCAAAGACTGATAGGTGACCTTTTGAGACAGAACAAACGCTTTGAACAGCGATTGAGCCATCCATCGATTTTTTTCGTAGACGTCACGGCGAATCACCACCGTGTGCATGATGGGTAAGATTTTTGTTTTTCTGTAGTAATCCACCTCTACTTCTGGGTAGTTTTCAAACAGCCTTTTGACTTTATGGGGTTGGCTGTAAAAAGTAGAGGGTGCACGAGCCGTGTGCATGGCATCAATGTCGCCGTTGGCGATCATTTCTGTCAGGGTCTGGGTGGGGCCAATCGGTGAAATTTTGACCGCAGGGGGCAAGTGCAACTTGATTTTTTCATCGCGTCCAGCTGTTTCAGCCCCACCGGTCAAATATTGAACACTGGTGTGGGGCACTTGGTAGTGCTCTTCCAAAATGCCACGAATCCAAACCGGTGCGGTCATTTGGTATTCGGGCGTACCAATTTTTTTACCCACCAAATCTGAAGGGTTCCGAATGCCACTGTCCACGTTCACGAATATAGAGTTATGCCGAAACATGCGTGATGGAAAAACCGGAATGGCAATGAAGTCCGGTTCGGCCTTCATCAAAGAGACGCAGTATGAGGACAGCGACATTTCAGCGCATTCAAACTCCTTATTGCGCAACATGCGAAAGAAAGTTTCTTCGACAGGCAATGACAAGTAATTGATGTCCAAGCCATCGGCCACCACAGTGCCATTGGCCAAAGCCGAAGTTCTGTCGTAGTCCCAGCATGCCAAGGTGATGCGCAATTTACCCATGTGTATTTCTCCATCCTTTGCGTTTGAATTGATGCCCGCACCTGCGCAGGGCATTGGTGTCAACTCTGTTTTGAATATCGCTCAGTCGGCAATGATAGTGTGACATCCCGGCTGCTTTTATGAAGTGAAGCGCTTGACACGCACAGGCCGTGAATTTCTTCTCTTGTGAACTCAACTTTTTCAAACGTCAGAGAAAACATGTCTTTTTGATATGCCTCAAAACATCACCTGAATCCACCGAAACCCACTTTCTGCGGTTCAGAATTCAAGAAACCGGGACGATACCGATTGACGTGAGAGGTCAGTTCTGAGAGAAATGAAATGGGTCTTGACGCACAAGCCCGTGATTGAACTTCGCTTGAGAAAGAATTCATGGAAAAACAAAAATTCGACCTGGTCATCATGGGGGGTGGTTTGGCAGGCCTGAGCGCTGGTGTCAGGGCCTGCGAACTGGGACTGTCGGTGGCCTTGGTCGAAAAAGGTGAAACCGATCAATACCCTTGCAATTCACGCTTTTCTGGGGGCGTATTGCACTTGGCATTTCAAAACATCAAAGACCCGGCAAATCAATTGGCAAAAGCCATTTCAGAGGCAACAGACCACCATGCCGATCCCGAATTGGTCATGGCCCTCTCGATTGAATCGGAAAGATGTGTCAAATGGTTGCAGCAACAAGGCGCCCGCTTTATTCGGGCGGGACAAGTGATTTGGCAGCAATGGATCATGGCGCCTCCTCGGCCCATTTCACCTGGAATGGATTGGAAAGGCCGTGGGCCCGATGTCACGCTGAGGACATTGATGGAGACCTTTCGAAAAAAAGGGGGCCAGGTCTTTCTTGGCTGTGAAGTCACTGATTTTTTGAGGGATGGTGAAAGATGCATGGGCTTTCAAGCCACGCACCAAGGTCAAGAAAAACATTTCGAAGGCACGGCGACGTTGCTGGCAGATGGGGGTTTTCAAGCCAATTTGGCGTTGCTCAAAGCGCACATCGCACCTCAGCCCCATCAGGTGCTTCAGCGAGGGGCAGGCAATGCCATGGGCGATGGCATGCGTTTGGCGCAAAGCATGGGTGCTGCCACTTCCAGCTTGGATGCTTTTTACGGGCACGTGCTGTGCCAGCAAGCATTTTCCAATCCCAAACTCTGGCCTTATCCACAATTGGACGAGCTGGCCACCTCTGGCGTGGTGGTGAATCCGAAAGCACAACGGGTCATCGACGAAGGCAGGGGTGGTGTCTATATCGCCAATCAGTTGGCTCACCGTGAGAATCCCCTGGATTGCCACGTGATATTTGATCAGGCGATATGGGATGGCCCTGGCAAGACATCCCGTATTCCTGCCAACCCCCTGTTGCTCAGTGCGGGTGCCACTGTTTTGAAAGGCGATACCTTGGACGAGTTGGCCCAAAAAATGGGCTTACCCGCGCCAGCATTGACTCAAACCATCGGACATTACAACCAAGCGGTTCAAAAACAGCAAACATCAGAGCTGAATCCGCCACGGAGCCACCACAAGCTCACACCCATGCCCCTGGTGAAAGCGCCTTTTTATGCTTTGCCCATCTGCGCAGGCATCACTTACACCACAGGCGGCTTGCTGATTGATTCGCATGCACGCGTCTTGCGCGAAAACAAAGTCCCCATTCAGGGCTTGTATGCCGCGGGATCGGTGGTCGGTGGGATAGAAGGCGGCCCCAACGCCAGCTATGTCGGTGGGCTGATGAAGGCATTGATCCTGGGGATATTGGCGGCAGAAGATGTTGCCAAAACAAAGATCGAACCCACTTCAAAAACTTCCATGTCGTTCCATCATCACGAAGTTTGACGCGGGTCGCTGCGCTCGCTCAGCTTCAGCGACGCGGTCGTTGCCATGAAGGCCATGAAATGTTGTGAAGTTTTAAAGCCGGTGATGCCCAATTCAACGCGGAACCAAGGTGTCAAAAATAATCTCCACCATCTCGACATAGCTCAATAACAAGCCCCATGCGAGGGCGCCCATGATGGCGCCCAAGATCGCGCAAGGCCAAAATTGAAGGGCCCATGCGCCACCTGCACCCAGCGCCAACAAACCAATGCCAACCAAGGCCGCCACACTTTTGCCATGGCGCCGCACCAAGCCCAAGACCGGGTAATGGGGCATGCCTTCTGAATCTGTCATAAAAATCCTTTGGAGGAATGATGAAGGTGTCGAATGATCATTTTCTTTTGAGCTGACACAGACATGAAATGCTGCTGGTTTGAACGGAGCCCCATGAAAGATCATCACCCATGCGCCAAAGCAACCCCTCAAATCAATCGACCTTGGCACCAGAACTGGTGACCAACTTTTCCCACATGGGTGCTTCTTTCAAGTTCATTTGCTGAAAATCAGCGGGCGACACATTGGGCGCCGGGTCCATGCCCTGCGTGGCCAACTTGTCGCGAATGTCGGTTCGCTTCAAGACCTTTGTGGCCGCGTCAAATAATTTGCGCACATCCTCAGACTTAACGCCAGTTGGCGCATACAAGCCAAACGAAAAACTGATGTTGTAATCGCTGAGGCCTGCCTCTTTCATTCCCACAATGCCAGGAATGGCGCCTGACCTTTCTTGCGTGGTGATGGACAAAGCTCGAATGCGATTGGCCCGGACTTGGGGCAGAACCACTGGTGAGGTGCCAAAAATAACCTGGGTATCACCCGCCATCAAAGACTGCACCGCTGGGGCACCGCCCTTGAATGGAATGTGCAAGATATCCACGTCATAAATACTGTTGAACAGCAAGCCCGCCAAATGCGGCGCTGACCCATTGCCACTGGAAGCAAAATTGAGTTTCCCCGGGTTCTTTTTGGCGTAAGCGATCAAGTCCTTGATGCTGTTGACAGGCAAGTTGTTGTTCACCGCAATGATCATGGGGCCATTGGCCAACAAAGTCACGGGCTGAAAATCTTTTTCAATGTCATACGGCAGCTTTTTGTACAGCGCTTTATTGATATAGGGGTTGCTGCCCACCAGCAAGGTGTAGCCATCTGCTGGTGCCTTCAACACCATTTCACTGGCCAAGTTTCCAGCTGCCCCGGGGCGGTTGTCAATGATGGCGGTTTGTCCCAATTCTGCAGCGATGGCTTCGCCGACCGTTCGGGTCACAAAATCGCCCGACCCACCGGGCGGATACCCCACGACAAATCGCAAAGGCTTATGGGGGAAAGGCTGCGCACCCACAGCCCCTGCCATCAAAGCAGTCGTCAAGCAGATGCTGAATAACCGGCAATGAAACCACGACATGGATCGCCCCTTCATGAATGTGCAGACCTTCAAAAACAATGACCAGGCTCAACCGTCTGAGCCTCATTGCCACTGCGGTTAAATCACTTTTCTTTCTCTCAACGCCGCCAATTCATCCGCGCTGAAACCCAATTTCAAATAAACATCGTCGTTGTGCTGGCCCAATTGGGTTTGACTTGACACCACGGCAGCGGGTGTTCGCGTGAGTTTGATGGGTTGCGCCACCACCCGAATCGGGCCTTTTTGGTCATGGTGAACGACCACTGCAGCGTCCAAATGGGCCACTTGAGGGTCCGCAAACACCTGCTGCATGTCATAGATGGGCCCGCAAGGCACACCTGCATCGTTCAAGCATGTGACCCAATGTTGCGTCGTGTTCGAGGCGAACGACAAGTTGAGTTGCGCGTTGATGTATTCGCGATCTGTCAAACGGCCTGGGTTGCTTTGGTAACGCGGTTCGTCACGCAAGTCCAATCGTTTCAGCACCGTGCACAAACTGCGAAATTGGGTGGTGCCAGACGCACCAATGTTAAAAAATCCATCAGCGGATTTGAACGTGCCCATGGGTGTCGCAAAGGGGTGATCATTGCCAGCTTGACCAGGCACGGATCCATCGATCAAATACCTGGCCGCTTGGAAATCGCACATGGCTATCATCGATTGAAGCAAATTGGTCTGCACCCATTGACCACGCCCAGACTGCTCTCGCTCTAACAATGCCAACAACACGCCCATGGCGGCGTAATTGCCGGCGCTTGAATCAGCCACCGCAATGCCAGCACGAACAGGCCCTTGACCAGGCATGCCCGTCACGGACATCATGCCGCCCATGCCTTGTGCAATTTGGTCAAACCCCGGCCTGTCACGGTAAGGGCCATCTTCACCAAACCCTGAAATACTGGCCAAGATGATGCGCGGATTGATGGTCGCCAGAGTTTCGTAATCCAAACCCAATCGAAACTTCACATCCGGCCTGAAGTTTTCAACCACCACATCGGCAGAGGCCACCAATCGATGAAAAATATCTTTGCCCTCTTGGGCTTTTAAATTCAATGTGATGCCACGCTTGTTGCGGTGCAAATTCAGCATGTCGTAGGTTTCCCGACCGCCAAGGGCGCCTTCATTGGGATCCAGCCCGGGTGGTGATTCAATTCGAATCACATCTGCACCAAAATCCGCCAACACCCGAACGCAGGTTGGGCCAGAACGGATCCGGGTCAAATCCAAAACCTGAAAACGTGCCAGCGCAGCACTGGCTTTGACCGTGGTCATTGGATCAAATTGACTGTGTGCGGCGACATGGCAACGGATGAACCTGAAGTTCGGTCAAGGCGCCCACACCTTGGTCCATAACAATTCCCGTTGCTGCATCAAATCGCCATACATTCGAGCGGGTGGTCTCAGCATCATTTGCTGGCCCACCATTTGAACTTGACGCACTTCATGGCCCCCGATTCGGTGAGCATCTGATGCAATGTCCACCAAACAATCCAGCACCTTGCCATCAAATTGGTAAACGCCACCATACGACATGTAATCGCGTTTGTTAACCACTGTGGGATCGCCGTTGCACAGCGATGCCAGCATTCGATCGTTGGAAAAAGCAATTTGCCCGATGGGATTTTTTCCGTAGGGCGGCGGTAATTGATTGCCGTTGGTATCCCATGACCGCGCTTCATCGAGTCGCCAAATACCTTGCAGATGATCCATTTGCCCATGTCTCCTGTGGGTGTTGATTGATGAATTCAATATACCAGAATGGTGCCCATTCTTGATCCCTGAATGCCCTTGCATCACCGGGTTGGGCCACATCATCTCTGGTGTTCTTTGGCCGCCATCTGGGCCGCCCGGCGGCCTGAAACAAATGCCCAGGCCAAATGATGGCCATGGCCTTCGAGCAATAGCCCACCTTGACCTGCAGACCCTGCCGCATACAAGCCGGGTATGGGGGCTTGGTCCGGGCCCAACACTTGGTGCGATGGATTGACGCGCAACCCACCATCTGTGAAAACCACATAGGCTTTCACCGGGCCCAAAGCGTAAAAAGGGCCATCTTCCGCAGGATATCGGCCACGCATGTGCGCTTGAAGCCCCTCTGGATTCAAACCTGCCTTGCGTGCCAATTCACGCCAATCGCGCGCACCATGAAACAGGTCTTGGCGGTTCTTTTCATAATCAGCCATATAGGCATATGCAATGCCGGGGGCTGTCGAAATGAAGTAGGGCCATGCGGAGAAGCGCTGGTAAACCGTTGAATCAAAGATCAACCAAGCTTGCGCACCATCATGCTCGGCCACCGCATGGCCAATGGTTTTACCGGTCATCTGAACCAGCTCGCCCTTTTGATTCACCAAATGCGCCCCCTCCTTCAACAAAGTCGGAGAAGGCCCCAACGCTGTGGTCATGAACTTCATCATGAATGGTCGAATCCAGCTGGACGGCAAATGTTCAATCGCCCACGCCATGCTCCTCGCCGACCAGCGCCAAGGCGGTAAGTTCTGGACCCAATGGGGCTTGGCTGGGGGTATGAAGCGCAGGATGGGGCCGCGCACAATGTCACCATTGACAACCTCGGCCCCCAAGGCATCAGCCATGCGATGGCCATCGCCCGTGGCAAATGGATTGACCGAATCCAGATGAATGGTTTGGGGATCGGCCCAACGCTGTTTCAGATCAGGCGCACCGCTGTAGTCACCGGTGGTGAGAATCACGGCCTTTTTTGCATGCACAGAAAAAGTCTGTCCCTGTTTCTGACCAAGCACCCCCACCACACGGCCGTTTGTGTCCGTCACCATTTTTTCGCAGGATGTGATCACGCATATCTTGACGCCCAATTTTCGACAGTGCTTGGTCAAGTGGTAAATCAAACTGCGTGAATTCGGAATGGTGTTGTGCATGCGCGATACACGGTTGGGTGGGTCAGGCGCAGGGCCCATGAAAACAACGCCCAATTGACTTAACCAAGCCACGGCGTCGGCACACTCATCCACCAAAATTCGACGCAACAGCAAGTTATCTCTGGGCGCCAAATCGCCTGCATGCAAAGCCAAGTCTTCAAAATGATGGTCGGCATGATCTTCAATGCCGGCACGCTTTTGCCATGCAGTGCCGTTGGCCGAAATGGCGCCAAGGGACCAAGCGGTAGAACCGCCAAGGTCTTGGTTCTTTTCCAACAGCACAACGCGCAAGCCCAGACCTGCCGCTTCGGCTGCAGCGGCCAACCCTGCTCCACCCCCCCCCACGACGACGAGATCGCAATCGGTGTCCCACTGCATGTTGAATTCCCCAAGATTGGCAGTGAACAAACCCACCCAGGTCAGGGATCCAATGTGATGTTGGCCGACTTGACCACCGCTGCCCAGCGGTCCATGTCATTTTTAATGAAGACCGCGAATTCTTCGGGTGTTCGGTAAGTGGGCTGCAAACCCTGCTTCAACAAATTGGCAACCACATCTGGTTGTTTCAAAAGGTCGGATGCCACAGCGTGCATGCGCTTTCGAAAATCCGGGCTGACCGCTGCGGGTGCCATCAAACCATACCAATACTCCATCACATAGCCAGACACACCAGACTCAATGAAAGTCGGCACCTCAGGCATGACCGACACCCGTTCTTTGGTGGAGATGGCCACCACACGCAACTTGCCAGAACGCGCCAATGGTGTGGCAGATGGGAGGGTGGTGAACAAAACCAAATCACGTTGGGACCCAATGATGTCCGAAATGGCTGCACCCACACCTTTGTAAGGGATGTGGGCCATTTTGGTTTGGGTTTCGTACAGAAACAGTTCTGCGGCCAAATGGGCACCGCTGCCGATCCCTGCCGATGCAAAATTGACTTTCCCGGGGTTGGCCAAGGCCATGTTCACCAAATCTTTGGCCGATTTGATCGGGGACGATGGATGGACCACCAAAACCATTGGGGTAGAAGCCAAGGGTGTGACAGGCACAAAATCGCGGGCCACGTTGTAGGGCAATTTGGGGTAGAGGCTGGGATTGATCCCAATCTCCGAGGTAGACCCCACCATCAAGGTGCTGCCATCCGGCTCCGCACGGGCGGTGTACTGCGCTGCAATGGCGCCAGCGGCACCAGGCATGTTTTCGACCACAACACTCACACCCAATTTTTCGGTCAGCTTGGGGGCCATCATGCGCGCGATGATGTCGGTGCCGCCACCCGGAGTGAAAGGAACCATCAATTTGATGGGCTTGTCTGCCCTGGGCTGCGCCAGTGAGGGATTGTTCAAACAGCCCCATCCCAACAGACAGATCCATAGCGTTCGGATGAATTGATTCATGTTCATTCCCATGCAAATAAAAAAAACCGTCAGTGTTGCTTCAAACCATCGCTGAGGCATGCTGGGTCAGTGGCGGCATCTCTGCCAGCAATCGGCCAAAGCCTGTGACTTTTTCTTCCACGCCCATCATTTTCAGACTGGCCCACAAAGCCACGTTATTGGTGGTGAGCACCGGTTTTTTGACCTTGGCTTCGAGATCGGCAACGATGGATGCTGTCCACCAATTGCCACAAGCCAAAAACACGGCATCCGCGTGCGGCAAATCTGTTTCCAGTCCCAGGTCGTATGCGGTTTGCGCTGGCATGCGACCGATGTCGTTGTTGCGTGTCACCTCCAAGGCCTTGTGCTGTAAAACTTCCACGCCATGGTCTTCCAAAAAGGCTTTCACCCAGACATTGGTGGCGGTGCTCCAAGGGGCCGCAATCACCACCTTTTTGATGTTGTAGGCCGCCATGGCGCTGAGCATGGCCGTGGCAGCCGTGGTGGCGGGCTTGCCACAGGCTTGCTGAATGCGCTCCACCAATTGAGCGTCATATCCTTTTCCCATGCGGGTGGATGGCGCTGTTGCCGCCAATAAAACCAAGTCCACATCCGCATCGGCCAATTTTTTAGCCTCCTTTTCAAGTTCAGCCACGATCTTGATGGTTGAATCAGGATCCACGTTGGACAAAGGCAGGCGTGCCACATGCAAAGAGACCGATGCAGGCAGCATGCGGATGAATTCTGGTTCCTGGGTGCTGTTCGATGATGGCACCAAGGTTCCCAGGCGGTGTTGGATAGGAGGCTGATTCATGTGGGTCTTCAAAAAAATAATGTGTTCAGTGTTTGACCAAGCCCAATTCACAGGCCTGGATATGAAGCGCCAAATACTTGGAGTAAATGCGGCATTGCGCAAAGCTACCGGCGTGAAACCACAGGCCTTGCTGAGGCGTGGGATTCCACATATTGCACATTTCTTGGGTCTGATCATCAACACCCCAAATAGGTCCAACTTTTTCTGCCAAAGGCTTTCCAAAAAGTTTTTCAACCATCGCTGACTGACCCAAATAACCTTTGGCCGTGACCACCAAATCAGCCTCTAGCAAATCACCTGACTTGAGGCGCAATCCCTTGGCTTCGTAATGTTGAATGTCTTGCGCCTGAATCAAATCAATTCGCTTTTGGCTGATCAATTCCGAGCAACCCACATTGAAGTAATAGCCACCGCCACGGGTCAAATACATCATCTGCCAGTTGTTGCCATCTTCACCCTTGTTGAGTCTAAAACCAGCTTGGCTCAAGCCGCCCAAGGTTTCTTTGTCCAGCTCAAGGGCCAGCTTCAAGTTGATGCGATTAGAGGCACGGTACAAAGCCATCGGCGTGCCCACGGTGATCAAGTCGCACTCAGCCAAGTCAATGCCCTGCCCATAAAGGACGTATGGCAACTGCGCTGTGGGCTCGACGTTTTGCACCATGGTCGGACTTCTTTGCACCATCGTCACATGCGCACCGTGTTCACAAAGATCCTGTGATACATCGTGACCACTGGTGCCTGTGCCCAAGACCACGACCTTTTTACCCACCCACTGCTGCGCCGACTGGTAGTCTGCAGAATGCAAAACCATGCCTTTGAAGGCGTCCAATCCGACCACGGGGCTTCGATCGGGTATGGCGCTGACCCCTGTGGCCATGATGATGTGCCGGGGTTGCAGGTGACGTTCCACACCTTCACAAGACAAATGGGCATTCCATTGCCCTGATGTTTCGTCAAATTGGGCTGTGACAAATTCAGTGTTGCACCAAACATTCAGTTCCATGGCTTGAACATAGTATTCAAACCAACCAGCCACCATGTCTTTGGGCAAAAATTCGGGCCAAACATCTGGAAATGGAATGTATGGCAAATGATTGACCGTTCGTTGGTTGTGCAACACCAGGGCTTGATATCGTTTGCGCCAGTTGTCACCGACCCTGGGATTGCGCTCGATCACCAAACAATCGATGTCCAACTGCCTCAATCTGGCCGCCACCGACAAACCGGCTTGTCCCGCACCAATGACCAATACCGTCGGCTGCCGGTCCTCATAGCGGGCTTCTTTTTCACGCTTTTCCAGCCAGTTGGGCCCCAGAAAGCTGCGCCCAAAACCATCGCTCAATTTGGCTTTGCGCTTGAAGCGTTCTTCATGGCCTGAGATTTCAACCAAGGCGGTCATCAAGGTCCACGCTTTCAATGCGGGGCTTCCCGATTGGGTCGCCAATCTCACAATGCCTTCGCAGGGACCGACTGTGGTTTGAAAATCAAAAAAAACCTCAATGGTCTCAACATCGGTTCGCTTGACCCACTGCACCGGCATGCGTTGCTCGTTGATTTTGAAATTTTTCGGAGCATGGCGTGGTGCTGCCTTGCGCAACGACTGGCACACATTGGATGCGCCGGAATGCGTGATGATCTCCCAGTCCAATGCCAGCACATCCCGCCAATGACAGTCCGGGTTGAACAAACCTTCCAATGCGGCAGGGGACGACTGCGAAATGGCCAACTCAAATTTTTGAAGCCAATCTTGCGCAACCGCGCGTGGTGACGATGTGTCTGGTTTCATGCAGTGTTTCCAAATTGACTGGCGTGAGGATCGCTACGGGTTTGCGTTGGATTGAACCATGACATACAACAGCCTGTAAAGATCACAGATGACAGCTTCACCCAATTGAAGGTTTTGCCATGCACGGGATTGGCCCATGGCTTTCCAAGCGTGTCGAACATCTTGCGCCTGGCCCGCCTCCATCAGGACCACCCAATCCGTGTGGCCATCTTGATGACCGGTCACACGTACTTGATCCATGCGCTGGCGAATGTCGGGATCATTGCACAAGACTGAAACGCTTCCAATACTGGAAAACGCGCCCAACAGGGGCAGAACATCCTGGGTCAAACACGTTTGAATATCACTTTGACTTGCTTTGGCGCCGCGTATTCGAACCACGCCCAAAACACCACCCGTGCCATTGCCCCGCGCCGCCAAAACCCGACAGGTCGCGCGCACGGTTTGGCTGTACCAAGCACGGCGCTGCCGATCGCTGTCTGAGACTTGCTTGAGCAGTGCCACATACGATGGCGCGAGCAAATCTTCTGCTGTGGGGGTTTCAAACAACACCATGTGGCTGGCAGATGCATCTATGGCTTCATAACATCGACCCGCAGAAAAAACCGTGCCCACCCGACTGGGCATGTGGTCACTGAGGTACCAATCCAGCCACTGCTGTCTGACCTCCGGGGCGATGTCGAACCAGTAACCCAGTGCACCCTTTTCACTCATAGTAAAAACCCTTGATCAAAGTTGCGATCTCACCCAAATCTCACTTGATGGATGGCGCGTGGACACTGAATGCAGCAAAGCGGTTGATATCAACTTCAGCTGATGCGAACAAATCGGCAACCCACCTGACGTGCCATTTTGCGCTGATCTTCCAAGCGCTTTCGAGGGATTGCGTCATGGATAACCATTAATCCCCGCTCCGAAACCAGTGCTCCAATCTGTTGTCAAAGCCATGGTGAATCACATCGCTTTAACATGGTGCATGACCGATATGGAAGGATTGAACATGATGGCCCCAACCGGACACCCCATCGCTGGAAAAAAAATACTGATCTCTGGTGCATCCGCTGGAATTGGCAGGGAAACAGCTTTGCTTTTAGCCGCCCAAGGCATGCAGGTGCTGGCTTTGGGAAGGAATGAATCAGCGTTGCAGTCTTTGCAGGCGTTGGCCCCCAAGGGCAGCCTGCGCTGGCTGGCTGGGGATCTGAATGAGGCGGCGCATTTGGATGCCATCGAACCTGAATTGGCCGATGTGGACGTGTTTCTCAACAATGCCGGGGTCTTGCGTTATGCCCCCATCATGGATTTGACTGCTGAGGATTTTTCTTGGATGTTCCAAACCAATGTGTTGGCATCCATACAGCTCACGCAAAGGGTTGCGCGCCACATGGTGACCCGACGCAAAGGCCATTTGGTATTCATGACTTCGATCGCAGCCAGAGAGGTCTACCGAACCGCCTCTGCCTACTGCGCAACCAAACACGCGCTGTCGGCCATGGCGCGTTCCTTTCGCTTGGAGTTGCAAGAGTTCGGCATCAAAGTCAGTGAAATAGCCCCCGGGATGGTGGACACCGATATCCGCGCCAGCAGTGACCACCCCGTGGTGGTTGCAGCGATTCAGAATCGAAAGTTTTCGCCCTTGAGCCCCGCAGAAGTGGCATCAGCCGTTATGTTTGCTCTTCAATCCCCACCCAACCTGTGCCCTGACCTGATTGAGTTAAGGCCACAAGGTTCCCTCTGATCACCAGCCCCAAAGGAGTTCACCATGGCACGCCCATCTGCATCTCAATCCAAATCCGCCTCACGCAAATCTGTGACACCCGTGGCGGTGAAATTCAAAGCCAAGTCTGTGCCAGCCAAAGCAGCCAAGGCCGTCCAGACCCCAGTTAAAAAAGCTGTGGCCCAACCCAACAAAGGCCGCACTTCGAAAAGCAAACCCACCGACATCAGGCCACTGAAAATACCCAAAACCACGCGCTGGACACCGCAAGAATTCATGGTTCAGCACCTGAAAAGTGGCAAATTCAAAACCGGACTTCGCAGCTACGCCGCTTACCGCGATTTAGGGGTTCACAACGCCACCGACGGCGCCGTGCAGGCCCATGTGATTCGCCTGCTGGGCGCCTGCGACCCCGAAGTGGTCTCCATTCGACACCTGCACGGCGTTCAATTTCAGTTTCTTTACATGCTCAAAGGCTGGATGATCGGCGAATACAACGGACGCCGCGTCAAAATGGAAGAGGGATCATGCTGGATACAACCCAACTCCATACCGCATACGGTGTTGGACTACTCCGAAAATTGCGAAATGATCGAGTTGATTTTGCCCGGCGCGTTTAAAACCGTTGAACTTTGATTCTTGGGCGCCGACGGGTGTCAATGCCCGTGGGCGATGGTTTCACCGCCATCCACCACCAGGGTCACGCCCGTGATGAAACTGGCTTCATCTGAATGCAAAAACAAAGCGGCGTTGGCCACGTCCCATCCCGTGCCCTGCTTGCCTTTGAGTGGAATGCGCCGATCACGATCGGCCACCACGTCTTCGCGCTTATGCCCTTTGGCCACTCTGTTTTCAATGGCCATGGGTGTGTTCATCAACCCAGGCAATATGGCGTTGACACGTATCCCGTACTTGGCATTGGCTGCGGCCAAGTTTTCCGTCATCGCATTGAGCGCCGCTTTCATGGTTTTGTAACCCAACAACGGATAGGCCTGAATAGAGGCCACCGAGGAAATGCTCACAATGGAACCATGACCTTGCTCCCGCATGAAAGGCAGCGCATGTTTGGCAGCAAACCAAGCGCTTTTCACATTGACCGCAAAACTGGCATCAAAAGAAGACTCGGTCAACACATCAGCGGTTGCGTCCCCCACAGACAAGCTCGCACCAATGTTGTTGTGCACGATGTCCAGCCGATGGTGTTCGCGGTGCACCGCTGCCAAAAGCGACTGAACTTCAGTTTCATGGGTTTGGTCCACTTGCATTGCTTGGGCCGACCCACCTGCCGCCTTGATCATGTCCACTGTTTCTTGTGCAGAATTCAAATCACGGTCAACGACCACCACATGCGCACCCTCACGGGCCAGCACGACGCTGGTGGCACGCCCATTGCCAACCGTCAAACCAGGCGTTTGTCCGCCGCCAAAAACCACAGCCACTTTGTTGGCCAGACGATTGCCCATGATGTCTCCTGATGTTTGGTTAAATGGGTGCTGCCAGCAGCGTTTTCACAAGCCCCGTGTCTGCAATCACCCAAGCCCTTTTCAGGCGCAGTTCGTCTGAATGGCGGTGGCAAACAAAGTCGTAACGCCCCACGCTGAAGGTTCGGGTTTCACCTTCCAAATTGGTTTGAAACAAGCTGTAGCCCGCTTGAAAATGCAAAGACTCTGGCTCGGCATGCAATATTTGTGGCATTCCAATGATGTGCCGCGCCCAATGAAAGTTATGCTCATTGACATTGCGGTACGACTGAACGCGATCACTGAGCATGGCACGGTTATCACACCACATCAACGGGGCGGGCAGACCCAACTGCTCATTTTCACGAGAGTAGACTTTGTACTCCGCTTGGGGATCAAACAACTGGACCCAATCCTCCAATCGGTCTTGGTCCAACAGCATGCCATATTGAGACAGGAACGACATCGCCTCCCAGGTGAATTGGGGCGTCATCGGATTCCTCCCTCGGGCTCCATGCCCATCAACTCAGACCAGTAAGACCAAAAGCCGCGGATGGGCGTTTCGGTAACCCTGTGCTCCAGGTTTTGGATGGGGCCCAAGCCGCCCATCTCCACCAAACTGTGGCTGGCTGTTTCACGGCGTGTGGCTTTCTGCACAATTTCAATCGCCTCTCCGTCCTCCATGCTGACCAAGCCAGCGGGCCCAACCAGATTGGCGCTGATCAAACGGTGGCGCGTCATTTCCTCTGTGTCATCTTCATAGCCAAACAAGGTCTGGAAAATTTCATGTGCGTTCACGCCTTTGGGCCTGATTTGACGGCTGCTCAAACTGTTGTTGATCTGAATGATGATCGCATTCGGGAAAAACGTGGGTGTGGCCAGGTTCAAACCATCTGCAAATTCGGGCCGATAGGCCAATATTTTTTGATCGGATAAACGCATGCGGTCCAACTCAACGCCGCTGATACCCGCATATGCCTGTTCCGCTTGGGATTGTGTGTCCGAATTGCTGAACGCATAGTTCATGTTGTGGCGATGCCGCTCATCCATGCGCACCCCGCCCTTTTGGGTGGCGCGGTCCACACCATATGTGACAAAAAACTCATGCAGCAAGCTGGCGTGATAGGTGTCACGCAAGTTTTCAGCATAGAGCTTCCAATTGCCCTCGATCAACTGACGCGTGTAGCCCAAAATCTTGATGGGTTTGTGCATGAATCGCTTGATCATGCCCGTGCCAAACTCTCCCAAATAAGTCTCAATGGGCTCTGCTGCATCAGAAAAGGTGCCGAACAAGACCCCATGGTAATTGGCCAATCGCAAAGCTTTGGGATGATGGGCCTGCATGTCAAAGTCCGCAGGCATACCGCCTTGCCCTTGCAAGCCTCGCCGAAAGGGCACGCCTATCAACTCGCCCTTTTTGGAATAGCACCAGCGGTGATAGATACAGACATGATCCGTTTTGCAGTGACCCGACACCTCGCGAACAATTTGCGCACCCCGGTGGCTGCAACGGTTGACAAACGCGTGCAACTGCCCATCATCACTGCGTGACACCACCACCGGCGTGTCACCCACCCAGGTTGTGCGGAAATCACCGGGATTGGGCACCTCGGCTTCGAATGCCAAGTAACTCCAGCAGTTGCCACGAAACACCCGCTCCATTTCCAGTGTGTACAACTCAGGGTCGTGGTAAACCGAAAAAGGCACTCGGGAGTAATCGTTGCGCGGCCAGTCGACGGTCATGTGGCTCTCCATCAAAAAGCGCAGCGTGGCTCTGGCAAACCTTTGACACCCGGCTCAAAGCACAACACATGCCCTGCCCAGGGCTGATTTTGCAATTGCGCTGGACTCAAATGCATGCGTGCCGTGGTGATGAACAAAGTGCCCAAATCATGGCCACCAAACATCACCGATGTAGGCTGCTGGACCGGCAAATTCATGACATGGATGGGGAGCCCACTGGGAGCGATGTGATGCAACTCAGCGCGATTGAACATGGCACACCACACGCCACCTTCAGCATCCACCGTCAAGCCATCGGGACCACCCTCACCTGATTTGAATTGGGCAAAAATCCGTCGACGGGATATTTCTCCTCGCTCCAAATCATGGTCGTAGGCGTAAATGCAAGCCGCTGGGGTATCGGCGAAATACATGGTGCGGTTGTCAGGGCTCCAAGCGATGCCATTGGCAATCGTCACCCCACTGGCGTCCATCTGGCGGATGCGCTGCAAACCATCCATTCGGTAAAGCGATCCAATGGCGCGCTCGGTGCGGCGGTCCATGGTGCCACTCCAAAAGCGCCCCAAGCGATCGCATTTGCCGTCATTGAAACGCGTTTCGCCCAAAGCCAGCCCCGGCACATCCAACCATTGAACCGTTCCATCGAGGGGCTGAAAAATCGCGGGACCGTGGCGAAACATCAGCAGCAAGCTGCCGTCGTTTCGCAAAGCCATAGAGCCTGGGTACTTGGGCAACTTCCATTGATGGAGCAAGTGGCCTTGACCATTGGCACAAAACAAATGGGGGTCGTCCACATCGAACCACCACAACGATTGGCTGCTGGGGCACCACAATGGCCCTTCGCCCAAGCCGTTGCCGCAATCGATCCAACTTCGCAGGTTCATCCCGGGCAGTCCATCTTCAAGTTTTGGCTTTGACTTCCACACCCATGGATTGCTCGATGACACGGATGACATTGGTGAAGTCTTTGTCACCGCCAAAATCGTCGTTGGTGCGCTTCCAAATGTCGCGCACCGCTGTCGCCACCGGCATGGACACACCCAAAGCTTGGCTTTCTTCCAGGCACAAACGCACGTCTTTGTACATCAGGGCCGTGGTGAAACCATAATCAAATTTGCGCGGCAAGATGGCGCGGGGAAACTTGTCGCGGCTGGCCGTGCTCATGCCACTGCCGGCGTTGATCACATCAATCATGATGCTGGGGTCCAAGCCGGCTTTCACCCCCATGCCCACGGCTTCTGAGGTGATGGCCATGGCCGCTGCTGACAATAAATTATTGGCCAGCTTCATGGTTTGAGCCATGCCTGGTTTGTCGCCAATGAAAAACATCTTGCCAATGTTTTTGAGCACCGGGGTCAAACGTTCATAGGTCGCATGTTGACCCGAAACCATCACGGCCAAGGTGCCTGCGATGGCGCCACCACGACCACCCGAGACAGGCGAATCGACAAACTCGATGCCTTTGGCAGCCAATGCCGCATGCACCCATTGGGCCATGCCAGCGCCGGTGGTGGAGAGGTCCACCACGGTCTTGACTTTAGAGCCGTGGATCAAGCCTTTATCGCCCGTGGTGACATCTTTCACGATGTCTGGCGTGGGCAGTGAAATCAACACGGTGTCTACCGCATCCGCCACCGCTTGCACAGACGCCACCACCTGTGCACCCTTTTGTGCCAAGGCCTGCGCCACCGTTGGATTGACGTCAAATACCGTGAGGGTGTAGCCATCTTTCAACAAGCGTTCGGCCATCGGCGTTCCCATGGCGCCCAACCCAATGAAACCCACATGTTTGCTCATCATTCATCTCCTTCAATTGAATCTGGTGTTGGATCAAAAAATCTTGCAAGACCCAGTGGTCGCAGATATTAGCGGCATGTGGGTGGATGCCGTGGGCAGCCGTACAAAAAGCACGCCGATACCCATCAAGCTGGGAACTGAAAGCCATCACAGCGCGGGTTATCCCTAGGAAAGCCCATGCCCTCGTCCGCTTTGCACCTTCAAGACAGACAAACACCTGCTCACTGAATATACTTCTTTCAAAATGTCTCACCGTCCTGTTGTGTCACCCAAATCACTCTCGCCCACTGCACCGAGCAGTCGCACCATTCCAGACTTGATCGCCGAGATGGCGCTTCGATATCCAGACCGCGAAGCATTGGTCGGTGGTCATCAACGACTGAGCTATGCGCAATTGGCCACAGCGGTCGATGCCATGGCGGCGAGTTTGCTCAGACACGGCATCGCCAAGGGCGACAAGGTGGCCATCCTCATGGGCAACCGGGTGGAATGGATCGTCGCCGACTTTGCCATTTGCTCGATGGGCGCCATCATGGTGGGCGTCAACACTTGGGTCACAGCCCGAGAGCTGGCTTATGTGCTCAGCCACAGCGAAGCGCGCTTGCTCATCACCACCGGTCAATTCCTCAAACAAGATTACCGACAGATGTTGGCCGACATCAGAAGTGCTGGAGACCCTTTGCCCGCATTGAGGGGCCTGCTGCTGGTGGACCAAACAGCCGGAACCAACGAATGGGCTTGGAGCGATTGGCTTCAGGTGCCCAACAGCAGCGAGATCGTCGCGTTGGCTGAGGCCAAGCGGCATGTTGCCCCCAGCGATGACGCTTATATTTTGTACACATCGGGGTCCACGGCCAATCCCAAAGGCGTGGTGCTGCAACATTACGCATTGATTGAAAACATGTGGCAAATTGGTCAGCGCCAACATGTCACCGAGCAAGACAAACTGTGGCTGGCCGTGTCCTTGTTTTGGGGCTTGGGCTGCGAAAACGCGCTGTTCAATTTATTCACCCACGGTGGCTGCATCGTTTTGCAAGAACACTTTGATCCGATCCAGGCCTTTCACTTGATTGAGTCTGAGCGCTGCACCTTGTTTTACGGCACGCCCAACATGGCCGAGGCCTTGCTCAACCACCCCCAGTTTCATGCCGACCGCTTTCAATCTTTGCGAGGGGGCGCCACCATTGGAACACCCTTGCAAATTCAACGCTTGGTCGACGTGGGCTTGCGCGACATTTGCAATATTTACGGCCTGACCGAAACCTATGGCAATTGCGCCGTGACCGATGCCGATGATCCCTTGGAATTGCGCTTGAACAGCGTAGGGCAACCCCTGCAAGGCGTGCAAGCGCGCATTGTGGATCCCGCCACCGAGTCCGAATGCCCCGTGGGTGAAGTCGGTGAAATTCGGGTCAAGGGCTATGTGATGCGCGAATACCTGAAAGACCCCGAGCGCACCCGAGAAGCTTTTGATGCCCACGGCTTCTTCAAAACGGGCGACTTGGGCTTGGTCAACCCAACCGGGCACATTTTCTTTCGCGGACGCATCAAGGAAATGATCAAGTCAGGGGGCATGAACGTGTCGCCCGTCGAAGTGGAAGAAGCCTTGATGCGACGCCCCGAGGTCCTGGCGGCTTACTGTGTGCCTTTGAAGACCGATGACTTTGATGAGGTGTTTGGGGCCGTTTTGGTTCCCAGAGGAGACATGCACATCAACTTGGATGTCATACGCACCCACTGCCAAAGCGAGCTGTCCCGCTACAAACGACCCCAGTCTTTTTTGGTGGTCCATGAGAAAGACCTGCCCTTGACCAACACAGGCAAAGTCAAGAAAAACGAAATGCAAGCTTTGTTTATCAGCGACCAGTTGTTGAAGTCCATCCATTGAAGGAGATGCCGTGAGCCACCTACCCGACTACGAAATTTATGCCATCAAATACGCCCACCACATGCGCCAGTCGCCCGATAATTTTTTGGGCGGTGACAGCCACGATGTTCCCATGCCACTCGACTATTTTGTCTGGGTGATTCGCAACAGCCAAAAGGTCTGGGTGGTCGACACCGGTTTTTCCAAAGAGATGGCCCAACAACGCGGAAGAGACTTTCTGCGTTGCCCCTCAGAGGGCTTGAAAATGCTCAACATTGATCCGACCGCTGTAGAAGATGTAATCATCACCCACATGCACTATGACCATGCGGGCAACAATCACCTGTTTCAACGTGCACGCTACCACCTGCAAGACAAAGAAATGATTTATGCCACCGGTCGCTGCATGTGCCACAAGGTGATGCGCTTTCCCTTTGATGTGCAAGATGTCACTGCCATGGTTCAGCGGGTCTACGAAGACCGCACCTGCTTTCACGATGGGGACGAAGAAATTGCCCCGGGCCTGAGCCTGCACCATGTGGGGGGGCACACCATGGGCCTGCAAGTGGTTCGGGTGCACACCCAACGCGGCTGGGTGGTGTTGGCCTCCGACGCGAGCCACTTCTACGCCAACATGGAGCAAGAACGCCCTTTTCCTTTGGTTTACAACGTGGGCGACATGATGCAAGGCTATCAGCGCGCCTACGCGCTGGCCAGCTCTGCCGAGCACGTGATTCCTGGCCACGACCCCTTGGTCCTGCACCGCTACCCCAGCCCCAACGATGCCCTGAAAGGCATCGTGGCCAGACTGGATGTGGCGCCCGTTCAACCCTGATCCACTGCAACGATATTCATCTTTTAAGGAAGCTACACATGGCTGCATTTCCAGACGAGGCTTGGTTCAAAGACTACCAGGCCCGGGTCAACCAGGACAAAGAACTGTCTGTCATCGGGAATTGGTTTTCCACCCGCTTCTCCATCACGGTGGACCAAGCTCGCCGGGTGATCGTGGTCGACCAGGGGCAAATCACCCAAGTGATCATGGCCCCTAAATTCGACAGCCGGCCCGCATTTGGCTTTCAAGCGCCCTCGTCGATTTGGGCCAAATTTTTAACCCCCAATCCACCCCCGCTGTACAACGACTTTTTTGCCATGCTCATGCGTGTGCCCGAGTTTGTGCTGGAAGGCGATGGCCTGGTGGCCATGCAAAATGCCCGCGCCCTGCAGCGCTTGATGAACCTGATGAGAAAGGAAGCCGCATGAGCCGCATCGAACCGATCACTGGCCGTTATGTCAATGTGAATGTGAATGGCGAGGCACACCGTATTTTTTATGAAGAGGCAGGTCACGGCACCCCGCTGATTTGCCTGCACACCGCCGGTGCCGATTCGCGCCAATGGCGCCATTTGCTCAACGACCCCGAAGTCACCAACCGGTTTCGCGTGCTGGCCTTTGACCTGCCCTACCACGGACGATCCACACCGCCCGACCAATGGTGGCTGCGCAAGTACCAATTGACCGCCCAGGGTTATGCCGACGTGATCCGCGCCTTTTGGCAAGCGCTGGACTTGGTCAAACCCGTGGTCATGGGTTGCTCCATGGGCGGCGCCATCGTGCTCAAAGTTGCCGTGGATTACCAAAAAGAGCTGACAGGCATTGTGGGCTTGGAATCCGCCGCTTTTGCACCCGGTCGATACAACGAGTTTTTGCACCACCCGGCCATCCACGGCGGCGAGCTGTGCGCCAGCTACACCATGGGGCTGTGTGCCCCCACGACACCCGAATCCAACAAGCGGGAAAACTGGTGGTACTACGCGCAAGGCGGCCCTGGCGTCTATGCCGGCGATGTGTACTTTTACAGCTTTGACTGGGATGGGCGTGCGTCCATCAAAACCATTGACACGAAACAATGCAAGGTGTCATTGCTGACCGGCGAATACGACTACTCGGCCACACCCGCCATGTCAGAGGAAGTGGCGGCATCGATTGCGGGTTCGCGCTACACCTTGATGAAAGGCATGGGCCACTTTCCCATGGTCGAGGACTACCCTGGCCTCAAGCGCTACCTGATGCCAGAACTCCAACTCATGTTGACCTAAGACAACTTCAAACCCACAGCCCCGAGCGTCTGGCGACTGGCCAAGGCGTCTTGGGCCAGTGCGGCCTGCTGGAAGTCAAAGTAATCGGGCTCTGGCAAACGGACCACACCGCGCTGCAATTGATCGAAAAAGTCGGCGCTGCGCAAGCGCAATTGCTCAGTGGTTTTGTTGTAAGTGAACACCGATGGGCTGGTCAGGTGCAAAGAGCCCATGCGGTTCAGCCTGAAAATATCGAAGGGTGGTATTTCCCCTGCTGGGGTGCCAAAGCTCACCAAGGTGCCCGATGGCGCCAAACACAGCAAGGACTTTTCAAACATGTCTCCGCCGATGCCATCGTAAACCGCGTTGACGCCCTGTCCTTGTGTGAGCTTGCGCACTTGCTCGACCATGTCGGCATCGGTACTGAGAACCACGTCTGAGCAACCCACTTGTTTGGCGGTGGCGATCTTATTGGCGGATCCCACGGTGCCAATCACGCGGGCACCCAAATGCACGGCCCATTGGGTCAGGATTTGACCCACACCACCCGCTGCGGCATGAACCAACACCGTGCAACCTGGTTGCACCTTGTAGGAGTCGTGTACCAAATATTGGGCGGTCAAACCACGATTGAGGTTGATGCCCACCAAAGGCAAAGACAAGCCATCGGGCACCGCGACCAATCGCGCCACAGGCATCACCCGATACTGCGTGTAAGCCCCAGGTGCATGCAGGTAAGCCACCCGATCGCCGGCCTTGAAATCGTGCACACCCGGCCCCACACGAACCACCACGCCGGAGGCCTCAATGCCCAAACCAGCCGGGAGCTGGGCCACTGGATAGCGGCCACTGCGATGCTGGATATCGATGTAATTGACGCCAATGCCCACGTGTTGGATCAGCGCCTCATATTCATTCGGCTCTGGGCAGTCTTGCGATTGGTAGGTCAGCACCTCGGTGCCACCGGCTTGGTGAAACAGTACCGTCAGGGTTGATTGGGCCATGAGAAAACTCCAAATGCGTTGATCCGTTGAATGCAAAAAAGGCAAAAAAACACCCGGCAAAAGCCGGGTGTTTGTGGGTGCGTTACCGCATCACTGCTTGGGCCAGATGGCTGGCGCCAAAGCCAACTCAGGTGGAAACACCACCACAGGTTGGCCGTTTTGCCATTGGGTGATGGTCAACTTGGTGCCAACGCGACGACCGTTCTCATCAAATTTCACGCGGCCACCGGGATAGTATTTCGCCGGGCCATCGGTCATGTCCATGCGGCGAATGGCAGCTGCCACGGCTTTGCGATCAGCGGACTTGGCCATTTCCATGGCTTCCTTGAAAATCCACATGTCGCCATACGAAGACATGGGGTCTTGGGGAATCCAGGGCTCGCCCTTGCGGCGCTTGAAGTCGGCAATGATTTGCTCGTGCCCTTTGCCAGCCGAATTGGCCGTGATGTTGAGCACGCCCTCCAGCGTGTCCTTGCCCATCAAAGTCAGCAGCTCAGGGGCGTCAATGGCGCCACTGTTGGCCACAATGGGCAAACGCCCTTTGCCCAAGCCCACTTCGTTGATTTTCTCGAGTGTCAACTTGAAGTCTGGCAAGGCCGTGGCCAAGTCCAGCAGCAAATCAGGCCGGGTGGACCGCACTTTTTGGATCATGGAGCTGGCATCCGACAAAGGCGGGGTGAAGATTTCATCCACCACCAACTTCAGACCCAACTTCTCCAAACCACCTTCACGCATGGGCTTGGCAAAAGCCGTGGGGGACGCCGTGTTGTCACTGACGATGCCCACGTTTTTGATGGGTTTTCCCGCCAATTTGGACAGCTCGATCAAAGCAGGCACCGCCGCGTTGGACATTTGACCGGCGGTGATCGAGGTTTGAAAGATGTACTTAAAGCCACGTGAGGTGATGCTGTCCGCAAAAGACAAGGTCAACATGGGCAATTCGGCGCGCTCAGTCACCTCGGTGATGGCCAAGGTGAACGAGGACAACCAAGCGCCGGTGGCGCCAGACAGGTCGGGCTCTTGCGACAACATGCGTTGTGCCGCATTTTTGGCTTTTTCCACAGAGTCGCCGGCATCGATGGTGATCAAGCGCATGCGGGCCCCGCCCAAGGCTTTGATACCCCCCGCATTGTTGATGTCTTCCACCGCCATTTCAGCGCCTTTGCGCATCATGTCGCCATTGCGCGCCCAAGGGCCAGACAAAGGCGCAATCAACGCCACCTTGACCTCCTTGGTTTGCGCCATGGCCGGTACCACTGCGCCCATGCCCATGACTGCGGCGGCAGCTGCAGCCACAGCGACCCATTTACGCTTAGAAAGATGAACCATACTGACACTCCTCTTGGTTGTGAACACTGACATTACATACCCAAATAAATTTCTTTGACATGCGGGTCTTCCATCAAGACGCTGGGGGCACCTTCCAGCGCAATGCGCCCGGTTTGCAGCACATACCCGTGATCGCAAGAGCTCAAAGCCTCGGCCACCCGCTGCTCCACCAACAAAATGGCGACATCGGTGTTGGCGTGAATGTCTTCGATGCGCTCAAAAATCATGTCGGTGATTTTGGGTGCCAAACCCATGGAGGGCTCATCGAGCATGATCAGCTTGGGCGAAGACATCATGCCGCGGGCGATCGCCACCATTTGTTGCTCGCCACCGGACAAGGTGCCAGCGAGTTGATTCTTTCGTGTCGACAAAATCGGAAACAAGCTGTAC
>CANFPJ010000012.1 GCA_947448885.1 Comamonadaceae bacterium
CCCAGCATGGCGCGGCGGATGCCCCACACCGTGCCCAGCAATCCGACAAAAGGGGCGCTGGCCGCCACGCTGGCCAAAAAGGTGTGGCCGTGGTGCAAGCGCGCACTGGCCTGATGCAAGGCGTCGCGCAAGGCGCGCTCGGTCTGCGCGGTCACCGATGTGTGGGCCGCCAAGGTGCCCGCCAGGGGGGCTTGCGACGCTTCGGCCAAGTGGCCGAGCAAGCCTTCTTTTTCGGTGTCGTTCAAGACCTGCAATGCCTGCTGCCAGCCGGGGGCTTGCCAAAACAAGGCCTTGGACAGGCCCAAGTCGTGCTGGACGCGGCGCAGGCGCCTGGCTTGCTGGAGCAACACCGCCCAGCTGCTGATGGACGCCGCGAGCAGTAAACCCAACACCGCGCCTGAAACGGCGTCCACAGGGGCCCAGCCAGGCAGCACAGTGGCCTCTAGCGCAGGTTCAGCACATCGAACATGTCGTACAGACCATGGCGCTGGGCGGCCAAGAACCAGGCCGCGCGCATGCTGCCTTGGGCATAGGTGGCGCGGCTGGAGGATTTGTGGGTGATCTCGATGCGCTCGCCGGTACCGGCAAACAACACCGTGTGGTCGCCCACGATGTCGCCACCGCGAATGGTGGCAAAACCAATGCTGGAAGGGTCGCGCTCGCCGGTGTGGCCCTCGCGGGCATACACCGCGCAGTCTTTCAGGTCGCGCCCCAGGGCTTGGGCCACCACTTCGCCCATTTTGAGCGCCGTGCCCGACGGGGCATCGACCTTGTGGCGGTGGTGGGCCTCGATGATTTCAATGTCGTAACCGGTGGCCATGGCCTGGGCTGCCATGGCCAGCAACTTAAGGGTGACGTTCACGCCCACGCTCATGTTGGGCGCCATGACCACCGCCATGCGCTGGGCGGCTTGGGCGATCAACTCTTTTTGTGCTTCGCTGAAACCGGTGGTGCCAATGACCATGTTCACCCCCATGTCGGCGCAGGCCTGGGCATGAACCATGGTGCCTTCGGGGCGGGTGAAGTCGATCAGCACCTGGGCCTGGGCCAGGCCTTGGCGCACATCGGCGGTGATGGTGACGCCACTGCTGTGCCCCAAAAAAGCCGTGGCGTCGCTGCCGATGGCCGGGCTGCTGGCGACATCCAAAGCGCCCACCAGTTGGGCGTGGGGGTCGTTGTTCACCGCTTCGATCAGCATGTGGCCCATGCGGCCGCTGGCACCAGCGACGGCGATGCGCAAAGGGGATTGGGGGGTGGTCATGGCGGTCCAAGCAGCCCAGCTCAACGCTGGACGGGCTCCAAGGGCGGATAGCTCATGCTCACCGGCGCTTCGTTGGGGGCCGGTGCGACGGGGCCTTTGGGCTTGAACTTGCTCAGCTCGGCCTCGCTGGCTTCGAGCTTGGGCACCTTGATGTCGATGCGGCGGTTGTCGATGCGGGCGGCAAACTCGGCCTCGGTGGGCAATTCGTCGGCCTCAAAACGCACCATGGCGTCGCCTTCGAAAAACACGCTGATTTTGCGCTGTTGCGGCTCGGCCCCTTGGCGGCGCAGGGTGAAGGCATAGTCCCAGCGGTTGGCGTGGAACACGCTGGCCACCAAAGGCGTGCCCAAAATATCGCGCACTTGACGGCGCGACATGCCCTTTTGCAGCAATTGCACCTGCTCTTTGGCCACGAAATTGCCTTGCACCACATCGAAGCGATAGGGCGAGAGCGCGGTGATGGTTCGGCTGGCCGTGCGGCTGGCGGTTTCGCAACCCGACAACACCACACACAGGGCCGCACACAAGCCCAGGACCCAGGGCGCGTTGCGCTGGGGCGCTGAATGGGGGGTGGGTGCAGACGCTATCATGCATCGATTCTAGCGTCTGGACCTGCCTGCACAAGCGCAGGCCACACTGCAAAACCGCCATGGCCCACATTGACGATCTCAAAAGCACAGGCCTCAAAGCCACTTCGCCACGATTGAAGATCTTGGCGTATTTCCACGCGGGCAGCCAGCGCCACATGTCGGCCGAAGATGTGTACCGCTTGGTGGTGCAAGAGCGCGCCGACATTGGCCTGGCCACCATCTACCGGGTGCTGACCCAGTTTGAGCAAGCGGGCTTGCTGCGGCGCAGCCAATTTGAGTCGGGCAAAGCGGTGTTTGAACTCAACGAGGGTGATCACCACGATCACTTGGTGTGCCTGGACTGTGGCCGCGTCGAAGAGTTTTTTGACGCCCAAATCGAATCCCTGCAAAACGATGTGGCCGCGTCCAAGGGTTTTCGCATCGCCGACCACGCCCTGAGCCTGTATGCCCACTGCACCCGCCAACCCTGCCCGCACCGAAGCGCGGCTGGGTGAACCTCAGGCCTGCATGGCCTTGCGTTGGCGCTCGGCGAATTCTTCGTAGGTGTTGATGCCGCGCAACTGCAAAATCGTGTTGCGCACCGCGGCTTCCACCAACACGGCGATGTTGCGCCCCGCCACCACTTGGATGACCACTTTGCGCACTGGCACCCCCAAAATATCTTGGGTCAAGGGTTCGTGGGGCAACCGGTCGTAATCGCGCTCCAAGGTTTCGCGCCGCACCAGGTGCACGATGAGTTTGAGGCGCATCTTGCGCCGCACCGCCGTCTCGCCAAAAATGGCGCGGATGTCGAGCAAACCAATGCCGCGCACCTCGAGCAGGTTTTGCAGCAAGTCGGGGCAACGCCCCTCCAAGGTGGTTTGGTTGATGCGGTAAATGTCCACCGCGTCATCGGCCACCAAGCCGTTGCCGCGTGAGATCAACTCCAAGCCCAACTCGCTTTTGCCCAGGCCCGACTCCCCGGTGATCATCACCCCCAGGCCCAAAATGTCCATGAACACGCCGTGCATCGAAGCCCGGTCGGCAAAGTGCTTGGACAAGTAAGCACGCAAGATGTCGATCACAAAGGCCGACGACTCGCGGGTGGCAAACATTGGGATTTGGGCGCGCTCGCACATCGACACCAAGGCCTCGGGCGCGGTTTGGCCGTCGGCCAAGATCAGCACCGGTGGCTCCAAAGTGACGATGCGCGCCACCCGGCGTGCACAGTCCTCGGGGCTGGAGTTGCTCAGATAGCTGACCTCGCGCTGGCCCAGCAACTGGATGCGATACGGGTGGATGTAATTCAGGTATCCGACCAAATCGGCACCCGAGCTGGCCGCACGCACCGCGACCTCGTCAAAACGCCGCTCGGACGCGCCCGTGCCTGCCACCCATTGCCACGAGAGCTTTTCTCGAAAAGCCTCAAACAACACATCGGCACTGACAACCGTGGGCCTCATGGGGGGCACCCACTGGGGAGGCTGCGTTGTGGGTACTTCATGGCGGAGAAGGGGGGCGGCTCAAGCCGCCAGGGTCGACTTCCAGGTCGACAAGATCTGATGCAACTCGTGCGCATCTTGGCTCGATTTGATGCGCTCACGCACCCGGCTGTCGCTGAGCAACTCGGCGATTTCGGACAAGATTTCCAGGTGCTTTTGGGTCGAGGCCTCGGGCACCAATAAAAAAATCAGCAACGAGACGGGCTGCTCATCGGGTGCATCAAAACCAATCGGGGCGGCCAGTTGAAACACCGCCGCCATGGGTGTTTTCAAACCCTTGATGCGACCGTGGGGGATGGCCACGCCATAACCCAAACCCGTCGAACCCAAGCGCTCGCGGGCAAACAAACTGTCGGCCACCAAGGCGCGGTTCATGCCGTGGCGATCTTCAAACAACAGGCCCGCTTCTTCAAATGCGCGCTTCTTGCTGGTCACGTCCACGCAAACCAAGACCTGCTCGGGTGGGAGGATGGCGGAGAGTCGGTTCATGAAGGTGTCACAAAAGAGTGACAGATTATGCACCCGTCAAGAGCATAAACCCAAGGACTTTGTGACACCTGCGTCTGCACAAAACCACAGCCAAAAGCTGTTTTGTCCAATACAAAAAGCTTGGAGGCGAACGGGACCTATCAGCTGGCCCAATTGCGCAGCTGGGGTGGATCAGGCCGGTCGGTTCAGCCGAGGCGATGGGTCGAGGCCAGTGGTTCGCCACTGGCCCATGACGCCTCAAGCCGCCAAAACACGTTTGGCGGTGGTGTGCTGATGGTCTTGCAATTTGTCCTTGTGGCGCACCACTTGGCGATCGAGTTTGTCCACCAAGTCGTCAACCGCGGCATACAGGTCGGCGTGTGCACTCTCGGCGAACATGTCGTTGCCCTTGACATGAATGTTGCACTCGGCGCGTTGGCGGCCTTGTTTTTCCTTTTGCTTCTCCACGGTCAACAAGACTTTGACATCCACCACCTGATCAAAGTGTCGGGTGATGCGGTCAAGCTTGTGGGTCACATAACTGCGCAGGGCGGGGGTCACTTCCAAATGGTGACCACTGATCGTCAAGTTCATGGAGCCTCCTGGTATTACAAGTGGGGTGTCTGCGCACCTCGGTCCAAGTCACCCTGGGCGTCGCAGACAACCCCACTATGCACCCTCAGACCGCTTTTGGCAATCACCTGGGCCCTCAAAAACCCCCATTTATATGGGCCCAATCTCCAAGCCTTGCGGCGCGACAAAATGCAAGGGAAACGGGCCGCAGCCAAGGCAAAAAAATCACACTTCGATGCCATAATCGAAAGCTGTACAAAAACGGAGCGAACTCCTTGGAAACCTACCCCAGTTGGTAGCTTTCGGATTTCTTCGCGCAACGGGCTGGCCTGCACAGGCCAGCGTTGCCAGAGGTTCGAAAGCTGCCATTCCCTCAATGCCTTCGAAACCTGGTGACTGACGCCACCCCTTGCCATGCTCAACATCTTTACCCTTGCCAACGGGCGCTTGTTTCAAGAAGAAATCGAATCCTTGGAAGAGTTGTCGCGGTTTCAACCCATCTGGGTTGACCTCGAATCCCCCACCCTGGAAGAAAAGCGCTGGATCAACCAGCACTTTGGCCTGCTCATCCCCGAAGACGCGATGGACGAGGACATCGAAGAGTCGGCGCGCTTCTACGAAGAAGACAACGGCGAGCTGCACATCCGCAGTGACTTTTTGATCGCTGACGAGGACGAACCGCGCACGGTGCGGGTGGCCTTCATCTTGAACCAACAAAACGAGTCGCTCAAAAGCCGGGGCGTGCTGTTTTCCATCCACGACGAAGACGTGCCCGTGTTTCGCTTGTTGCGCATGCGCGCGCGCCGGGCGCCGGGCTTGATCGAAGACGACAAGGACGTGCTGCTCAAACTCTTCGATGCCGATGCCGAGTACTCCGCCGACACGCTCGAGGGCATTTACGATGAGCTGGAAAAAGCCGGCAAGCTGGTGCTCTCGGCCGACGTGACCGACGCCTTGGCCGGTGAAGTGCTGGGCGCCATTGCGCGCCAAGAGGACTTGAACGGGCGCATTCGGCGCAACGTGATGGACACCCGCCGCGCCGTGAGTTTCATGATGCGCGCCAAAATGCTCAATGCCGAACAGTTTGAAGAGGCGCGGCAAATTTTGCGCGACATCGAGTCGCTTGACAGCCACACCGCCTTTTTGTTCGACAAGATCAACTTCTTGATGGACGCCACCGTGGGTTTCATCAACATCAACCAAAACAAGATCATCAAAATCTTCTCGGTGGCCAGTGTGGCCTTGTTGCCACCGACCTTGATCGCCAGCATTTACGGCATGAACTTTGAGTTCATGCCCGAACTCAGACTGGCATGGGGCTACCCCTATGCCTTGGTCTTGATGTTGGCCAGTGCCATCGTGCCCATGTGGTATTTCCGCAAGCGCGGGTGGTTGCAGTAACCGCCGACAGCCCCGCATCCACAGGGCCAGGTCACAAATCCCCCAAAAAGATCGGGGGATTTCAATCCCGGGTTTAATTCGCCCACTCGATGGGGAGTAGCTCCGTTTTGCTGACAGCCAATCTGGTTGGCAGCGAAATCAACAAATCGTCAATACGAAGCTTTGCTTCCGGTTTGTTGGGCACATAACAGCACCACACAAGCTGAGCAAGACCTTCGATCCGTCACCCATGGGGTGCGGCGAAGCGTGACACGGCCCCCGTCCGTTGCGTTTTTCCGCGCCACCACGGGTTGTGATTGACCGTTCTTGTGGAGCGCTTTGTGGAACTCTTTACTGCCCCGTGGTGGTCGGCTTTGCTGGCCATCATCTTGATCGACCTGGTCTTGGCCGGCGACAACGCCATCTTGATCGCGCTGGCCGCGCGCAACCTCCCCCCCGCCTTGCAACGCAAAGCCATCTTCTGGGGCACCGTGGGTGCCATCGTGGTGCGCAGCCTCATGACCCTGGGGGTGGTTTGGCTGCTGCAAATCCCCGGCTTGATGCTGGTCGGCGGCCTGGGCCTGCTGTGGATCGCCTACCAATTGCTGAGCGAAAAAACCGACGACCACGCGGGCGCCTCTGGGCCCACCCACTTTTGGGGTGCCATGAAAACCATTGTGGTGGCCGACGCCTTGATGGGCGTGGACAACGTGCTCGGCGTGGCCGGCGCGGCCCACGGCGCCATGGACTTGGTGGTGCTGGGCTTGTTGATCAGCGTGCCCATCGTGGTGTTTGGCAGCGCCTTGGTGCTGCGCTTGGTCGAGCGCTGGCCGGTGATCATCCAGCTGGGGGCTGCCGTGTTGGCTTTCACCGCCGCCAAGATGGTCTTGGGCGAGCCGCTGTTGGCCGACCTGCTGGAGTCCATTCCCTTGCCCACTGGGTGGTTGCACGGCATCGTCAGCACCCTGACCATTGCGGTCGTCTTGTTGGCAGGCTGGTGGCGTGCCCGGCGCAACAGCATCAGCGACACCGATTCACCCACCCCTAGCGTTCAAACCTGAAGGAGACTTGCATGGAAACTTGGCTGGTATACATCGACGACAAAACACACGCTCAGCAACAGATCACGCCATTGCTGATCCATGGCGCGGCCATTCAATGGGTCCTCGTCGGCTGCCCACCGCGGCTGACCCGGCATGCCGGAAAATGGCTGACCCAAAAAGCCATCCAACGCTGGAGACGCCAATGGACGCAAGACAACTTGCAGCCAATTCAAAACTTGCTGTGCCAACGCGGCGACAAAGTGACCATTCAAGTGGCCCATGGCCCCTTGGTGGAGATGACGCGCCTGATGCAACAAGAATGGGGCCCCCTTCGGGTGCTCGACGCGCGTCGCCCGCGCCTGGGCCAGGACCTGCCACCGGCCACGCCCAACCAAGAGCGCAGCCCGGCAAGCCCGTGGATGGTGCCGGGTTCGGTGGCCTGCATGGGCACCCTCATGACCCTCGCTGCCGACTGAGGCCACCACTGGCTGCGGCCAGTTTGTGGTTTGGCCTGCTTTGGGCGGCCCCGGGCTGGGCGGCCCCAGCCCCCATCGGTCACACGGTGCCAGTGGGTGATTTGCAATGGGACGTGCACGAGGTCACCATCGCCCAGGTCAAGGCCCATGCCCTGGCCACGGGTTTTGTCAGCCAGGCCGAGCGGGCCGGTGGTGGCACGGTGTTTGAATCGGGCTGGACACCAAAGCCTGGTTGGACTTGGCGCACGCCTTTTGGCGTGCCCGCCCGTGACGATGAACCAGCCGTGCACCTGGACTTCGACGAAGCCCAAGCCATTTGTCGCCACAGCGGCAAGCGCTTGCCCACCGATGCCGAATGGACATCGGCGGCATATGTCGAACAACGGCCCGCGCCGCCCGGGGCTTGGGTGCGGGGCCAACGCCATCCCTACCCCTTGGGTGCCAGCGCCCAAGCCAGCCATTGCCTGGACGCCTGCGCCAACTTGAAAGGCGCCGCCCCCAGCGGCAGTTTGACCCGTGGCACAGGCCATGTGCCCGTGATGACCACCCCGCCAGGCGTCAACGGCTTGTACGACATGGGCGGCAATGTGTGGGAATGGGTGGACGGCGGCTCGGGCAACGAACGCATCACCCGCGGCGGATCATGGTGGTATGGCCCCGAGCGGCAAGTGGCCGACGATGTGGCCACCAAACCGCGCGACACCCGGGTGGTTTACATCGGCTTTCGCTGCGTCAAAACCAACCCGCCCTGAACCAACCCCGGCTCAGAAACAACGCATCACATCAAGGCCACGCATTGGGTGACGATGGCGGCGCTGTAAGGGCTGGCCACCTCGGTGAGAAAACGGTTGAAGTCGGTGGCGGCACTGGCGTCGGCCCGGTCAGAGATGGTGCGCACTGCGGCAAAACGCACGCCAAAGTCATGGCACACCTGGGCCACCGCCGCGCACTCCATCTCCACCGCCAAGGCCTGGGGCAGCTCTTGGCGCAAGGCCAGGCTTTCGCCGTGGCTGGAGACAAAGCGGTCACCACTGACCACCAAACCCTGGTGCACCCGGGCGCGGCCCAAGCCCCAGCGCGTGGCCACCGCTGGCCCGAGATGCGTGGGCGCTTGGCGCAGCACATCGGTCGCGGCTTGCACCAGCAAGGCCGACATGCGGGCATCACAGGCAAAACGGTCCAAACCATACAAGGGCACTTGGTGGCGCGCAAACAAAGGCGAGGCGTCCATGTCGTGCTGCAAGCAAGCGCTGGCCACGACCACGTCGCCCACACCCACCCCATCGGCCAGTCCCCCGGCCACGCCGCTGAAGATGATGCGGTCGACCCCAAAGCGCTCGATCAACACGCTGGCGGTGGTGGCGGCGGCCACCTTGCCAATGCGCGACAACACCAGCACCACCTCATGGCCTTGCCACTGGGTTTGCCAAAACTGACGCCCCGCCACCTGCACCATGGGCATGCGTTGCGCGGGGGCCTCGCGAGCAGCACGCAAAGAGCCCGGGCGGTGCTCCAGCGGTCGCTCGTGGTTGTCGCGCAAGCGCTCGAGCAAGGCGGCCAACTCCTCGTGCATGGCGCTCATGATGGCCAAGCGTGCCATGGTCAGCTCCCCTGCCTCGGCGGGCAAAAAACCATCAACCCCTGCACAAAAAAAACGGTAAGTCGCGCAAGGCCTGCTTTATTTGCGCAGGTGCTGGTCAAAAAAGTGGGCAATTTCAGTGAACGCCTCTTTGGTCTCGGGCGCATCGGCATTGAAGCCATATTGCGCATGGGACTGGCCCTCGTACACATGCAAGTCGGCGCGCACGCCGGCGCGGCGCAATTTGCGGTGGGTGCGCACGGTGTTGGACAAGAACAAATCACGGGTGCCCGAGGTCAAGATGGTGGGTGGAAAGTTTGAAAAGTCGCCATAAATGGGCGACAACTGGGGGTCTTTCAAGTCTTTGCCAGCCGCATACAACAAGGCCGCACGACCCAACCAACCATCCCAAGTCACCAGCACGTTGTCCACCCATTCATTGGTCTCATAGGTGTCGCCGATTTTGGCGATGTCTGACCACGGCGTGCCCGGTGCAATGGCGGCCGGCAGGGCCACTTTTTCAGCCTTGGCGCGCAGCACCAGGGCCAAGGTCATGGCGCCACCGGTGGACGTGCCAAACACCGCCATGTTTTTGGCGGGGTGCTTTTTCAGCAAGGCCTTCCACACCGCCATCGAATCGTCCATGGCGGCGGGGTACGGGTGATCGGGTGGCATGCGGTAGTCCACCGACACCACTTTGTAGCCGCCAAAACTGGCCAACAACATGGCCTCGGGCAGGGCCGACTCGCCGGGGCCGAACACATAACCACCACCGTGGATGTGCATCAACATGCGGTGCTTGTTTTTCGGGTTGGGCTTGTTCGGGGTGACCACAAACACATTCACGCCGCCCATTTGGGTGGCACTCACACTCACACCCAGCTTTTCCTTCAAGGCAGGAATGCCTTGGATCACCAGTGCAGCCCGGCGGTTGATGAGTTCTTTCCACTCGGCCGCGTTTTTGGGGTCTGCGTTGAAATGTGGCGGGTAGGGGGCGCCGATCATCGCCTGCATCTGCGGGCTGACCTCGTTGGTCGGGTTGGGCGTGGCATGCGCGGGTGATTTGCGCACCCCCGGCGTGGCATTGGCCGCCGCTTGGGATGCGGCCAACTCGGCATAGCCTGCCGGTTGGGCCCAGGTGCTGGCCGCCAACAAGGCGCCCAGGGTCAAACTCAAAATTTGAGGAATGCGCATGTCCATGCTCCGGTGATGAGGATGGCTCATCTTTGAACCATCGGTCGACCCTGCATAGCTTGTTTACCCTAGGTCTTGTCTTCAGGGTGACAGGATCGGCCATCGCGCCCGAGTTGCCGCTCAGCGATCAAGCCACCACGGCGTGCACACAGGGGCGTCCATAGAAAGCGCCGCTCACTCCACCGCCTTGACCATGTCTTCCACCACCTTCTTGGCGTCGCCAAACACCATCATGGTTTTGTCCATGTAGAAGAGCTCGTTGTCCAAGCCGGCATAACCAGCAGCCATAGAGCGTTTGTTGACGATGATGGTTTTGGCTTTGTAGGCCTCCAAAATCGGCATGCCGTAAATCGCTGAACCTTTGATCATGGCCGCAGGATTCACCACGTCGTTGGCGCCCAAGATGATGGCGACATCAACCTGGCCGAATTCGCCGTTGATGTCTTCCATCTCAAACACCTGGTCGTAAGGCACTTCGGCCTCGGCCAACAGCACGTTCATGTGACCCGGCATGCGCCCCGCCACCGGGTGGATGGCGTATTTCACGGTGATGCCTTTGTGGGTCAGCTTTTCAGCCAACTCTTTGACCGCGTGCTGGGCACGGGCCACGGCCAAGCCGTAACCGGGGACGATGACCACGGTTTCGGCGTTGCCCAATATAAATGCCGCGTCGTCTGCGCTGCCACTTTTCACCGGGCGCTGCTCGGTGCTGCCCGCTGCGGCCGTGCCCGCCTCGCCACCAAAGCCACCCAAGATGACATTGAAAAACGAGCGGTTCATGGCCTTGCACATGATGTAGCTCAGGATGGCACCCGAGGAGCCCACCAAGGAGCCCGCAATGATCAACATGCTGTTGTTCAAGCTGAAACCAATGCCCGCCGCCGCCCAGCCCGAATAGCTGTTGAGCATGGACACCACCACCGGCATGTCTGCGCCGCCAATCGGGATGATGATGAGCACGCCCAGCACAAAGGACAGCGCCAGCATGATGAGGAAAGCGTCCCAGTTGCCGGTGAACATGAAGTACACGCCCAGAGCGACCGTGGCCACACCCATCACCAAATTCAGCATGTGCTGACCGGCAAACACCACTGGTGCGCCTTGGAACAAACGGAATTTGTATTTACCCGACAACTTGCCAAAGGCGATGACCGAGCCGCTGAAGGTGATGGCACCAATCGCCGCACCCAAGAACAGCTCCAAGCGGTTGCCGTTGGGAATGTCCAGCGTGCCCATGCCCTGCGCCACGATGCCAAACGCTGCGGGTTCAACCACTGCGGCAATGGCGATGAACACCGCCGCCAAGCCGATCATGCTGTGCATGAAGGCCACGAGTTCGGGCATCTTGGTCATCTCGACGCGTTGCGCCATGACGGCACCCGCGCCGCCGCCAATCACCAAACCGAGCAGCACCCAGCCCAAGCCATCGGCATGGCCGGCCAAGTTGACGATCAAGGCCGCCGTGGTCACCACGGCAATCGCCATGCCGCTCATGCCAAACACGTTGCCGCGAATCGAGGTGGTGGGGTGTGACAGCCCTTTGAGCGCCTGAATAAAACAGATGCTGGCCACCAAATACAAAAGAACGACGAGGTTCATGCTCATTTGTCAGCTCCTGCCTTGGGGGCTTTTTTCTTGAACATCTCCAGCATGCGCCGCGTGACCAAGAAACCACCGAAGACATTCACGGCCGCCAGTGCCACGGCCAGCACGCCCATGGTTTTACCCAAGGGGGTAACGGTGAGGGCTGCGGCCAACATGGCACCCACGATGATGATGGCCGAGACCGCATTGGTCACCGCCATCAGCGGCGTGTGCAAAGCGGGGGTGACGTTCCAGACCACGTGGTAACCCACGTAGATGGCCAGCACAAAAATAATGAGGTTGGTGATGGTGTGGTCCATGCTTATTTCCTTTTGACCTCGCCGCCTTGCGTCATCAAACACGCGGCCACGATGTCGTCTTCCATGTCGATGTGCAAAGCACCCTCTTTGTTCACAACGAGCTTCAAAAAGTCCAGCACATTGCGCGCATACAAAGCGGAAGCGTCTGCCGCCACCCGCGCGGGCAAATTGGTGTCGCCCACCAAGGTCACGCCATGCTTGACCACGGTTTGGTCGGTCTCGGTGAGCGGGCAGTTGCCACCCACGCCATTGGCGCCTTTGCCAGCGGCCAAGTCGACGATGACCGAGCCCGGCTTCATGCTCTTGACCATGTCTTCGGTGATCAACACGGGTGCCGCGCGTCCAGGGATCAATGCAGTAGAGATGACCACATCGGCCAGCGCCACGCGCTTGGCCACTTCGGCTTTTTGGCGGTCCAGCCAGCTTTGCGGCATGGGACGGGCATAGCCGCCCACGCCTTCGGCGGCTTCTTTTTCTTCGGCGGTCTCATAGGGCACATCGATGAACTTCGCGCCCAAGGACTCGACCTGTTCTTTCACGCTGGGTCGCACATCGGAGGCTTCAATCACCGCGCCCAAACGCTTAGCCGTGGCAATCGCTTGCAAGCCGGCCACGCCCACGCCCAAAATAACCACGCGAGCGGCCTTCACCGTTCCAGCTGCCGTCATCAGCATGGGGAAAAAGCGCTGGTATTGGTTGGCCGCTTCCATCACCGCCTTGTAACCCGCGATATTGGCTTGCGAGGACAGCACGTCCATGCTTTGCGCGCGGGTGGTGCGCGGTGCAGCCTCTAACGCAAAGCTGGTCAAACCGGCAGCAGCGATGCGCTGCAAGCCCTCGGCATCAAACGGGTTGAGCATGCCGACCAAGGTGGCCCCGGACTGGGCCAGCGCCAATTCGGCGGGGCTGGGCGGGCGCACCTTGAGCACCATGGGGCAGGCCCAAGCTTGGGCGGCATCGGTGATTTCGGCGCCAGCGGCAGCCAAGGCATCGTCGGTGGCGCTGGCGGCCACGCCGGCACCCGATTGGATGCGCAGGGTGTGACCCGCGGCCTTGAGTTTTTTCACCGTCTCTGGCGTCACAGCCACGCGGGTTTCGCCTGGCAGGGTTTCTGCAGGCACGCCAATCAGCATGAAGATCTCCTTTGGACGGGCCCATAAACGCGGGCCCCAGACATGAAATAAGGGTGCATAAGCTTACCCGAGTTTGCCCTGCCCAATGGGTCGGGCTGACGCGGGCGCGGCATTGGGGGTTTTCAGGGCTGACGCGGGGGCCATCAGCCATTAAACTGTCCACTTGGGTTGACATCTTGCAAGGCTGTCATGGCCGGTGTCGACCCCCACTGTTTGCCCCAGCGGCGCAACCACCATGGCCCTTCCATTTCCTTTTTCAGCCATCGTCGGTCAAGAAGAGATGACCTTGGCGATCCAAATCGTCGCTGTCGACCCGAGTGTGGGCGGCGTGTTGGCCCTGGGCGACCGCGGCACCGGCAAATCCACCGCTGTGCGCGCTTTGGCCGATTTGCTGCCCCCCATCCAAGTGGTCGAGGGTTGCGCTTATGGTTGCGATCCCAAAGACAAAAACGCCCGCTGCGAAGCCTGCGCCAGCCTCAAAGGGGGCAGAAAAATCAAAGCCATCACCCGACCGGTGCCGGTGGTCGACCTGCCCCTGGGCGCGACCGAAGACCGGGTGGTCGGCGCGCTCGATTTGGAAAAAGCCCTGTCGCAGGGCATCAAATCGTTTTCGCCAGGCCTGCTGGCCCAAGCGCACCGGGGCTTTTTATACATCGACGAGGTCAACCTGCTCGAAGACCACTTGGTCGATTTGCTCATCGACGTGGCCGCGTCCGGCGAAAACCTGGTCGAACGCGAAGGCCTGAGCGTGCGCCACCCCGCGCGCTTTGTATTGGTGGGTAGCGGCAACCCCGAAGAGGGCGAATTGCGCCCGCAGTTGCTGGACCGCTTTGGCCTGTCGGTCGAGGTGCGCACCCCGCAAGACCTGGACCTGCGGGTGCTGGTGGTCAAGCGGCGCGATGCCTTTGAGCGCGACCCGCAAGCCTTTCGCGAGGAGTGGGAGGCCGCCAATGCCGCGCTGCGCGAGCGCATCTTGCGCGCCCGCGAACTGCTGGGGCGCAGCAAGGTCAGCGACGCCATGCTGCGCTTGTGCGCCCAACTGTGCCAACAACTGGGCACGGACGGTTTGCGCGCCGAATTGACCCTGTTGCGCGCCACCCGCGCTTATGCGGCCCTGAACAAACAAACCACCGTCAAGCCCGAGCACCTGCGCGCCGTGGCCCCCTTGGCCCTGCGCCATCGGCTGCGGCGCAACCCGCTCGACGACACCGGCTCGGGCGCGCGGGTGCAAAAAGCCCTGACCGAGGTGCTCGGGGCATGACCTCGGGGGAGGCGGCGCCAGTGGCCCCGCCCGGTGCGCAGCGCTGGCACGACGCGGTCAAAGCCCTGTGGGCTTTTGCCCTGGACCCAGTGTTGCTGGGCGGCGTTTGGTTGCGCGCCCCGCACGGGCCTGTGCGCGACCGCTGGCTGGCCGAGATGGCGGCCTTGGGCGGCCCCGGAGTGCGCATCCCCACCCATGTGGACGACGAGCGGCTGCTCGGCGGCTTGGACCTGTCGGCCAGCCTGCGCAGCGGCAGCACCGTGGCCCAATCCGGCTTGTTGCAACGCGCCCACGGCCATTGGGTGGTGCTGCCCATGGCTGAGCGCATGCGCGCCGACACCTTGGCGCGCCTGGTCCAAGCGCAAGACCGCGGCGAGGTGCACGCCTTGCACGTGGGCAACCAAGCCGCCCAGGCCTGCGCCTTTGGCGTGGTGGCGTTGGATGAGTCGCTCGATGACGAGCCCCCCTTGTCCAACGCCTTGTGCGACCGCTTGTCGCTGTGGCTGGACCTGCGCGATGTTGCATGGGCCGATGTGGGCCATCGCGCCCTGGGCACTTCGCCTTGGGCCGACGACAACGACAACGACAACGACAACGAAACTGCATCTGCAGCCCCAGCAGCAGGCAATGCCAAGCCCAGCGATCGACAACCAACCGGCGCGTCGGTTGCCCACGCCGTGCCCAGGGATTTGCAACAGGCCCGTGAGCGCCTGGCCCACATCCACCTGTGCGACGACCACACCCAGGCCCTGTGCCACACCGCACTGGCACTGGGGGTGGACTCTTTGCGCGCCTCGCTGGCAGCTTGCCGGCTGGCCTGCGCCTCGGCCGCTTGGCACGGACATGCCGAGCCGACCGATGAAGACGTGGCCTGGGCCGCGCGCATGGTCTTGGCGCCACGCGCCACCCAAATGCCTGCGCCCCCGCCGGAGGCCCAAGCCGAAGCCGAGTCTGAGCCGCCGCCACCGAGCGAAGCCGAGGCCCCGCCCCCGGACGATGTGCCGCCCCCTGAGCCGCCACCCGAGGACCACAGCGACGACGCCCCCGAGGACACGCCCGCCCCACCCAGCGCCCAAGAGTTGCAAGAGTTGGTGTTGGCCGCGGCCTTGGCCAGCATCCCACCCAACCTGCTCGATCGCATGGTGCTGGGCGCCAGCGCCCCCAAAGGCGCGCGCAGCGCCGGTGGCAGCGGCGCGGCACAACGCTCGCGCCAACGGGGCAGGCCGCTGGCGCCGCGCCCGGGTGCCCCCAGCCAGGGGGCGCGGTTGCATGTGCTGGCCACCTTGCGGGCGGCCGCGCCACGTCAAAAACTGCGCCCACCCCCGCCCGGCGGAGGGCGCATCGCGGTGCGCAGCGAAGACTTTCACATCCACCGCTTCCAACAAAAACAATCGAGTTGTCTGATTTTTGCAATCGACGCCTCGGGCTCGTCGGCATTGGCGCGCTTGGCCGAGGCCAAGGGCGCGGTCGAGTTGATGCTGCAGCAGTCCTACGCCCGGCGCGACCAGGTTTGCGTGGTTGCCTTTCGGGGCCAAAAAGCCGAGGTGTTGCTGCCCCCCACCCGCTCGCTGGTGCGCGCCAAGCGCGCCTTGGGTGGCCTGCCCGGTGGTGGGGGCACGCCCTTGGCCACCGCCTTGAAGCTGTGCCAAGAACAAGCCCAAGCCCAAATGCGTTTGGGCGTCACGCCCTTGCTGGTGGTGCTGTGCGATGGCCGCGCGAATGTGAATTTGCAAGGCCTGGGCGGTCGTGAATCGGCCATGACCGACGCCCTGGCCTGGGCCCAAGCATGGCGCAGCTTGGCCTGCGCGGCGGTGTGGCTGGACACCGCCACCCAACCCGACGTCAAAGCCCAGCAATTGGCCCAGGCCATGGGCGCACGCTACCTGCCCATGCCGCATGCCCAAGCCCAACGCATGGCCGCTGTCATGCAATCCTTGGTGGCCCCGGCCACCGCCTGAGCCACACCCCGCCGCGATGCTGGACCGCCTGTACCCCGCACTGGATTGGCAGGCGCTGCAAGCCCACTGGCCCCACAGCGCCCACAGCCGCTTTGTCCAGGCCGCTGGTCTGCGCTGGCATGTGCAAGTGATGGGCCAAGGCCCAGCCCTGCTGATGCTGCACGGCACCGGGGCATCGACCCACACCTGGCACGCGCTGGCCCCCTTTCTGATGCCGCACCACACCTTGATTTGCCCCGACCTGCCCGGCCATGGCTTCACCGAACAAGCGTCGGGGCCCGGCATGTCGCTGCCGGGCATGGCCGCTGGCTTGGCCGCCTTGGTTCAAACCTTGGGCCTGCCCTTGCACGGCTTGGTGGGCCATTCGGCGGGCGCTGCGGTGGCGGCCCAAATGCTGCTGCAAGAGCGCCTGCCCTTGGCGCATGAGCGAGCGGTGCTGGTGGGCCTGAACCCGGCCTGGCTGCCCTTGCCCGGCTGGGCCGGGGTGCTGTTTTCGCCCAGCGCCAAATTGATGGCGCTCAACCCCTTGTCGGGCTGGTTGATGGCCCAGCAAGGCGGGCGCGATGGGGTGTTGCAGCGCTTGCTCGACAGCACCGGTTCACGCCTGAGCCCCGAGGCGGCAGCGCACTATGGGGTGTTGTTGCGCAACGCCCGCCATGTGCGCGGGGTGCTGGCCATGATGGCCGCTTGGAACCTGGCGCCCTTGGCCAAACGCCTGCCCGATCTGCCGGCCCCAGTGCATCTGCACATTGGTCAGGCCGACCAAACCATTCCGCCGTCCATGGCCGAAGTGGCTTTGCGGCGCATCCCTGGCAGCACCTGCGTGGCTGCAGCGGGCCTGGGCCACTTGGCGCACGAAGAAAACCCAGCCGAAGTGGCACGCCACCTGCTGCACTGGATGGCCCGCGCCCCAGCTGCACCCACCAACTGAGGCCGGACACAAGCATCCCGGCCACTGAAGCCAAGGCTGAGGCTGAAGCCAAGGCTGAGGCTGAGGCTGAGGCTGAGGCTGAGGTTGAGGTTGAGGTTGAGGTTGAGGCTGAGGTTGAGGCTGAGGTTGAGGCCAAAAAAAGGCCCCTGCGGGGCCTTTGGGTTCGATCGCCACTGAACCATGTCACACCACGATGACGGCCAGTTGGCGAAGAAGGGCGTTTGCCGACCTGGACCGGCTGGCGCCCATTGGCATCAGGCCTTTTTGGCGTAGGCGCTGCACCAGCCAGCACCCGCGACTTGCTTGCCGGCAAACAAGGGGCAACCGCCAGCGGCGTCGGTGGGCTTGCCTTGGAACAGCTGGCAGTTTTTGCAAGCTTGACCGGCGGCATATTTGGGGAATTTTTTGACGTCGGTTTTGGTGGCGTCGGCTTTGTAGCCCAAACCGGTGGCCTGAGCGTCGTTTTCGGCGACCATGGAGCCAGCGGCCATGGCTTGGGTGGCGGCCAAGGCACCGGTGCCCAGGCTGAGTTGAACGATGAATTCGCGGCGGTTGGTCATGGTTTTCTCCAGAGTTGTGAAACTTGATAACGCTTGGGGCCACCCATCGGGTTGACAGGGGGCCTTTGGCGCCAGTGGGCGATATTGTCGCTCAAGCGCCTAGGGGTTTGCCCGTGCTCGAATTTGAGCAGGGCTGAGCCGACCGTTACCGGGGGGCGTTGGGCGCGGGCGGGGCATCCCCTGCGCTGGGCACAGCTGGGCTGGGCGCAGGCAGGTTGGAAGCGGATGGCATGGTAGTGGGTGGGTCATCAGCAACGTTGAGGGCGCTTTGGGGCTGCCACGCATGGGCTTGCGGGTTGAGCCGCCAGGTGTCCCAATTGAGCACCCCGGCGGCGCTGACCCACACCAAGTAAGGCAGCAGCAGCCAGGCCGAGGCGCGCGCATGGCCGCGCAGGTGCCACATGAGCGCAGCGATCGACAGCCACAGAAAGACCAACTCCACCAAGGCCCAACCGAGCTGGTGCCACTGAAAGTAAATCAGGCTCCAAAAAACGTTGAGTGCGGCATTGGCGGCGAACAAGGCCAGCAGGGTTCCGCGTTGGCGCGGGCCGTTGCTGGCGTGCCAAGCCCACCAAGCGCTGAAAGCACACAGGGTGAAGATGGTCGACCAAATGACCCCAAAGGCCGCATCTGGTGGCTTCCAATCGGGTTTTTTCAGCTGTTCGTACCAGGGGCCCAAATCGGTCAGGGATCCCCCCAAGCCAGCCACCGCAAAGCTGATGGCAATCGCCAGATAGAGGCTGGGCCAGGTGCGTGGGGTCATCCGGTTTTGGCCATGCCAAACAAATGCGCCAGGTCTTTGAAGAAGATGCGCACATGGGCCATGGGCTTTTTGCGCACCAGCACTTTGTTCATATAGGACTCGAAGGTGAGTTGTTGCACGTCTTTATCTTCGCAGATTTTGACGAACTTCTCGCGCCGCTTGTCGCTGCTGTACCAAAAGTACTGCATGATGCCCAGCACCCAAAACACCTTGCCGTGCTCGCGCATGAACTGTTTGCGCACCTGCTTGAGCACCGACGGGTTGCCCTCTTGCAAAAACACATTCACGTGGTCGGCCGCCATGCGCGCGCACGCCATGGCGTAATAAATGCCCTCGCCCGAGGAAGGTGCCACCACACCCGCGGCGTCGCCCACCAGCACCACATCGCGGCCGTTGTCCCAGCGCGGCAGGGGTTTCATCGGCAGCGGTGCGCCCTCGCGGCGCAAGGTGGCGGCCTCGCCCAAGCCAGCGGTCTCACGCAAGCGGCCCACGGCGCTGCGCAGCGAAAAGCCTTTGTCGGCACTGCCGGTGCCCACGCTGACCGTGTTGCCGTGCGGAAACACCCAGCCGTAAAAGTCGGGTGACAAGGTACCCCGGTAATACACATCGCAACGCGAGGGGTCGTGGTCGGGCGCGTTCTCTGGCGCCTGGATGATCTCGTGATAGGCGAACACATACTTGGTTTTTTCGGCCCCATCGATGGCCTGGCGCGCCACCTCGGATCGCGCGCCATCGGCGCCAATGACGGTGCGTGCCCGCACACTGGCTTGGTGCTCTTCGCCCTTGAGGCCTTTGGCGGTGAAGTGCACCCGCATGACCCCGTCCAAGTCGCGGCTGAATTTGTCGAACACGCCGCGCTGGCGCACCGCGCCGTGGCTGGCCGCACGCTGGCGCAACCATTCGTCGAAATGATCCCGATCGACCATGCCGACAAAGCCGTTCTCGATCGGAATATCGACCTTGTTGTCGCTGGGCGAAATCATGCGCGCCGAGCGCGCCTTGGCCACCAGCAACTCGTCGGGGATGTCAAAGTCCTTGATCAAGCGCGGCGGAATGGCCCCCCCACAGGGCTTGATGCGGCCTTGCCGATCGAGCAGCAACACACGCCACCCCTTTTGGGCCAAATCATCGGCGGCAGTGGCCCCGGCTGGTCCACCCCCAATCACCACGGCGTCATAGCTCATTTGTGTCATGGTTGTTGTCCTTCCATTGCCCAAGGGGCGGTTTGCGTTGTACGCGTTTGCACTGCTTCGCCACGCCCGACCTGGACCGCCCACCAAGCGGACCAAGCAAACATCAGCGCTTCCATTCCAAATACCCAGCTGTAAGCGGTCGAGGGCTGGGCCAACCACCAGCGAGCCAAATCGCTCGCGCCGGTGCCCAGCAAGCCGCCCAGGCCAAAAGCGATGGCTTGTGAGGCGCCCCACAAGCCCATGCGGGTGCCTTCGCGACCATCTTGCGGCGCAGCCGCCAAGCGCATCATGGTGGTGATGGCGGCGATCGAAAACGCCCCGTTGGCCACCCCCAACACGAACACATTGGCCAGCAAGGGCCAGTCACCGGCCAGCCCTGCGGCCACGGACAAACCGGCCATGGCCAAAGCCGAGGCCAGGCAACCGCCCACCATCCAGGTCTGCACCGATCCAAAGCGCCCGCGCGCCCAGGCGCTGCCCACCAGCGCCACACACAACATGCCCAACAGCACGCCACCATGCTGCAAGCCTGAAAGTTGCGTGGTCTGCCCAGGTGTCATGGCAAAAACGGTGCCGGCAAAAGGCTCCAAGATCAGGTCTTGCGAGCTGTAGGCGAGCATGGACAAAAACACAAACACGGTGAACCTGCGCGCTGGCGGCTCGTCCCAAACCGCTGCCAAAGCTGCGCGGAAACCGGCCCGCGCCGGTGGCGTCACCCCGGCGCCCGCTGTGGGGTCTGGCCGCGGCTGGCCGCTGGCAGCGCTGGGTGTGGCGGCGGCCTCAGGCACAGGCCCTTCCAGCCCCCACAGGCCCACACAGGCCAGCATCCACGCCAAACCAGCCGCCGTGCACACCACGTTCAACAACCGCTCGGGGGTGTAGGGGTCCAGGTTTTTGCCCACCACCACCGCGGTCAAGGCAAAGCCCACGATCATCATCACCCACACCAAGGTGGCGGCCGGGGCGCGGCGCTCATCGGGCACGCGCTTGGCCAACAGCACCAACAGCGACGTGCCGCAGGCGCTCACGCCCACACCAATCATGGCAAACGCCAGCGCCGCCAAGGCCATGCCCAAGCCCCGCTGCTCGCCCATGCGCACCGTGGCGTAAGCGGCCAAGCAGCCGCCTGCCGACAAAAGCGCCATGCCGCCCACCATCCACGGGGTGCAGCGGCGCCCTTGATCGGCGCCAAAGCCCATGCGCGGGCGCACCATTTGCACAGCGTAATGCAAGCCCACCAGCAAGCCGGGCAACAGCGCTGGCAACATCAACTCCACCACCATGATGCGATTGAGCGTTGACGTGGTGATGACCACCACCGAGCCCAAACACGCTTGCACCAAGGCCAAGCGCAGCACCTGCCACCAGCCAAAGGCCATCGGCGCGCTCATGCGCCCACCCCCGGGGTCGTGCGCACGGCCCAGGCGCTGACCATCATGCCAGCGACAAACAAGGGCACACCAAAACCACTGAGCATCAAGGCCTTGGCCACGGGTTGGCGCACAAACACGCCCATCAATGGCAGTTGGGCCAACATCAGGCCCAACACCGCCAAGGCATGGGCCACCTGGCCCCCATGCATCAGCAAACCCACCACCACCGCTTGGGGCAGCAGCATGGCCGCACAGGCCACCCGGGCGGCACCTTCCACGCCCAGTTGCACCGGCAAAGAGCGCACGCCCATTTGGCGGTCACCTTCGACAGCCTTGAAGTCATTCAAAGTCATGATGCCGTGGGCGCCCAAGCTGTAGAGCAAGGCCAGCCACAACACCGGTGCGGGCGGCACGCGCTCACCCAACATCACCGCTGCGCCGGTCACCCAAGCCAGGCCCTCGTAGCTGAGCGCGCAAGCGGCGTTGCCCCACCAGCCGTTTTCCTTCAAGCGCAAGGGTGGTGCGCTGTAGGCCCAGGCCAGGGCCAAACCCAGGGCCGCAGCCAAAAAGCCCCAAGTGCCCAAGGGAATGGCCCACAGCAAAGACAAGCCTGTCCACAACCAGGCAATGTACAAACCCCAGCGCCCGGGCATGCGCCCCGACGGGATGGGCCGCTGCGGCTCGTTGATGGCGTCGACGTGGCGGTCAAACCAGTCATTGACCGCTTGGCTGCTGGCACACACCCAAGGCCCAGCCAACAACACCCCCCAAATGATCAAACCCCAGTGACCCGAGAACGCCTCGCCCGAAGACACCACACCGCAGGCAAAGGCCCACATGGGCGGAAACCAGGTGATGGGCTTGAGCAGCTCAGCGACGGTGGACAAGGAGGGACGGGCCATGGTGCATTTTTGGCCCGCCCACCCCAACTGTCAACTGAGGTTTACGATTATTTTGTCTGTTATTTCTGACACTTCCCATGCCAGGCCCATTTGCCGCCGCCAGAATGGTCCCAATGGCCCCAACACCCATGCGGTGTGATGGGCCGGATTTTTCATGCCGTGGTGGGTTGGGGGCGCCGGTCTGGGTGCTGAACCGCGCTGGGGGCAGCGGACTGCCCACCCTGGCGCGGCCGGTTTACTCGGCCTCGCCGCTGCCGGCCATGTCGTAGCGGCGCAATTTCACGTACAGGCTTTGGCGCGACAAGCCCAGCATTTCCGCCGCCGAAGCGCGGTTGTTGTGGGTCAAGTGCAAAGCCGCTTGGATGCACATGCGCTCAATCATGTCGCTGGTTTCGCCCACGATGTCTTTCATCGGCATGCGCCCGACCAGTTGCGCCAATTGCGCCACCGACCCCGCCATGCCCGACTCGATGGGCGCATCGGGCATGCGCTGGCGGCCCACGTCGCGCACAAAAAACCCATACAAGGCCTGCGGCCCGGTCAAGGTCAAGGCCGAAATTTCCACCGCCACCTGGGTGCCGGCCATGGTGCGCAATTCGGTGGCAAAGCCACGCACGCTGCCGGTTTGGCGGATATTGGTTTGCAACACGCCCCAATCCACACTGCCACGGCTCAACCAACGCTCCATGGCTTGGCCTTGCAGTTGGGCCAATGAGGTGGCGCCCACCAGTGACACCAGCTCGGCATTGGCCGCCACCACCGCGCCTTGGCGATCGGTGATCAGCAAGCCCATGGGCGAGCGCTCCATCGCCTCGCTGAACCAGGCTTGCGCATCGGGCTGGGCATCCGACAGCGCACCGGTGCTGGGCAACAGCCGGATCAAAAACTGGGCGCCGCCCTCTTGGCGAAACACCGAAACCGACAACGCACTGTCTTGCGACGTGCCCATGAACCGCGCCCGACCAATTTCAGCCCGCCCGGTGGCTTGGGCCATGCGCAGCAGGGCTTGCACCGCATCGCGGTGTTGGCTCTCAAAGCACTCGTTGATTTCGCGGCCGACCAAGCGTTTGCCCGCATCCTTGACCCAGGCCTGGGCCGCGGGATTGGCCTCCATCACCCGTTGCGAGACCACGTCGACCACCAGCACCGGCTCGCCCGAGGTCTCGAACAAAATCCGGTAACGCGCCTCCATGTGGCGCAAACGCATGTAGTCGCGCTCCATGGATTGCTGCGCGTCCATCAACCGCTGCTGCAAGTTGGACAACACCGACATGTCGCGGCCCAGCACCAGGGTCAAGCCCGGCGCGGCCAGGCTCAAGGCCACGTATTGCAACGGCACATCGTTGCCACCCGCCACTTGCGAGGTGTGGTTGATGTGGCGCCAGCGCAACTCATCGCCGTCTTTGGCGGCCCGCATTTCCGCCCATTTGGGTTGGCTGTCCTCGGCCATGGTTTCGGCCCATGGGCGCCCCACCCAACGCCGGCAGTCCAATGCCGCCCAGTCGCTGCGCGACAAGGACACCTCCTGCACCACGCCCGCCTCGTCCAGCAGCAAGGCGATGTCCGCACTGGCGCCAATCAGCTGCGATAAAACCAACGGTGAAAGTGGCGGAATTTGCATAAACCTCTGATCAAGCGTCTTGCTGGTGTCGGCTTGGCCTGTCACACCCCAACGTCCAAGCGGCGTTGCGCAGCGAAATGTAGCACCGTCCAGCGTCCGTCTAGGGCAAAAGTCATGTGGTGCAGTCGGCTATCCACGCGAGAGGCCCTTGGCGTGGGTCTGCGGGAGCGGCTGCTTCATGCGCAGGCGCACCTGTTGGGCGGCGTCGCGCAAGGCCTGGTCGGCCGTTCCGCTGGAGAAGTCTGCCCCCAAAGTGGCGGCCAACTGGGGGTCTTGGGCCAACATGGGCCCGCCCACCATCACCACCACCCGCGGGTTCAAGGAGCGTTGGCGCAATTGGACAATGTGCTTTTTCAGGGTGGGAAGATCGCGCCGGGTGCTGACCGAAATGGCCACCAGGTCGAAGGCCTCATTGCCGATCATCGACAAGGCCTCAAAGCGACCCATCTTGGAAGCACTGGTCACGCTCCAGCCATCGCGGCGGAAAAACTCCGCCAACATCATCAAACCCAAGGCGTGCTGGGCATTGGGCTGACCCATCATCAACGCGCGGTGCCCCAGCGGTGCGACGTAGCCATTGGACTGGGCCAAAAACTGTGGGCTGTACTCGACCAACAGGTCTTGCAAGTGGTGATAGCCCACGGAGCAATGGGAAAAGTCCACGCTGTCGGCTTGCCACCATTGGCCGACCAAACTGGCCGCTGGGGCCAAGACTTGCAGATACAAGGTGTCCAAGGCCATGCCCTGGGCCAGCCAAGCCCGGAAACACGCGCGGGTTTGTTGCTGCCCGCTCAAGCAGGCCAATGCCAACTGCAAGGCGTGGCCGCGCAAGGCCTCATCTTGTTGTTGCACAAATTGTTGGTGCTTGTTCATCAACCGGTCCACCACCCATTCGGTGATGGCCGGTACGATGGCCCCCGTCTGCTCATGATTCACGCTCCACACCCCTCACCGTGCGTGACCAGCCACCAAACCCACCCCGGCTTGGCCTGGACCTTGTCCAAAAGTTGCTGGACGACAACTATCTAAGACAGCGACCGACCCCAGAAGCGAAGTGTCTTTAGATTTACCATGACATATATATAGTACAAACCCTAGGAGTGTCAATTAAATATACCGTCAACTCTGATTGACAGATGGCGTTTCATTGCCTAAAGTGAACTCCTACGAATTGGTCACAAGGTCAAACATGTCACACCCTGGGTCAGCCGCCAAGGCCCTACACCCCGCCCTTTACACGCCCGAGCAGCGCGCGCGGCGCGATGCCACGGCTTGGACGCTGGTGCAAGGGGTGTTGGCGCCGGTTCAGTTTTTGGTGTTCTTGGTCAGCCTGGTGTTGGTGTTGCGTTGCATGGCCACCGGTGAGGGCGAGCAGTGGGCCCTGTGGTCGGTGGTGGTCAAAACGCTGACCTTGTACACCATCATGATCACCGGTTGCATTTGGGAAAAAGTGGTGTTTGGCCAATACCTGTTTGCCCCGGCCTTTCTGTGGGAAGACATCTTCAGCATGCTGGTGCTGGCGCTGCACACCCTGTATTTGTTTGGCTGGTGGCACCAAAACATGAGCCTGCAACAACAGCTGAGCGTGGCTTTGTTGGCCTATTTCACCTATTGCATCAATGCCGGGCAGTTCATCTGGAAGCTGCGCGCTGCGCGCTTGCAGCAAGCGCGTGAAAAACAGGGCTCGGGCACGGCTCACCTGGCCATGGGGGCAGCGGCATGAGCAGCGTGATTCCCATTCGCAGCGACAACGCCACCGGCTGCCAAGATGCGCCGGTGCTGATCGAGCGCGGCCAGCGCGAGGTGTTTTGTGGCCTGACCGGCATCATTTGGTTGCACCGCAAAATCCAAGACGCTTTCTTTTTGGTGGTGGGCTCACGCACCTGCGCCCACCTGATTCAGTCTGCTGCCGGGGTGATGATTTTTGCCGAGCCGCGCTTTGGCACCGCCATCATCGACGAGCGCGACTTGGCCGGTTTGGCCGACTGCAACGACGAGCTCGACAAAGTGGTCGGCCAGTTGCTGCAACGCCGCCCCGACATCAAGCTGCTGTTCTTGGTTGGCTCCTGCCCCTCCGAGGTCATCAAGCTTGATTTGTCGCGCGCCGCCGAGCGCTTGACGCGCCAATACTTGCCCTCGGTGCGGGTGCTCAACTATTCGGGCAGCGGCATTGAAACCACCTTCACCCAAGGCGAAGACGCTTGCTTGGCCTCGCTCGCACCCACCCTGCCCCAGCGCAGCGACGGCGCCACGCGCTTGTTGGTGGTGGGTACCTTGGCCGATGTGGTGGAAGACCAACTCGGCCAATTGCTCAAAGCCATGGGCGTGGCGGTGGACTTTTTCCCGCCCCGGCGCAGCACCCAATTGCCCGCCATCGGCCCAGGCACGCGTTTTTTGCTGGCCCAACCCTTCTTGGCCGATACCGCCCGCGCCCTGGAGTCCAAGGGCGCGCAACACCTGGGCGCGCCCTTTCCCCTCGGCGCCGAAGGCACGACGGCCTGGTTGCAAGCCGCGGCCACGGCTTTTAGCGTGGACCCCGCGTTGTTCGAACAAGTCACCCGCGCACCGCGCCAACGCGCCGAGCAAGCCCTGTCGCGCCAGCGCGCGCTGTTGCAAGGCAAGCGCATATTTTTCTTCCCCGACTCACAACTCGAAATCCCCTTGGCGCGCTTTCTGCACCGCGAGATGGGCATGGAATTGGTCGAGGTGGGCACCCCTTACTTGCACCGCAACCACATGGCCGCCGAGCTGGCCTGGTTGCCAGCAGGCACACGCTTGAGCGAAGGCCAAGACGTGGAGAAACAACTCGACCGTTGCCTGGCCGACCAACCCGACATGGTGGTGTGTGGCCTGGGCCTGGCCAACCCCTTGGAGGCCCAAGGCCTGACCACCAAATGGGCCATTGAGTTGGTCTTCACCCCGATTCAGGGCTACGAACAAGCGGGCGACTTGGCAGGTTTGTTCAGCCGCCCCCTGACCCGCCGCTTGAAGCTGGTGGCCTGAGGCACGCAAGCATGCAACTCACGCTCTGGACATACGAAGGCCCGCCCCACATTGGGGCCATGCGCATCGCCACCGCCATGCGCGATGTACACTATGTGCTGCACGCGCCCCAGGGTGACACCTATGCCGATTTATTGTTCACCATGATCGAGCGCTTGCCGCGGCGCCCACCGGTGACCTACACCACCTTCCAAGCCCGTGACCTCGGCGGCGACACCGCCGAGCTGTTCAAAACAGCTGCCCGTGACGCGTTTGCACGCTTTGCCCCCAAAGCCATGCTGGTCGGTTCCTCGTGCACCGCCGAGCTGATCCAAGATGACCCCGGTGGCTTGGCCCTGGCGCTGGACCTGCCGGTGCCGGTGGTGCCCCTGGAGTTGCCCGCCTACCAGCGCAAAGAAAATTTTGGCGCGTCCGAAACCTTTTATCACCTCACCCGCCGCTTGGCCGCCACCACCACCCCGCGCACGCCGCTGGACGGCAGCCGGCCCGCACGTTGCAACATCTTGGGCCCCACCGCCATGGGCTTTCGCCACCGCGACGATGTGATCGAAATCACCCGCCTGATTGAAAGCCTGGGCGTGCAAGTGCATGTGGTCGCACCCCTCAACGCCTGCGTGGCCGACATCGCCCGCTTGGGCGAGGCCGACTTCAACGTGGTGCTTTACCCCGAAGTCGCCAACACCACCGCCCAATGGTTGCAGCGCCAACACCAACAACCCTTCACCCGCACCGTGCCGATTGGCATGGGGGCCACGCGCGACTTCATTGCCGAGGTGCAGACCTTGGCGGGTCTGACCGTCGATGTGTCCACACCCGAGCGCGCCCATGCCCCGTGGTACGCCCGCTCGGTCGACTCCACCTACCTCACCGGCAAGCGCGTGTATGTGTTTGGCGACGCATCCCACGCCATCGCCGCAGCGCGTGTGGCCAGCCAAGAAATGGGCTTTGAAGTGGTGGGCCTGGGCACCTACAGCCGCGAATTTGCCCGCGAGGTGCGCGATGCGGCCAAGCGCTATGGCGTGGAAGCGCTGATCAGCGACGACTACTTGGCCGTCGAGACACAAATCACCGAGCTCCAGCCAGAGTTGATTTTGGGCACGCAAATGGAGCGCCACATTGCCAAGCGCCACGGCATCCCCTGCGCCGTCATCTCCGCGCCCATCCATGTGCAAGACTTCCCCGCCCGCTATGCGCCGCAAATGGGCTTTGAAGGTGCGAATGTGCTGTTTGATACCTGGGTGCACCCGCTGATGATGGGCCTGGAAGAACACCTCTTGGGCATGTTCCGCGAAGACTTCGAATTCAAAGAAGGCGCTGCGCCTTCGCACCTGGGCTCGACCCGCCCCAGCCCCACGCTGCAAGCCGCCAGCGCCGAGCCCATCACCATCGAGGCGCCCAGCGCTCCCGCCTCGGCCACGGCCAGCCCCGCCAGCGGCCCAGGCGGCTGGACCTTGGACGCTGAAAAAGAGCTCAACAAGATTCCCTTTTTTGTGCGCGGCAAAGCCCGCCGCAACACCGAACGCTTTGCCCGCGAGCAAGGTCTGGCGACGATCACAGTGGAGACCCTCTACGATGCCAAAGCCCACTTCAGCCGCTGACGCCGTGACCCAGGGTGGCCACACACCGGTGCGGGTGACCATCGTCACCATGGACACGCATTTGGCCAGTGCCACCGAGCGTGCGCGCCACAGCTTGGCGCGCGAGATGCCCGGCCTGCAACTGTCTTTGCATGCGGCCTCCGAATTCGCCAACAACGAAGCCGCCATCGAGCGCTGCAAAGCCGACATTGCCCAAGCCCACATCATCGTGGCGGGCATGTTGTTTTTGGAAGACCACTTTTTGCCCATCTTGCCCGCCCTGCGCGCGCGGCGCGAGCATTGCGACGCGATGGTTTGCATGGCCTCGGCCACTGAAGTGGTGCAGCTGACGCGCCTGGGCAACTTTGACATGGGCAAGCCCGCCAGCGGTCCCATGGCCTTGCTGAAAAAGCTGCGCGGCAAAAAAGAAAAGAACAGCACCGGTGGCGCCGCCCAACTCAAGATGCTGCGGCGCATCCCACAAATGCTGCGCTTCATCCCCGGCACAGCACAAGATGTGCGCGCCTATTTCATGACCTTGCAATACTGGCTGGGCGGCTCCGACGAGAACGTTCTCAACCTGGTGCGCCATGTGGTCGATCGCGGCGCCAGCGGTGAGCGCCGCCACTTGCGCGGCGTGCTCAAACCCCAAGCGCCGATTGAATACCCCGAAATGGGCGTGTACCACCCGCGCCTGAAAGGCCGCTTCAGCGAAGACGCCAGCGCCCTGCCCGCGCCCGCCCAAGGCCCAGTCAAGGGCACGGTGGGTTTGCTGGTGTTGCGCTCGTACCTGTTGTCGAACAACGCCGGTCACTACGACGGGGTGATTGCCGCCTTGGAAGCCCGCGGATTGCGGGTCATCCCATGCTTTGCCGCCGGGCTCGACAGCCGCCCCGCCATCGACGAATACTTCTTTAAAAATGACCGCCCCACCATTGACGCGCTGATTTCGCTCACGGGTTTTTCACTCGTCGGCGGGCCCGCATACAACGACTCCAAAGCTGCCGAGGAAGTGCTGGCCAAGCTCGACGTGCCCTACATCGCGGCCCAGCCTGTCGAGTTCCAAACCCTCACCGAGTGGGGCAGCTCCGAGCGCGGTCTGCTGCCCGTCGAGAGCACCATCATGGTGGCCATCCCCGAGCTGGACGGGTCGATCGCGCCCATGGTGTTTGGCGGTCGGCCCGGCAACGCCGGCGTGACCTGTTCAGGCTGCCACCATGGCTGCACCTTCACCGACCAAGACCGCACCCAAGACATGGCCTCCTGCCCCGAGCGCGCCAACATGCTGGCCGCGCGCGTGAGCAAGATGGTGGCCTTGCGCCGCAGCGAGCGCGCGCAGCGCAAAGTCGCGCTGGTGGTGTTCAATTTCCCACCCAACGCCGGCAACATTGGCAGCGCCGCTTACCTGAGCGTGTTCGAGTCCATCTTCCACACCTTGGCCGCCATGAAGGCCCAGGGCTACAGCGTGGACATGCCCGCCAACGTCGATGACTTGCGCAACAGCCTGCTGCACGGCAACGCCGCCCAATACGGGGCCGACGCCAATGTGCACCACTTGATCGCCGCCGAAGACCATGTGCGGCGCGAGCCTTGGCTGTCGGAGATCGAGGGCCAATGGGGTCCTGCGCCGGGACGCCAACTCAGCAATGGTCAATCGATTTTTGTGCTGGGCAAGCAATGGGGCCATGTGCTGGTGTGTGTGCAGCCCTCGTTTGGCTACGAAGGCGACCCGATGCGCTTGCTGTTCCAAAAGGGCTTGGCCCCGACGCACGCCTTCTCGGCCTTTTACCGCTACCTGCGCGAAGACTTCCAAGCCCACGCCGTGCTGCACTTTGGCACCCACGGTGCGCTCGAGTTCATGCCGGGCAAACAAACCGGCATGTCGGGCAGCTGCTGGCCCGACCGCTTGATCCACGACCTGCCCAACATTTACCTCTACGCGTCGAACAACCCCTCCGAGGGGGCGATCGCCAAGCGCCGCAGTGGCGCGACCTTGATCTCTTACCTCACACCGCCCGTGTCTCAAGCCGGTTTGTACAAAGGCTTGACCGACCTCAAGTCGTCCATCGACCGCTGGCGCGGCCTGGAGCCCGGCGCATCCGAGCGCCATGAACTGGCGCAACTGTTGCAGTCACAAGCCGCCGAGTTGGATTTGGCCGACGCCGAACCGCTGTGGCACCACGACGCCCCCGCCGCCCTCGACGCCCGCGTGGCCGTGCTGGCCGAGCAGTTGTTGGAAGTGGAGTACGCCCTGATCCCCCATGGCCTGCATGTGACGGGTCGCCCCCTGTCCGAGGCCGAACGCATCGACTTGCTGATTTCGATGGCAGATGCGGGCCATGGTCAAACCTTGTCGCGCGATTCAGCCCTGGCCCTGGTCCAAGGCCTGAGCATGGACAAAATACTCCAGGGCTCACAGTGGCCGCGCGACGAAGACCATGTGGCCATGGTGAAAAAGCTCAGCGAAGCCAACCACCTGATGGGCCAAGAAACCGAGGTCAAGGCGATCTTGCACGCTTTGGATGGCCGCTTTGTGCGCCCCGCCCCCGGGGGCGATGTGTTGCGCTCGCCCGAGGTGTTGCCCACCGGTCGCAACCTGCACGGCTTTGACCCATTTCGCATCCCCAGCGCGTTTGCCGTCAAAGACGGCGCCAAGCAAGCCCAGCGTTTGTTGGACCGTTACATCGAAGACGGCAACGCCTTGCCCGCCTCCATCGCCATGGTGTTGTGGGGCAGCGACAACCTCAAAAGCGAGGGCGCGCCGATTGGCCAAGCCCTGGCGCTAATGGGTGCCTTGCCGCGCTTTGACAGCTACGGCCGCATCGCCGGCGCGACCTTGATTCCCTTGAGCGAACTGGGCCGCCCCCGGGTGGATGTGGTGATCACCTTGTCAGGCATCTTCCGCGACCTGATGCCCCTGCAAATTCGCCTGCTCGCCGAAGCCGCCTACCTGGCCGCAGCCGCCGAAGACGAGCCGCTGGAAATGAACCCCATTCGTCGCCATGCCCTGGCCTACCAGCAAGAGCACGGCTGCACGTTGGAGATCGCTGCCTTGCGCGTGTACGGCAATGCCGAAGGGGCGTATGGCTCCAACGTCAACAACCTGATCGAAAGCAGCCAGTGGACCAACGAGGGCGAACTGGCCGACACCTATACCCGCCGCAAAGGCTTTGCCTATGGCCGCGATGGCCGCGCCGAAGCGCGCACCGCCTTGATGCAAAGCGTGCTCAGCCATGTGGAGCTGACCTACCAAAACCTGGAATCACTGGAGCTGGGCGTCACCACTGTGGACAACTACTTTGACACCCTGGGCGGCATCACCCAAGCGGTCAAAGTGGCCAAGGGCGGCAAAACCCCACCGGTTTATATCGGTGACCAAACCAAGGGCGACGGCACGGTGCGCTCCTTGCGCGAACAAGTGGCGCTGGAAACCCGCACCCGCATGCTCAACCCCAAGTGGTACGAGGGCATGTTGGAGTCGGGCTACGAAGGTGTGCGCCAAATTGAAGTCCATGTCACCAATGCCATGGGCTGGTCGGCCACCACCGGCCAAGTGCAGCCCTGGGTCTACAAACAACTGACCGAAACCTTCATGCTCGATCCGCAAATGCGCGAGCGTTTGGCCAAGCTCAACCCCACCGCTTCGGCGCGGGTGGCCAACCGCCTGATCGAAGCCTTTGAACGCAATTACTGGCAACCCGATGCCGAAACACGCCAAGCCCTGCGCCGTGCTGGCGAAGAGCTGGAAGACCGCCTGGAAGGCATACAAGAAGGAGCCCCCGCATGATTGAAACCGCCACCATCCCCGTCAGCCAAATCAAACGCGGCGGACGCCCCGACGGCGAGGGCAGCGTGCAGGTGCAGCTCGACCCCAGTGTGAAGATTGGCAACGCCAAAGTGTTTGCCATTTACGGCAAAGGCGGCATTGGCAAGAGCACCACGTCTTCGAACCTGTCTGCCGCCTTTTCCAGACTGGGTAAGCGGGTGCTGCAAATTGGTTGCGACCCCAAACACGACAGCACCTTCACGCTCACCAAAAAAATGCTGCCCACGGTGATCGATGTGCTTGAAACCGTGGACTTTCATGCCGAAGAGCTGCGCGTCGAAGACTTTGTGTTTCAAGGCTACAACGGCGTGATGTGCGTCGAGGCCGGTGGCCCGCCCGCTGGCACCGGTTGCGGCGGCTATGTGGTGGGGCAAACCGTCAAGCTCCTGAAAGAACACCATTTGCTGGAAGACACCGACGTGGTCATCTTCGATGTGCTGGGCGATGTGGTGTGCGGCGGTTTTGCTGCACCCCTGCAACACGCCGACCGTGCCTTGATCGTCACCGCCAACGACTTTGACTCCATCTTCGCCATGAACCGCATCGTGCAAGCCATCGGTGCCAAGTCGAAAAACTACAACGTGCGTTTGGGCGGCGTGATCGTCAACCGCAGCGACGACACCGACCAAGTCGACAAATTCAATGCCGTCACCGGTTTGAAAAACATGGCGCACTTTCCCATGCTGGATGAAATCCGCAAAAGCCGTTTGCAGAAATGCACCATGTTTGAGTTGGAAGCCACGCCCGCCATCAAGGCCGTGCAAGACGAGTACATGCGCTTGGCTGCGGCCTTGTGGGCTGGCTCCGACCCGCTGCCTTCCATCCCCATGAAAGACCGCGATATTTTTGATTTGTTGGGATTTGACTGACATGAACCAAGCCAGCTATGTCGCACGGCGCGGTGAGATCGAACACTATTTCGATCGCACCGCTGCCAAAGCTTGGGAGGTGTTGACCTCCAACGCACCCGTGGGGCGCATCCGCGCCACCGTGCGCAAGGGCCGCGACCAGATGCGCCACACCTTGTTGTCGTGGCTGCCCGAGGACATGCGAGGCCTGCGCTTGCTTGACGCCGGTTGCGGCACCGGTGCCTTGGCGCAAGAGGCCATGCGCCGCGGCGCCGAGGTGCTGGCCATCGACCTCTCGCCCACCTTGGTCAACTTGGCCCGCGATCGCCATGCGCAAGACCTGCTCACCGACCCCACGCTCAGCGCCAAAGGCGGCAGCATCACGTTTTTGGCCGGTGACATGCTCTCAGCAGAGCACGGCGACTTCGACCATGTGGTGTGCATGGATTCACTCATCCACTACGACACCCAAACCATTGCCAACGCGGTGGAGTCCTTGACCAAGCGCACCCGCCAATCGGTGCTGTTCACCTTTGCACCGCACTCGCCGCTGTTGGCGGTGGCCCATGCCATGGGCCGCTTGTTCCCGCGCAGCGACCGCTCGCCACAATTGGCCCCCATTCGCAAAACCACCTTGCATGTGTACATCGAGCGCGCCGTGCGTGCGCACGGCTGGCGGCCTGGCCACATGCAGCGTGTCTCCAGCGGGTTCTACACCTCGCAAGCGTGGGAGTGGCAGCGCACATGATCGGTTCTTGGCGTCAACTGTTTCGGCCCCCGGCTTGGGTGTCGGCCTTTGGCACGCGCTTCATGCCGTTTGCCGATGCGGCATCGGTCGAGTTGCCGCTGGGGCGTTTGTTGCGTTTGTCTTTGTTTCAGTTCGCCATCGGCCTGACCACCGCGTTATTGGTCGGCACCTTGAACCGGGTGATGATTGTCGAGTTGCAAGTGCCCGCCTGGTGGGTGGCGGTGGCCGTGGCCATGCCGCTGGTGTTTGCGCCCCTGCGGGCGCTGATCGGCTACCGCAGCGACACCCACCCATCTGCGCTGGGTCTGCGCCGCATCCCCTACCTGTGGATCGGCACCTTGCTGCTGTTTGGTGGCTTGGCCATCATGCCGTTTGCTCTGTTGCTGCTGTCGGAGGCCACCCCCGACAACGGGTGGCTGGGCCGCATGGGTGCCGCCTTGGCCTTTGTGCTGGTCGGCGCGGGCATGCAAGTCACCCAAACCGCGGGCATGGCTTTGGCCAGCGATTTATCGACCGCAGAAAAACGCCCCCGTGTGGTGGCCTTGCTCTACAGCATGCTGCTGTTGGGCATGGTCGTGAGCAGTGCGGCTTTTGGCGCCTTGTTGACCGACTTTGGCAGCGTGCGCCTGATCCAAGTGGTGCAAGGCTCGGCGGTGATGGTGGCGGGCTTGAACCTGTTGTCGCTGTGGAAACAAGAGGCGCGTGGGGCCAAGCGTGGGCAACGCGCCGACAACGGTTTTTCCATGTCGTGGCAGCGCCTGATGGCCTTGCCGCACATGCACCGCTACCTGTGGGCCCTGGGCCTGGGCACCGCCGCCTTTGGCATGCAAGACATCATCCTCGAACCCTACGGCGGCGAAATTTTGGGCCTGGACGTGGGCATGACCAGCAGCCTGACCGCTCTGAGCGCAGGCGGCGCCTTGCTCGCCTTTGCGCTGTCGGCCCGCTGGCTGGCACGGGGCTTTGACGCCTGCCGCATGGCTGGCATGGGTGCCCTGATCGGCTTGCCGGCGTTTGCCTGCGTGGTGTTCTCGGCCCCCTTGCAAGCACCGTTGTTGTTTCAAACCGGCGCCATGTTGGTGGGGTTGGGCGGTGGCTTTTTTTCGGTGGGCATGCTGGTGTGCGCCATGAACATGGCCCAAGGGGACCAAGCCGGTTTGGTGCTGGGCGCCTGGGGCGCGGTGCAAGCCACCGCCGCGGGCTTGGCCATGGCCGCCGGTGGCGTGCTGCGCGACCTGGTCAACGAATTGGCGGTCAACGACTGGCTCGGCCACAGCCTGAACACCCCCGCGACCGGCTACAGCTTTGTGTACCACGTCGAAATTTACATGCTGTTTGTGGTGCTGGTGGCCTTGGGCCCGCTGGTGCGCAACCAAGTGGCCCGCCGCAGCACACCCCCAACCCACTTTGGCCTGGTTGAACTGCCCGGCTGATGCAACCTATTTTTTGAGGAGAACGACCATGGAAACAGGCGCTATCACCCAGTACATCGATGTGGCCCAACTCGTGTTGTACGTCTTTTGGGCATTTTTCGCGGGCCTGATTTATTACCTCGTGCGCGAGAACCACCGCGAGGGCTACCCGATGGACACCGGCCGTGAAGACGGTCCTGTGGTCACCGGCTGGCCCATCCCCGACCCCAAAACCTACAAGTTGTCCAACGGCCATGAGGTGCAAGCGCCCGACTTCAACCGACCGGATGGGCAGTTTCACAGCCAAAACACCCAGCTGTGGGGTGGCGCACCGATCGAGCCCGTGGGCGACCCCTTGCTGGCGGGCGTGGGGCCCGGCGCTTGGGCGCAACGCGCCAACCACCCCGACCGCGACCTGCACGGCAACGCTTTGATCGTGCCGCTGCGCACCGTGTCGGACCACGGCGTGGCGCACCAAGACACCGACCCGCGCGGCCTGCCCGTGTATGGCGCCGATGGCCAAGTGGCCGGCACCGTGAGCGACTTGTGGATTGACACCGCCGAGATGATGTTTCGCTACGTCGAAATTGAGCTGGCCAACGGCAGCCGCCGCGTGCTCATGCCCATCAACTTCGCCCGCATCAAAGCGCACGGCCTGTTCGTGTATGCCTTGATGGCGCACCAATTTGCCAATGTGCCCGCCACCCAATCGGCGCAAGAAATCACCTTGCTCGAAGAGGAAAAAATCATGGGCTACTTTGGTGCCGGTTTGCTGTACGCCGAGCCCAGCCGCTTGGAGCCACCGCTGTGAACCATTCGCACGGACACGCGCACGAATACGACTTCGAGGCCAGCCCGGGCTTGCCCGAGCCGCTTCCGGCGCGCGAAAAAATCCTCTGGCAAGCGGCACCCCAATGGCGCGCCATGGCCCGGCATGTGTTTCATGTGCGCAAAGTGGCTTCGTACTTTGGTGCCATGTGGTTGTGGCAAGCCGCCCACCTGTGGGAGCAAGGCGGCGACTTCACCGCCATGGTGCAGGCCTTGTCGATCAGCGCAGCGCTGGCCGGGATGGGCTTGGGTCTGCTGCTCGGCTGCGCTTGGATGTCGGCGCGCAATGCCTTGTACACCATCACCGACCGGCGCGTGGTGATGCGCTACGGCATTGTGCTCACCCTCACCTACAACCTGCCGTTTGAGCGCATTGACGCCGCGGATGTGCGGGTGTGGAATGCCCAAGGGGTGGGTGATATTTCGCTGCAACTCAACCGCGCCGACCACATCGCCTGGGTGCATTTGTGGCCCCACAACCGCCCCTGGCACCTGCAGCACCCGCAACCGAGCCTGCGCTGTGTGGCCCACGCCAGCGAAGCCGGCCGTGTGCTGGCCCAAGCCTGGTCGGTGTTGCGCGACAGCCCCATGACCGCCCCCGCAGCGGCCCATGCACCCGCCCCGCACAACGCCCCAGGCGTGCAAACCCATTGGGCTTGAACCATGAACACACCCACCCATTCCCAAGCCCAGCCGCGCCAGATACTGCCCCAGCACATCGCCGTGGTGTTGGGCCTGGTGTTGCTCATCACGCTGGCCCTGGTGGCCGTGGTGCGCTATAGCGGTGTGGACATCCGCTACGCCGACGCCCCCAGCCAACAGGTGCGCTTGCTGCGCTTTGCCGACATGGACAACGGCGACATCGGTGTGGTCAATGCCCAAGATGGCAGCGAGTTGGCCCGCTTCAGCGGCGAGCAAGGCTTCATGCGCGGCGCCTTGCGTGCCCTGGCCCGCGAGCGCAAGCGCCGCGACATCGGCCCCATGGTGCCGTTTGAACTGCATGCCCGCACCGATGGGCGCTTGACACTGATCGACCCGGCCACGCAGGTGCGCTTGGACTTGGAGTCGTTTGGCCCCACCAATGCCGGCTTGTTCGCCCAGTTGCTGCAAGACCCCCAGACACCGAAAACCATCACGCGATAGGAGCCCCCATGAGCTTGTCCAACACCTCGGTTGACTACGACCACCTCGAAGGCCTGATCGGCTCGGTCGAAAGCGCCGAAGACGCTAACCGCAAAGCGGTCAACAGCACGGTGCTGAGCCCACGCTTTTACACGACCGACTTCCCCGCCTTTGACCGGCTCGACATCAGCCCCGTGCGGGCCGAGTGGGACGCCATGATGAAAGAATACGAGGGCGACAACAACCACGACCACTTTCAGCGCGACGCGCAATTTGCCGAAGAGGTGCGCACCCTGATGCCCCAGCTCTCGCCCGAGATGCGGCAAGAGTTTTTGGATTTTTTGATCAGCTCCCTGACCTCTGAGTTTTCGGGCTGCATTTTGTACAACGAAATCCGCAAGCAAATCAGCAACCCCGACATCAAACAGCTGATGACCTACATGGCGCGCGACGAGTCGCGCCACGCCGGTTTCATCAACCAGTCGCTCAAGGACTTCAACCTCGGCATCGATTTGGGCCAACTCAAGCGCAGCAAAAAATACACCTTCTTCAAGCCGAAATACATTTTTTATGCGACGTATTTGTCCGAAAAAATTGGCTATGCGCGCTACATCACCATCTTTCGCCAGCTCGAA
>CANFPJ010000013.1 GCA_947448885.1 Comamonadaceae bacterium
ACCCTCACCACCCATGGCTGACCAACCTGCGCCTATGGGGTTTGAGTCCACGCTAGGCTCGGCGGACCCCACTGAGGCGGCGGATATCCCAGCACCGCTGGACGCAGACGACTTCAATGAACTGGACTTGACGCAAGACGTGTTGTACCGTGGGCCTGCTCGGCCGCGCCGGGTCTGGCATGTGTTGAACCTGATGCTGGGCCTGGCGCTGTGCGCCCAATGGGCCTGGTGGAGCAAAAGCCAATGGTTGGCACATTGGCCGGCAGCGCACGAATGGGCCCAAGCCCAATGCACCCAGTGGAACTGCCACATCGATTGGCCCCAGGGCTTGAACGCGGTCTTGATCGAACGGGCCCACTTCGAGCCCGATGGCGATGGCCACCACCGATTGCAAATCCAACTCTCCAACCGAGCCAGTTTTCCGGTGGCCACGCCGTGGGTGGACCTCTCGCTCACCGATGCTGACGATCGGGTGGTGATTCGCCGCGCATTGGCACCAGGAGAGATGGGCTTGCCCCGCCATTTGACACCGGGCACCGATGCGGTGTCGAGCGTTCAATGGCGGGTGGACTCCGATCTGGAAGACCGCTTGAGCGGCTACCGAGCAGAAATTTTTTACCCTTGAAGAAAGAAAAACATGGCCTCTTTGATTTGTGGATCCTTGGCTTTTGACACCATCATGGACTTTGAAGGGCGCTTTGCCGAGCAAATCTTGCCCGACCAATTGCACATTTTGAATGTGTCTTTTTTGGTGCCGGCATTGCGCCGCGACTTTGGCGGTTGTGCGGGCAATATCGCCTACAGCTTGCACCAACTCGGTGGCCAGGCTTACCCGGTGGCCGCATTGGGCAACGATGGCGGCACTTACGTTGAGCGCTTGCAAAGCCTGGGCATTGACACCCGTTGGGTGCGCACCATGCCCGACACCTATACCGCGCAAGCGATGATCATGACCGATCGCGACAACAACCAAATCACCGCCTTCCACCCAGGCGCCATGGGCCTGGCGCACCAAATTCAGGTCGGTGCGGTCGAAGGGGTGCGTTTGGGCATCATCTCGCCCGATGGGCGCGACGCCATGTTGCAGCATGCGCAACAGTTCAAAGCGGCGGGCATTCCGTTTGTGTTTGACCCAGGTCAGGGTTTGCCGATGTTCAACGGCGAAGAGTTGACCCGATTCATTCAAGACGCCGATTGGGTCACCGTCAACGACTACGAAGGCAAGATGCTCAGCGACCGCACCGGCATGAGCCATGCAGACATATCGCGCCAAGTGCGTGGCTTGGTGGTGACTTTGGGCGCGCATGGTTGCGAGGTGTGGGAGGGCGGCCAAAAAACCATCGTCGCACCGGTCAAGGCCCAAGCGGTGGTCGACCCCACCGGTTGTGGCGACGCTTGGCGCGGCGCCTTGTTGTTTGGTTTGGAGCAAGGCTGGCCGCTGACACGCTGCGCCGCCTTGGGCAACCATGTGGGCGCTTTGAAAATTGCCCAGCGTGGCCCGCAAAACTATCAAATTCCCGCGGGCTTGGTGGCGTCGGTCTTGGCCTGATCCGGCAGCAAGGCCGCCCATGGGGCGTTGACTGCGACTGCAGCGCCAATGCACAGGCGTTTGCGGCGTGCATTTTGTCCGCGCACCCATTGAATGTGTCCTTTGGCAATGCCCAGGGTCGATGCCAGCCAAGCCACCAAGGCTGCGTTGGCCTGGCCCTCGATGGGGCGGGCATGCAAGCGCACTTTCAAAGCGCCATCGAACACCCCTTCGCTGTGGGTTCGCGCCGCATTCGGCACCAAGTGAATGTCGATGTGGCAATCGCCATTGGCTTGCCAATGCAGAAAAGGCCAAGTGGGCGGCGCACTCATGGGGCGTTTTCAAGTGCCCAACAAAAAGCCCGATGCTTTGAGGCACCGGGCTTGAGCAGCGGAAAACCGCTGGCCAAATCTTTGCAGATCAGGGCTTATGTGCCGTTGGAAACGGCCAAGCGGCTTGCGGGTTCAGAGTGGTCTGAGCCGCAGGTGCCGCAGGGGCTGGCGCCGCTTTGGCAGCAGGCTTTTTCGCGGCTTTCTTCGCTGCCGGCTTTTTGGCAGCTTTTTTAGCAGCAGGCTTTTTCGCGGCCGGCTTTTTCTTGGCGACGGCTTTTTTAGCTGCCTTCTTGACGGCCTTTTTGGCAGCAGGCTTTTTCGCCGCTACTTTCTTGGCCGCTGGCTTTTTAGCCGCAGGCTTCTTCGCTGCTGCCTTTTTGGCGACGGGCTTTTTAGCTGCCGCTTTCTTGGCCACAGGCTTCTTCGCTGCTACCTTTTTAGCAACCGGCTTTTTGGCGGCCGGTTTCTTTTTGGCGGCGGGCTTCTTCGCTGCTACTTTCTTTGCTGCCGGCTTCTTAGCGGCGGCTTTCTTTGCGGGGGCCTTGGTTTTTGTGGCCGATTTTTTTGCAGTTGCCATAGGGTTCTCCTAGATCAAGTGAACAGATCGTTGGGTGGAAAACACTTTGTGCGCCTTTGGGGGCACACCAAGCGATCCATGGCGTTGGACCCGGGTCCAGCGCCATGAACTCGTAACGCAAATCCTCTGCCGCCCAGCGGGCTGGGTGTGCAGACGGATTTGCAAATGGGGTACATGTGTTGCGGCAAGTGGCTCAGTCCCAAGACAGGGCACCACCCGATTGGTACTCAATGACACGCGTCTCAAAGAAATTGCGTTCTTTCTTGAGATCGATCATCTCGCTCATCCAGGGAAAGGGATTTTCCTCGTGCGGGAACAGCGGCTCCAGGCCAATTTGGGTGGCCCGGCGATTGGCGATGTAGCGCAAATACCCTTTGAACATGGACGCATTCATGCCCAGCACACCGCGTGGCATGGTGTCTTCGGCGTAGCGGTATTCCAATTCAACGGCCTGGTGGAACAAGGCTTTGATCTCTTCTTTGAACTCGTTGGTCCACAGATGTGGGTTTTCAAGCTTGAGTTGGTTGATCAAGTCAATGCCAAAGTTGCAGTGCATGGACTCGTCGCGCAGGATGTATTGATACTGCTCAGCCGCGCCCGTCATTTTATTTTGGCGACCCAGGGCCAAAATTTGGGTGAAGCCCACATAGAAGAACAAGCCCTCCATCAGGCAAGCAAACACGATCAGGCTTTTGAGCAGGGTTTGATCGGTCTCAGGCGTGCCGGTGTGGAAGTTCGGATCCATGATCGCTTCGATGAAGGGGATCAGGAACTGGTCTTTGTCGCGGATGGACTGGACTTCGTTGTAGGCGTTGAAGATTTCGCTTTCATCCAAACCCAAAGATTCCACAATGTATTGGTATGCGTGGGTGTGGATGGCTTCTTCAAAGGCCTGGCGCAGCAAAAACTGACGGCATTCTGGGGCCGTGATGTGGCGGTAGGTGCCCAACACGATGTTATTGGCGGCCAGCGAATCGGCCGTGACAAAAAAGCCCAGGTTGCGCTTGACAATGCGCCGCTCGTCTTCGGTCAACCCATTGGGGTCTTTCCACAAGGCGATGTCGCGGGTCATGTTGACCTCTTGGGGCATCCAGTGGTTGGCGCAGGTGGCGAGGTATTTCTCCCAAGCCCACTTGTATTTGAAAGGCACCAACTGATTCACATCGGTTTGGCCATTGATGATGCGCTTGTCTGCGGCCACCACGCGCCGCGCCGGTGCACTCACTTTGGGGATGGGGGCCGGCGCAACCGGGATGGGTGCGCCATCATTCAGGTGGGTCGGTGCGGCCGGCGCACTGGTCAAACCAGAATGGTTCAGAGGTGGGAGGTCCATTGAGCGGGCAGAGAGGCCGCTGGCAAGAGGCGATGGCGCTGAGGGCTTGACTTCTTCGTCCCAGGTCAACATAGGAAGATTTCCATTCGATGAATTATGCGTTCAGTTGCTAAAAAAGGGAAGCACTCGTTCACTTCGATCGTGAAAGGTGTTGTTCAATTGCATCGAATCGCGCGGTCGCCATTCGATGCCATGCGTGAAAAATCACTGACAAGCTTCGCAGGTGGGGTCATCGACCCCGCAAAACTTGATGTCCGTGGCGGGCACTTCGCTCATTTGGGCGCGCGCTGCAGCAGCAGCGGCGTCCATCGCGCTCATGCCCGACGCTTGTGAGGAGGACACCGCATTGTGGCTGCCCGACTGCACTGTGGATTTTTCGGCTTGGGTGGCGCTGGAGGTGCGCAAGTAGTAAGTGGTTTTGAGGCCGCGCAACCAAGCCAACTTATAGGTCTCGTCGAGTTTCTTGCCCGATGCACCGGCCATGTAGATGTTGAGCGATTGGGCTTGGTCAATCCACTTTTGACGCCGCGCTGCCGCTTCGACCAGCCACTGCGGCTCGATCTCAAAGGCGGTTGCGTACTGGGCCTTGATGTCCTGGGGCACCCGGTCAATGGGGCGCAGTGAGCCATCAAAGTGTTTGAGGTCCATGACCATCACGTCGTCCCACAGGCCCAGGCGCTTGAGGTCACGCACCAGGTAGGCATTGATCACGGTGAACTCACCAGACAAGTTGGACTTCACAGACAAGTTGCCAAAGCTGGGTTCGATGGAGGCGTCCACGCCAATGATGTTGGAGATGGTGGCGGTGGGGGCAATGGCCACGCAGTTGGAATTGCGCATGCCATCGGCGGCAATTTTGCGGCGCAGCGCGTCCCAGTCCAATGTGGCTTTGCGATCGACTTCGACATAGCCGCCACGCTCCTTGGCCAGCATGTCCAAGGTGTCGGGCGGCAAAACGCCTTGGTCCCACAACGAGCCCTTGAAGCTGGAGTATTTGCCGCGCTCACGCGCCAACTCGGTGGATGCCCAATAAGCGTAATAGCAAATGGCCTCCATGGAAGTGTCGGCAAATTCCACCGCGGCTTGCGAGCCGTAGGGAATGCGCAAGGCGTACAGGCTGTCTTGAAACGACATGACGCCCAGACCCACGGGGCGGTGGCGCAGGTTGGAATCGCGCGCCTTTTTCACCGCGTAGTAGTTGATGTCGATCACGTTGTCGAGCATGCGCATGGCGGTGCCAATGGTGCGCTTGAGTTTGTCATGATCGACTTGGCCGTTGTTCAGGTGTTGCAACAGGTTGATCGAACCCAAATTGCAGACGGCGGTTTCGGTGTCGCTGGTGTTGAGGGTGATCTCGGTGCACAAATTGGATGAATGAACCACGCCGGCGTGCTGCTGGGGCGAGCGCACATTGCAGGCGTCTTTGAAGGTGATCCAAGGGTGCCCGGTCTCAAACAGCATGGTCAACATCTTGCGCCACAGGTCGGCGGCAGGCACTTTGCGGCTGGGTTTGATGTCGCCGCGTTCGGCGCGGGCTTCATAGGCGACATAAGCCTTTTCGAAGGCGGCGCCAAACAAGTCGTGCAGGTCAGGCACATCGGACGGCGAAAACAGCGTCCAGTCGCCTTTTTCCATCACCCGGCGCATGAACAAATCAGGGATCCAATTGGCGGTGTTCATGTCATGGGTGCGGCGGCGATCGTCACCGGTGTTTTTGCGCAGTTCCAAGAACTCTTCAATGTCCAAGTGCCAGGTTTCCAAATAGGTGCACACGGCCCCTTTGCGCTTGCCACCTTGGTTGACGGCCACGGCGGTGTCATTGACCACCTTCAGGAACGGCACCACGCCTTGGGACTCGCCGTTGGTGCCCTTGATGTGTGAACCCAAGGCGCGCACGCGAGTCCAGTCATTGCCCAGACCGCCGGCAAATTTGGACAGCAAGGCGTTTTCTTTGATGGACTCATAAATGCCGTCCAAGTCGTCAGGCACAGTGGTCAGGTAGCAGCTCGACAACTGTGAGCGCAGAGTACCGCTGTTGAACAAAGTGGGCGTGCTGGACATGAAGTCAAAGGACGACAACACTTCATAGAACTCAATGGCGCGGGCTTCGCGGTCAATCTCGTTGAGCGACAGGCCCATGGCCACCCGCATGAAAAAGGACTGCGGCAGCTCGATGCGGGTTTTGCGAACGTGCAAGAAATAACGGTCGTACAGGGTTTGCAGGCCCAGGTAGTCAAATTGCAGGTCGCGTTCCGCTTTGAGTGCCGCGGCCAGGCGCGGCAAGTCAAATTGCGCCATGCGCGGGTCCAGCAAGTCGTTATCGACCCCTTTCTTGATCAGGGCGGGAAAGCTGTCTTGGTAGTGTTGCCCCATCTCGGCTTGGGTCACCTCGGTGCCGAAAACCTCTTTGGCGATGGTGTGCATCAGCAAACGGGCCGTGGCGTAGGTGTAGTCGGGGTCTTTTTCAATCAAAGTGCGAGCGGCCAAGATGGCGGCCTTATAGACCTCTTCAATCGGCACGCCATCGTACAAATTGCGCATCGTCTCGGCCACGATCGGCTCGGGCTTGACGTCTTGTCCCAAACCTTGGCAAGCCGCTGCAATGATTTGCTGCATGCGCATCACGTCCAGGGCCACGCGTTGACCGTTGTCGGTCACATGCAAAGCAGGTGCGCCAGGCGCGGCTTGCTCTTGATGCGCGGCGCGTTCGCCAGCGCGGCGTTCGCGGTACAGCACATAGGCGCGGGCCACTTCGTGGTGGCCACTGCGCATCAAGCCCAGTTCGACTTGGTCTTGCACGTCTTCAATGTGAAAGGTGCCGCCGCCGGGGCGCGAGCGCATCAGGGCGCGCACCACCGACTGGGTCAGACCGTCGACGGTCTCGCGCACGCTGGCCGATGCGGCACCTTGCGTGCCATGCACCGCCAAAAAGGCTTTCATCAGCGCGACTGCGATCTTGGTGGGCTCAAAGGGCACCACGGCACCATTGCGGCGAATGATTTGATAGTGGCTCAGGGACAAGTTGGCTGGGGTTTGGGTCGACTGAGTGGGAGAGGACGGGTTGCTCTGGCGTTGGACGGCGAGCGTTGTCTCTGCGAGTTGCATGGGGAAGACTTTCCTTGTGTTTATTGGTTCTTGATATGGTTGTCCGGCGGCTTAAACAAGCCAGATGCCCCGAGTAAACCAAACCAGCACACACTATATCTGGGGTCTGGGGGCTTTTCAATACGCTATTGGTAGTGTTTTCCGATTTTTTTGAAATTTATTGCACGCGACCTGTCTTGGGTCAGTGAATGAGCGAAAGCCGAGGGCTTCGGTGTTGGGTTTTTTGCCACGCACGGGGTCAAAAAATTGTGGTTCAAGGGTTGTTCCGTTGAAATTTTGCAGTGCAGCACCGTTGATATGTGTTAAAGAACACAAGCGGATTGCACTTGGCGGTCAATCGGGCTCAGTGGCTGGGAAATGAGAAGCTGGCCAACCCAAGCCTCGCTGCAAACGCGCCCAATCAAAACCAGGGCCCGGGTCTTGTTTGCGTCCCGTCGCAATGTGTTCGTGGCCCGCGATGTGGGCCACGGGGTAAGCGTCGGCCAGCGCGGCGCATAACGTGCTCAGGGTTTCGTATTGGCTGGCTTCAAAGCTTTCACCGTCCAAGCCTTCGAGTTCAATGCCAATGGAAAAGTCATTGCAGTTGTCTTGGCCATCAAAGCGCGATACCCCCGCATGCCAAGCCCGGTCGTCGCAACTCACCAGTTGCCACAGCTCGCCCTGGCGGCGGATGAAGAAATGGGCAGAGACTTGCAGGCCTTGCAGGCTTTGAAAGTAAGGGTGCTCGTGGATGGCCAGTTGATTGGTGAACAAATCCAGCACATGGGAAGAGCCATATTCACCCGGGGGCAGGCTGATGGCATGGACCACCACCAAATGGATGGGCGTGTGGGTGGGCCTGGCCCCAAAGTTGGGTGACGGGCATTGGCGTGCATAGCGGTACCAGCCTTGCGCCCACAGGGGCTGTGCCTGCGCTTCAAGCATGGGTCATGGGTGGTGCTGCAGCTGGTGTGCTTTGCTGCAAAAAAAGACACCGTCGGCGGCAATGGCGTCGTTTTGTGGCAAGTGCAGTCCACAGCGGGCACAGTGAACCATGCGCTCGGTCGATGCCTGGGTGGTGGGTTTATCCGAAGATGATTTGACGCGGTTCTTTTGCCGCCACCACCAAGCACCGACCAACACCACCATCAGCAGCAGCAAGCCCTTCATCCGAGGCGGCCCAAAATCACCTCCAGCACAAAACGCGAGCCCACATAGGCCAGCAGCAGCAAGCCCGTGCCCGCGTAGAGCACCCGAACAGCCGTGCGCCCGCGCCAACCCAGTTGGGTGCGGCCAAACAGCAAAACAGCAAAGCACAGCCAGGACAAGATTGAAAAAACGGTTTTGTGGTCCCAGCGCCAAGCATGGCCCGCGCCATACAACTGCTCGCCAAACCACCACCCGGCCAGCAATGTCGCACTGAGCAGGGCAAACCCAGCCCCCACAAATCGGAATGTCAGCCGCTCCAGCGTGAGCAATGGCATGCCAATGGTGGCGTCCGCCGCCATGCGCATTTGCCGCTCGGCGCGTGTCATCAAGGCGGCGTGCACCACGGCCGCACCAAACAAACCATAGGACGCCAAGCCAAACGCCCAATGCAAGGGCAGCCAAGCGGAGGCATTGACATTCATGGCCTTGCCGGGAAACGCCATGGTCAACAACACGACCGCAGCGCCCAGCCCACCCAAAGCCCCACGCGAGCGCACTTGGGGCACCCAGCGCTGCTCCAAGGCATAAAAGGCCATCACCAGCCAACAGGTCACCGACAGGGCCGGGGCAAAACCAAAATGGGGACCCGTGCTGTCACCAATGCCCATCAAGCCGCTGACCCAGGCCCAGGCATGGGTGCCCCAAGCCACAGAGAGCATTCGCCGGCTGTTGGCCACGCCGATTTGCTGGCCCAAGAGCGCGCTGGCCGCGTACAGCAACACGGCCGCAGCGCTGAGCACCCAGTTCAGTGAAAGGTCGGCAGGTAAAATCATCACCAGAGTTTAGCGTTTTGCCCAAAGCCTGCGCTGGGCTTTTCTTTCGGGCCCCTGGCCCCTTCATTCAAACGCTTTGCAGCGAATCCCCATGGCCACCGCACTTTCCGACAAGCTCTCCAAACTGGTCAAGCACCTCAGTGGGCAGGCCCGCATCACCGAGTCCAACGTCGCCGACATGTTGCGCGAGGTGCGCATGGCTTTGCTCGAGGCCGATGTGGCGCTGCCCGTCGTGCGCGAATTCATTGCCCGGGTCAAAGACAAAGCCCTGGGCCAAGAGGTGGTGGGCTCGCTCACGCCAGGGCAAGCCTTGGTGGGCTTGGTGCACCGTGAGTTGGCGGCCACCATGGGTGAGGGTGTGGCCGACATCAATTTGGCGGCCCAACCGCCGGCGGTCATCTTGATGGCGGGTTTGCAAGGGGCGGGTAAAACCACCACCACGGCCAAGCTGGCCCGTCACTTGATTTTGAAGCGCAAAAAAAAGGTGCTCACGGTCTCCGCCGACGTGTATCGCCCGGCCGCCATTGAGCAGCTCAAAACGGTCTCGGCCCAAGCCCAGGCGGAATGGTTTCCCAGCGAGGTGGGGCAAAAACCCGTGGACATTGTGTTGGCCGCGCTGGATCACGCCAAACGGCATTACTTTGACGTGTTGTTGGTTGACACGGCCGGTCGCTTGGCCATTGATGAGGCCTTGATGCTGGAAATTCAGCAAATTCACCAGGCCCTGAACCCCGTAGAAACCTTGTTTGTGGTGGACGCCATGCAGGGTCAAGATGCGGTCAACACCGCCCGAGCCTTCCATGAAGCGTTGCCACTGACGGGCATTGTGTTGACCAAAACCGATGGCGATGCGCGCGGCGGCGCGGCCTTGTCGGTGCGCCAGATCACGGGCGCCCCCATCAAATTTGCCGGCACCAGTGAAAAAATTGACGGCTTGGAGGTGTTCGATGCGCAGCGCCATGCTGGCCGCATTTTGGGCATGGGCGACATCGTCGCCTTGGTGGAGCAAGTGTCTGCCGGTGTGGACATGCAAGCGGCCCAGCAAATGGCCGCCAAGGTCAAGTCAGGTGCGGGCTTTGATCTGAATGACTTTTTGGCCCAATTGCAGCAAATGAAGCAAATGGGCGGCTTGGCCAGCATGATGGACAAACTGCCCTCGCAGTTGACCGCCAAGGCCGGTGCCATTGACCTGAACCGGGCCGAAAAAGAAATGAACCGCAAACAAGGCATCATCCACAGCATGACGCCGCGCGAGCGCACCCATCCGGATTTGATCAAAGCCACCCGCAAGCGCCGTATCGCCGCTGGGGCTGGGGTTCAGGTGCAAGAGGTCAACCGCTTGCTCAATGAGTTTGCCCAGATGCAAGACATGATGAAGAAAATGCGCGGCGGCGGCATGATGAAGATGATGAAAAAATTGGGCGGCATGAAAGGCCTGGGCGGCTTTCCGGGCATGCCGCGCTGAGACCCCGGCTGGGGAGCGCCCCAGCTCAATCGGTCGTCAGCACTTCACCGCGCAAGGAATGCGGCAAGGCCTCGGTGATGCGCACATCGATCATCTGCCCCACCAGCCTGGCGTGATCGGGCCCGCTGGGAAAGTTCACGATCCGGTTGCACACCGTTCGGCCCATCGACTGTGGGCCGCTCAACCCAGGTTTGCGCGCCGGCCCCTCGACCAAGATGCGTTGCACCGTGCCCACCCGGCTGGCGCTGATGGCTTGCACGTTCTCTTCGATGCGGGCTTGCAGGTGTTGCAGCCGCGCCAGTTTCACCGCATGTGGCGTCTCGTCGTGCAAGGCCGCGGCGGGTGTGCCCGGTCGGGGGCTGAAGATGAAGCTGAAGGAGCTGTCAAAACCCACGTCGTCGATGAGCTTCATCATCTTTTGAAAGTCTTCCTCGGTCTCGCCGGGAAAGCCGACGATGAAGTCGCTGCTCATGGATAAATCCGGGCGGATGGCGCGCAGCTTGCGAATGGTGCTTTTGTATTCCATGGCGGTGTAGCCGCGCTTCATCGCCATCAAGATGCGGTCTGACCCATGTTGAACGGGCAAATGCAGGTGGCTGACCAGTTGTGGCACTTGGGCATACACATCGATCAAGCGCTGGGTGAACTCGTTGGGGTGGCTGGTGGTGTAGCGGATGCGCTCGATCCCTGGGATTTCAGCCACATATTCAATCAGCAATGCAAAGTCGGCGATCTCGCTGGTGGTGCCCATGGCCCCGCGGTAAGCGTTGACGTTTTGCCCCAACAAGGTCACCTCTTTGACCCCTTGCGCGGCCAAGCCCGCCACCTCGACCAGCACATCGTCCAGCGGTCGGTTGACTTCTTCGCCCCGGGTGTAGGGCACCACGCAATAGCTGCAATATTTGGAACACCCCTCCATGATGCTGACAAAAGCCGAGGCACCACTCACCCGCGCGGGGGGCAGGTGATCGAACTTTTCAATCTCAGGAAAGCGAATGTCCACCTGGGGCTTGGCCAAGTCGCGCCGTTGGTCCAGCAACTGCGGCAAGCGGTGCAAGGTTTGCGGCCCAAACACCACGTCCACGTACGGCGCGCGGGCGATGATGTCGGCCCCTTCTTGGCTGGCCACACAACCGCCCACCGCAATGCGCACCCCTTTTTTCGCCAAGTGCTTGACCCGCCCCAGGTCTGAGAACACTTTTTCTTGGGCCTTCTCGCGCACCGAGCAGGTGTTGAAAACAATCAAATCGGCTTGTTCCACATCATCGGTGGTTTCATATCCTTGGGCTTGGTGGAGAACATCGGCCATTTTGTCCGAGTCGTACTCGTTCATTTGGCAACCGAAGGTTTTGATGAAGACTTTGGGGCTCATGGCGCAATGGGGGCGCGAGCCCAGGTGCAGCGGTTCATGGTGTCAATCCAGAGGCTGTGAATGAAGCCGCGATTCTAAGCGTCGCCTCGAGCTGCCTTTATGATGGCCGCCATGAGCACCTTCACACAAACCATTTTGTTCACCGACACCGATGGACGTGCCCGCTTTCGCGAGCAGGCCTTGGCCCTGGACCAGGGCACGCCGCAGTCGCGCTTGTCCAACCTGATGGCCAGTGGTGGGTATCAACTGCGCCACAGCCCGGTGGGATTTCGCAGCGCTTTTCATGTCAGCACCCACCCGCAGTGGGTCTTCATCTTAGAAGGGCAAATGGAAATTGGTTTGCAAGATGGCAGCTCGCGCATCTTCAACCCCGGACAACATTTTTATTCCGCCGATTTATTGCCGGAGGGCGCCGTGTTTGATGCCCAAGTGCATGGGCATTGGAGCTGTCAGCGCGGCCCCCACCCCTTGGTGACCTTGTTTGTGCGCGCACCAGGTAATCCATAAGATTTCATTTGCGCAACTTCTGCGCAGGCGGGCTCAAGTCGGGGCCCATTCGGACCGATACTCTCTCACCCACCCATGGCGACAGCCTGTCTGTGCGCCTGGGCTTCGACCGCGCGTCGACCTTATTTTGAGCTTCTCGACTGGAGTGTGATTCACCATGAAAAAGTATTTGCGTTTATTGATTGAAATCTTGCTGGGCCTGTTGCTGGTGGCCGCTGGCGCCTTTGGCTACATGAATTTTTCGGGCAAAAAGCACATCTCCCATGAGCTGACCGAAGTGGCCGAGAGCTTGGATGAAGCCAAGGAAGAGTTGGCCAAAACCAGCGAAGAGCTGCACGAGGCCGAGGCCAAGGTCAAGGAGCTCAGCGCCAAGGCGCGCGAACTCGAGGCGGTCAAAGCGGCCTTTGCCAATGGCGTGCTGCTGGGCGACATCGAGGGCGTCTACAAAGGTTTGAAAACCGGCTTGAGCGCCGAGCGCCAACTCAGTTTGGGTGCGGTGCGCTTGTTGACCAATGGGGCCAAAGACCCCGAAACCGTCAGCGCCTTCAACAAAGCCTTGGAAATGGCCGACTGGTCCAGCCGGCTCAACGCCGTTTGCGCGGCGCAAAATGCCCTGGTCGCGGCGGGTGAAAAAATCACGGTCTTGGCCGATTGCGCACCGGGCAAGGGCGAGGACAAGCACGCCAAAGGCGGCCATGGCGGCGCCCCCCATTGGGACTATGAAGGCGAAATGGGACCAGAAAACTGGGGCAAAGAATTTCCCACCTGTGCCAATGGCAAAAAGCAGTCGCCCCTGAACATCGTGGGACCATTTGAAAAATCCAAAGACAGCTTGGAAGTCAGCTACAAAGCCGGTCCCTTGCGGATGCTCAACAATGGTCACACCATTCAGGTCAACATTCCCCCCGGCAGCACCGCCAAAATCAATGGCGAGGTGTTTGACCTGCTGCAATTTCACTTTCATCGCCCCAGCGAAGAAAAAATTGACGGCAAACCCATGGCCATGGTGGCCCACTTTGTTCACAAGAGCAAAGCTGGCAAACTGGCCGTGATCGGCGTGTTGCTCAAAGAGGGCAAGGACAACGAGGCCATCAATGTGTTGTGGGACAACGCCCCGGCCAAAGAGGGCCCCGAGGCCAAGCTCGACAAAATCAGCTTTGACCCAGGCAAGCTGATTCCCGCGGCATTGACCCATTACGCTTACGAGGGCTCATTGACCACGCCGCCCTGTACCGAAGGGGTGAACTTCTACATCCTGAAAACACCGGTGGACATCTCCAAAGCCCAAGTGGCCAAGTTCCCCTTCAAGATGAATGCCCGCCCCGTGCAGCCGTTGAACGGCCGCAAAATCGGCGCCAACTGATGCATCAGGCCCCGTGCGCGGGGCATGCTCAACAACCAGGCCTGCTCACGCAGGCTTTGTTGTTGGGGACGCAGAAAAAAGCCACCTCGCAAGGTGGCTTTTTCACGCGCGCAAGAAAAGTCAAATGGTTTTGAGTCGGTCCGTGGATGGCACCACGCGGGTGAGCCGAATGCCATAGCGGTCATTGACCAGCACCACCTCGCCTTGGGCCACAACGGTGTTGTTGACCAACAGGTCCAAGGGTTCGCCGGCAATGCGATCGAGTTCGACCACGCTGCCCTGGGTCAATCGCATCAAATCTTTGATCTTGATTTGGGCACGGCCGACTTCAATGGCCAGCGAGACAGAGATGTTTTGCAACACATCGGCGTTGATGTTGCCCGGGTGGCTGTACTTGAAGTCCTCGGCGGAGGGGCCGTCCAGCGCGGCGGGCGCGGCCGAATGCTCATCGGCTGCAGGTGTGGATGGGGTGTCAGTGGGGTCGCTCATGGTGGTTTCCTGTCTTAATTTTGACCGGGGACAATTTGTCGTTCGATGCGCACCGCCACTTGTGAGCCGCGTGCACCCACGCTGACGCCAAAGGACGGCACACCATTGGCGATCAACTGCGCCATTTCAGGTTTTTTGAAATACAGCAAGTCGCCTTCTTTCATGGTTTGCAAGTGATGCAAGGTGGTCTTGATTTGGCCCATGACCACATGCAAGTCCAGTCGCGAGTCGCCCACGGCCACAGCCAGGTCTTCGCGCCATTTCTTGTCCGACTCTTCATTGCCGTCGCCCGACTGGACACGGCTGCGCAACAAATCGCGCACCGGTTTGAGTGAGGAGTAGGGATAGACCAAGTCCATGAAACCTTTGCCACCAGCACCGCTGGCATACGAGTCAAAGCGGCTCAGCACCACCAAATCGTTTTCGTCGGCAATTTGGGCAAATTGTGGGTTGATCTCTGAGCTCACATGCTCGCATTCCAAGGGCATCAACGGCGCCCAAGCGTCTTGCAGTGAGCGGAAAAACACATCCAAAATGAGTTTGATGATGCGGTTTTCGGTCGGTGTGAACAGGCGGCCAGGGGGCAGTTCTTCCACCCCTTTGCCATAGCCGCCAAAAAAGCTGTCCAGCGAACTGAACACCACGTTGGGATCGATGATCACCACCGAAAAGCCACGCAAGGGGTTCATGCGCACCAAATTCACCGCCAAGGGCGGCTTGAGCTCTTTGAGGTAGTCGCCGTACTTGACGATTTGCACCCGGGTCGGGTTGACTCGGGGGCTGGTGCGCAAGACTTCGAGCAGCCCAAACCGGAACATGCGGATGAAGCGCTCATTGATCATGTCGATCGATGAGACGTTCACCCCCAGGCTGCTGTCCTCGCTGGTCAAGTCGTGCTTGCTCACCCGCGCTTGGGTGTTGTAGCCCGTGTCGACCTCGATCAAACCGTCCTTGATGCCCTCGGTCAGTGCCGTGAGTTCATCGGGGGACAGTAAATTGCTTTGGGTGGCCATGGGGTCACTGCATCACGAAAGAGGTGAAAAAGACTTCTTCAACACCGCCGAAATCTTCCAATTTCTCGAGCATTTCGTTCATCGTGTCTTTGATTTTTTCAGCCAACTGCTTGCGAAACTCGGGTTTGGCCGTTTCGGGCTCGGTGGTTTGGCGCATCACGTCCAAAATGGCGGAGCGAATGGCGAACTCGTGCTTTTTGATGTTGTCAAACACGCGGTTGTCGTAATGGGTCATCAAGGCCACCTGGACCACCATGACTTTTTTCGAGCCGGTGATGTTGGTCATCAGGTCCTTTTCCATTTGCATGTAGTTCTTTTCGAACTTGGTGGCCTCGGGGGCTTCTTTTTTGGTTTTTTGCGGGGCCTCGTCCTTGGCCTTGGCCGCTGCGGCTTCCAGCTCGTCGACCTTGTCCATGGCCGCGATCTCGGCTTTCTTCTCGTAGTAACCCGAGAAGTACAGCGTGCCAAAGGCCACGCCGACGGCAATCACGACCACGCCAAGCACCCCCAGGATGATCAGCAATATGGGTTTCTTCTTTTTTTCTTCTGCAGGTGCTTCTGCTGCGGGTGCTTCTGTGGCCATGTCTAACTCCTGTTGGTCTCGGGTGATTAAGCGTAAATGTCCAGCAAGGCATTGCTGGTGTTTTGGGTTTTGTTCGGGTTGGCCTCAGCCACATCGCCATGGATGGACTCGCCTCGGGATAAATGTGGATGGGGTTGACCGGGCTGTTGGCCCTGGCCTTGGCCCGATTGTGCCGATGAAGACTGTCCTTGTCCGATGTTGACTGAAGCTTGGGTCCAACCCAAAGCATTCAAGGCCTCACGCAAGCGCGGGCTGCCCTGGTTGAGCAGTTGCTGCGTGGTGGCATTGTCGGCGTTGATCACGGCTGAAAGTTTCCCATCGCGCATTTCCAGTTCGACGTCCACCGCACCCAGGTGCGATGGTTTCAGGCCCAGCTTCATTTTCCACTGTCCCTCATTGAGTTGCTGGTGCATTCTGCCAGCCAACTCGGTCGACAGTTTGTCACTCAGGTCTTGATAGGCTTGGGCCATGTCGGTGCTGGTCGGGGCCAGATTGGTGTTGGCCGGGCTGCCCATGGGGTTTGTGCGGTTGGCCGCGGGGCTGGCCAGGTTGAGGGCGCTGCCTGGGTTGTCGCCGACCAAGCCCGTCAAATCAATGGTCTCCAAGGCGCGACTGTCGCTGTCGCTGGACAACCGTTTGCTGTCAGCGTTGGGCACAAATGCGCTCAACATGGCCAACATATTTTGCGTGCTCACGCTGGGCATGGTCAGGCTGGCTTGCGGCATGGCGGCCACGGAGGCGTCGGCCATTTCAGCGATGTGAATGCTGTTCGCCCCCAAGCTTTGTAAATCACCCACGGTGGACAGGCCCTGTCCCGACAAATCATTGGCCGCGCTCAGGCTGGCCATGGCTTTGGCCGCATCGGCCGAGGCGGTGAAGGCGGTGAAGGCGGTGGTAGGCGCCTTGCCGGCCGCCGCATCACCTGCTGACAACAGACCCGGCGTGACCCCCACGCTCCATCCAGCGCCAGAAGCGTTGCCCGCCACGGGGCCAAACAAGCGCTGGATCATTTGTTCGTCAAAACCCATGCTGCGTGCAAACTGGGCATTGCTCTGCGGGTCCGGCAGGGGTTCGGTGGTGGTGATGACTTGCAGGCGCTCACTGATCTGCCAAGTCTGGAGCCCGTCCGGCACCATGGTCGACCATGCGGCTTCACTTCCGGTGGGCAGGGCTTCTTTGGCCGCGGTGTCAGGCTCTTCGCGGGCATCTGTGCTGGCACTGCTTTCTGTGGCGATGCCTGACTCGTCCTTGACCGGGTTTGGCGCTTTGGCCTGGGCGTCATCGCTGCCTGGCTGGTCTAAACGGGGGTTGTTTTTTTGCGCTGAGGGGCCAGAGGCCGGGCCCTCATCCCCATGCTTGGGCGTGCTTTTGGCCTCATCGGCCTGCCCACGGGGGGATGCCGGGGCGGTGTGTTGGGTGGTTGCAAAGCGCGCATCTGGCCGGTGCTGGGCATCGGTGGCAAGGTGTTGCCGTTCAGGCGCGGGCCCTTGGACGGGCGGTTTTGCCTGGTTTTGTCGTGCCAGACGGGCAAAGTGCTGGGCAAAGTCTTCCCGCAACGGCGCAGCGCTGCCAGCAGCCGCTGCAAGCGCGCTGCTCTGCGCCGGGGCAGGGCTGGACACGGTCAGCAAGGCACTGGCCAGGGCAGGGTTCACGACATGGGACAAAGGCAAGTTCATAGGGGCTTTGAGCTCTTCAAACAATGATTTGCATAAACCAAAGCAAGAATCGTGACTGGTGATTCTTTGCCGCTTTGGTCTTTGATAAGCAAAGTCTGTGCCTTTCTGTCGGAGGGGGCCAGGCCGGTTGGGGCATGGGCGCAGACAGATTGGCACATCGATTGCTTAGTTAAATCCGTGTGGCCAATCAATTTGGCTGTAAAGAAAACTTAAGCAAACAAAAAACGGACCATCAACGGTATGAGCACCTTCACACTGTCAACGATTCGACAGAACTTGACCAAGTTTGACTACTCTGGCCTGGGAATTCCAGCGCTGGTGTTGTTGATCATGGCCATGTTGGTCCTGCCATTGCCGCCGCTGCTGCTGGACTTTTTGTTCACTTTCAACATCGTTGCCAGCTTGGTCATCATCATGATTGCCATCAGCACGCGCAACCCTTTGGATTTCTCCTCTTTCCCATCGGTGCTGTTGTTTGCCACCATGTTGCGTTTGGGGCTGAACGTGGCCTCCACCCGGGTCATTTTGGTCCATGGCCATGAGGGCCATGACTCTGCGGGTAAGGTGATTGCGGCTTTTGGTGAGTTTGTGATCGGCGGCAACTATGTCGTGGGCTTCATCATCTTCACCATTTTGATGATCATCAACTTCATTGTGGTGACCAAGGGCGCCGGACGCGTCTCTGAAGTGAATGCGCGATTCACCTTGGACGCCATGCCAGGCAAACAAATGGCCATCGACGCCGACCTGAATGCCGGCATGATCGACCAAGCCACCGCCAAAAAGCGCCGCGAAGAGCTGTCACAAGAGTCGGACTTCTTTGGCGCCATGGACGGTGCTTCCAAGTTTGTCAGCGGTGACGCCATCGCTGGCTTGTTGATTTTGCTGATCAACGTGGTGGGTGGCATGGCCATCGGCCTGTTGCAACACGGATTGAGCGCCAGTGAAGCCGGCAAACTGTATGTGCTCTTGACCATTGGTGACGGCTTGGTCGCCCAAATCCCGTCGCTGCTGTTGTCGCTCGCCACCGCCATCATCGTGACCCGGGTCACCACGGCCGAATCCATGACCGAGCAGGCCTCCAGCCAACTGGCCAATCCCAGCGCTTTGTTCATCTCTTCAGGCATTTTGGCGGTGCTGGGCTTGGTGCCTGGCATGCCCCATTTGATGTTCATCACCTTGGCGGCGGCCACCGCAGGTTTGGGCTTGCTGATCGTGCGCAACGAGGTCGAGGCCGAAGAAACTCAAGAGGCTGTGGCCGAGGCCGAGGCCCATGCGGCCGGGCCCAAAGAACTGGATTGGGACGATGTCGATCAAGTGGACTTGATTGGTTTGGAAATTGGTTATGGCTTGATTCCTTTGGTCAACGCCGAATCGGGTGGTGAGTTGATGGGCCGCGTCAAAGGCGTGCGCAAAAAACTCTCGGCCGAATTGGGATTTTTGGTGCAACCGGTGCGCATCCGCGACGACCTCAACATCGACCCCGACAGCTACAACATCGTGCTCAAAGGCGTGGTCCGTGGCAAAGGTGACATCAAGGTGGGCCGCGAGTTGGCCATCAACCCCGGGCAAGTCTATGGCGAATTGCCCGGCACCCCCACCCGCGAGCCCGCATTTGGCCTCGAAGCGGTGTGGATCGAGCCCTCCATGCGCGACCAAGCGCGGACCTTGGGCTACACCGTGGTCGATGCCAGCACCGCCATCTCTACCCATTTGAACAAAGTGTTGCGCGAAAACGCCTCTGACCTGCTCAGCCACGACGAGGTGCAGCAGTTGCTGGACAAGTTGTCGGCCAAGTCGCCCAAACTGGTCGAAGAGTTGGTGCCTGGCAAGCTGTCTTTGGGTGTGCTCACCCGCACCTTGCAAAATCTGCTGAATGAATCGGTGTCCATTCGCGACATGCGCACCATCGTCGAGTCGTTGACCGAGGCCAGCGCACGCACCACCGATCCAGAACAACTCGCCGCCATGGTCAGACCCAAACTGGGCCGCATGATCATGCAATCCTTGGTGGACGAAAAAAACAACCTCTCGGTCATGACCTTGGAGCCCAGCTTGGAGCAGTTGCTGCACAACGTTTTGCAGCAAAGCCAACCCGGTCAACCGGTGGTGCTCGAGCCTGGTTTGGCCGAAACCCTGTTTGCCGCGATGCGCGATGGCGCACGTGCCGTCGAAGAAGAGGGTCACCCTGCCGTGTTGGTGGTGTCCCCGGTGATCCGTGGTTGGTTGTCCAAAGCGGCGCGTTATCGCGTCAACGACCTGACGGTGCTGTCCTACAGTGAAATCCCAGATGACCAACCGGTCAAGGTGATCCACACCGTGTCAGCCCAGCCCAAATGATTTTGATAGAAAACCGAAGAACCGAGAATAATCATGGAACTCAAGCGAATTCTGGCCCGCGACGTCAAGTCGGCCAATGAAAAAGCGGTCGCCCTGTATGGCAACGACGTGCTGGTCATCTCCAGCTGTCAAGTCCGAGGGCAAACCGAACTGATCGTGGCGGTTGACATTGAGCCCATGCCCGCCGAATTGGCCTTGCAAGAAGATGAGGCCACGCCAATTGTGCGAGCCGCGCCCCCGATCCCACAAGGGCCATTCGCAGAACTCTTGGGCCACTCGATGGATCAACATCGGCGCCATGAAATGCCGCGCAGTGCCGAGGTGAAAGCCCCCGCCGCCGTGGAAGCCGCACCCGCGCCTGTCAAAGAGGCTGAAAAGTCCGAGCATGATGAGCGCGACTACCTGCGTGGCCGTGAAATTGTGGCCATGGTGCGCGATGAGTTGGCCAATTTGCGCAAAGAATTCAAAATTGGCCAACAAATGGCCATGTGGCAAGGCGGTGTGCCTTTGGCGCGAGGCTTGCTGCCCTTGCGCAACGCACTGAATGAGGCGCCGATCCCTGCCGCTTTGCGCGCCTTGTTGATGGACAGCATCAAAGACCATGAAGAGATGGACGACGCGATGCGCGAAATTCGCCGCCAACTCTCCCACAGTCTGCAAGACATCGGCGCGGACATGCCCAGCCAAGGCGTGCATGTCTTGGCCGGTCCCTCTGGCGCTGGCAAAACCCTCATGGTGGCCCGCTTGGCCAACCATGCGGCGATGGACCAAGGCTGCGAAAAAGTGGCCATCATCAGCTACAACGATCAGCGTGCCGGGGCCTGGAACCAGACCCAATTGCTCAGCGCACAATCGGGCGTGGACTGTTACCGTGCCAACAACGTCGCCACCCTCAAATTGCTGCTCGATGAGTTGTCGGCGCGCAAGCTGATATTGATCGACACCCCCGGGGTGCAAATGGCCGAACGCCTGGCCGATATTGGCTCGGTGTGTGACAGCGCGCATTTCCATGCGGTCATCCCCGCCGATGCCTCATCGGTCACCATCCGCCGCTTGTGCGACCAAAACACCAAACCTTGGGATGGCCTGATCCTGACCAAGCTCGATGAATCATCGCAGCCTTGGCCGCTGATCCAGTTGCTCACCGAAGGCGCTCACCGGGTGTGTGCAGCCAGCCGTGGCGAGCGCAGCGGCGACTGGAACAAAATGACCTCGGCCAGTGAGTTGGTCGACATCGCCTTGCACAACCTCAATCTGCCCGACGGGCAAAAAGCCGAGGCATCGGTGCAAGACATGCCCCACCAACTGGCCATGGCCAGTGCCCGACTGGCCCAAAAAATGGGCGTCACCCACCAGAGTATTCAACATGGCCCAGCTTAAAACCGAAGTCATCGGCATTGCCAGCGGCAAAGGCGGGGTGGGCAAAACCACCACCGCCATCAATTTGGCCGTGGCCTTGCAAATGATGGACAAACGCGTTCTGTTGTTTGATGCAGACTTGGGTTTGGCCAATGCACAAATTGCCCTGGGCGTTCGTTCTGAATACAACTTGGGACATTTTTTGGCCGGCGAAAAGTCCTTGGCCGAAATCATGGTCAAAACCCGCCAGGGCCTGACCCTGATCCCGGGTGGCTCTGGTGTTCAAGAGTTGGCTGGATTGAGCCATTTGCAATCGGCCAGCATCGTGCAAGCCTTCAGCACCTTGACCGAAGAGATTGATTTCCTGATCGTGGATCTCGCTGCCGGCATTTCACCTTCGGTGATGACTTTTTTGGGCGCCTGTCAACGCCGCTTCATCGTGGTCAAGGACGACCCGTCTTCCATCGCTGACGCCTACGGCACCATCAAGGTGATGAGCCAAGAAATGAAGCTCGATGAGATCTACCTCATCCCCAACATGGTCGAGAGCCAATCCGCCGGTTGGAAGCTTTACAACCGCATCAACGATGTTTGCGTGCGCTTTTTGGGCCAACCTGTGCAGTACCTGACATCCATTGAGTCTGACGAATTGGTCTTGAGTGCCTTGAAAAAGTACCAATCCGTCTTGGAGATGGCGCCCGGCACGGGTGCTTCGAGAGATTACCGCCGCTTGGCCGATTTTTGCCAGCAGCTGCGACCCATCGACCCCTTGTCGGGTGGTTTGCAGTTCTTCATGGAGCGGTTGATTCACAACAAACCGGAGGCCCTATGAGAGCCCTTTCCCCTGTTGCCATGTACCAGCAATGCCAACCCAAAGGCGATGAATTGGTGTTGGCCCATTTGGGCTTGGTCAAGCGTGTGGCCATTCACCTCAAAGCCCGTGTGCCAGCTTTCATGGAGCTCGATGAGCTGATCCAAGTTGGCATGCTGGGTCTGCTTGAGGCGTCCAAAGCCTACGACCCGGCCAAAGGGGTGGAGTTTGAAAACTTCGCCCACAGCCGGGTGCGTGGTGCCATGCTCGATGAGGTGCGCCGCTTGTCATTTTTGCCGCGCTCGGCCGTGGCCTTCAACAAAGAGCACAACGAAGGCTTGCATGTGCTGGCCAGCGAACTCGGCCGCAACCCCACGGAATCGGAAATTGCCGAGTTCATGGGCAAAGACTTGGAGGATTTCCAACGCGAGCGCGGCAAGGCCCGCCGCTTTGAAACCTACTCGCTCGAGGTGGTCACCGAAGAGGTGATGGGCATTGCCGACGAAGAGTCCCATCAGCCCGATGTGATGGTCGAAGAGGCCGAATTCATGGACGCAGTCACCGAGGCCATTGCCCAATTGCCCGAACGCGAGCAAACGGTGATGCAGTTGTATTACGTCGAAGAGTTGAATCTGAAAGAGATCGGCGAAGTCTTGGGGGTGAGCGAGTCGCGCATCAGCCAAATATTGTCGGCCGTGGTGAAAAAACTGCGTGGTAGCTTGCAAGTGGAGCCCAATGGGGGCGGCATGATTCGCCGTGTGACATCATGAGCAGCTTTTTCCAACTCTTTCTGGCGTGGGGCGTGCTGCTGCTGGTGGTGTTGGTCTTGTATCTGGTCGACAAGATCAACATCATTTATCAGCGGCAAGGCCATGAAGCGCCAGAGCCCACTTACAGCGATGGCTTGTTTGGAGAGTTGGTGGGCAAGGCCCTGTGGGACGCCATGAGTGGCATTCCCCTGCCCGGGTTTGACCCCAAGCTGGTGCAAGACCTCAAACCCCATTACGAGCCTGTGCTGCGCCAGCACATTGAGCAAACCTTTTTGCAAGGCGTGACCGACCAGCGCGAAGGTCGCGCTGGCGTGCCGGTCAACAACCGCATGATCCCGACGCCGCGCGGGTCGCTCGAGTCGTGGATGCCTTTGCACCATTTGTCCAGCCTGTACCAATGCGGCGTGGAACATGCCCAAAACAAACCCATCGAACGCTTGCGCGTTCAGCAAACCCTGGATCAAGTGTGCGTGATGTTGTACGCCAGGGCTGGACTCGAGCTCAAAGACCCGTTCTCACGAATTTTGATGGAACCCATTGACCCTGGTGCGCCTGTGGCAGAGGGAGAGGCCGATGCGGCCAACCCCACAGCGGATGCCGTCAACACGGAATCCACGGTGGTCGCTGATGGCCACCTCGATCAACAGGACGCTGCCCCGCAGCCCATGCCTGCCGAGCCTGCGCCCGAGTTCATTGAACCCGTGACCCTGGGACAAAGCCTGCCCACCCAAGCCAAGCCGGTGCCCGCATGAACACGATTGCCCACACCGGCTTGACTCAAGTTCTGGCCGTTGATACCGAATCTGCTCGTGTCCCCCAACGAATTCAGGAGTAGATTCATATGCGAGCCAATCAAAAAGCCATCGCCGCCTACGGCGACGTCAAAGTCACCACTGGTGTGGCTTCGGCCAACGGCGTACAGCTGATTCAAATGCTGTTTGACGGCCTGCTCGAGAGCTTGGCCGCCACCAAAGGCCATATTCAAAACGGTGCCATCGTGGAAAAAGGCAAAAGCATTGCCCGCGCCAGCCGCATCGTGATTGGTCTGCAAGGTGCCCTTGACTTTGAGCGTGGCGGCGACTTGGCCAACAACCTCAATGAGTTGTATGGCTATGTCACCCGCCGTTTATTGCATGTCAATGCCCGAAACGATTTGGATGCATTGGAAGAAATTTTTGGTTTGATGAATGAAATCCGTTCCGCCTGGGAAGGCGTGCCTGATTTGATTCCCGCTTCACCCCGCGCAGGCGCTTTGCTTAACTGACATAACCGCCAGGCAATCGGGCCAAACGGCGGAAATATCAGTTAATCTCGCCTCTGCGCGATTTGATAAGGTGCGTTACCCAGGTTTCCCTGGGTCGTGCCGCTTGTTTGGAGAGTTAGATGATTGCTATCGTTGGCTTGGTTGTGTTGATGATTTGTGTGTTCGGGGGCTTCATCATTGCCGGTGGATCCTTGGCGCCCATCATCAAGGCCGCACCGTTTGAGATGTTCATCATTGGCGGCGCTGGCTTGGGTGGCATGATCACCGGCAACAGCGGCGTGATTCTCAAGGGCGCCTTCGGTGGTTTTGGTCGGGTGATCAAGGGCCCGAAGTACAAAAAAGAAGACTATTTGGCCGTCATGCTGCTGGTGGCCAAGATCATGAAAACGCTGAAAACCGAAGGGGCGGTGGCGCTGGAGGCGCACATCGAAAACCCCGAGGCCAGTGCCATCTTTGGCGAACACCCGCCGATCTTGCACGACCACGATTTGCTGGATTTGATTTGCAACACCGTGCGTTTGATGGTGGTCTCTTCCAGCAACCTCAGCCCTTATGCGGTGGAGGACGTGATGGACGCGGCGATCAAACTGCACCACCACAACGAACTCAAATACTCGGGCGCCTTGGCCACATTGGCCGGTGCTTTGCCCGCGCTGGGCATTGTGGCCTGCGTGTTGGGCGTGGTGAAAACCATGGGCGCCATTGACCAACCTCCGCCGGTGCTGGGTGGCCTGATTGGTTCCGCCCTGGTCGGAACGTTCTTGGGTGTGTTCTTGGCCTACGGCATCGTCGAGCCCTTTGCCTCGCGTTTCACCCAGGTGATTGACGAAGAGGGCGAAATGCCCAAAGTGGTCAAGCAAATCATCATCGGCACTTTGCATGGCCACCCCATGCCATTGATCATCGAAGCCGCCCGCGCTTGTGTCAGCCACCACAACCAACCCACGTTTGCCGAGGTCTTTGACGGCATGCGAGGCAAGTAATGGCGACCGAGGAAGAGAAAAAGCCCGAAGGCGAGGCGGCACCGGCCGAATCAGCGGCGCCCGTCATCGTCATCAAAAAGGTCATGGACGATGGCCATGGCGGCGCCCACGGCGGCGCTTGGAAGATCGCCTTGGCCGACATGATGACGGCCATGATGGCCTTCTTCTTGTTGATGTGGTTGCTGGGCGCTTCCACCGACGACCAACGCAAAAGCATCGCCGACTACTTCAAGCCCACATCGCAAAGCCTGATTGCGATTGGTCAACTGGCGGGCTCCAACGGCATTTTGGGCGGTCGCTCGATCATCGACCCCGACGGCTTTCCTTTCTCCGCCAAGCAAACCGCTTTGCTCGAGCGCTTGACCCCGCGCTCTGAGGGTGGGCCCAACCCCGACACCGAGCCGGGCCCAGAAAACGAGAACGAAAACGCCGATCCCGACAAGCTCACCCCCGAGCAAAAGAAAAAGATTGCTGCCGAGGCCGATCAAGCCAACTTTGACAAGCTGGAAAAAGAGCTCAAGCAAAAATTGTCCGAGAACAAGAAGCTCGAAAACCTCAAAGAGCAGGTGTCCATCACCCGCGAAAAAGATGGTTTGCGCATTGAGATCATTGACAAAGCCGATTTCGCCATGTTCCCCAGCGGCCAGGTGTCCATGCAGGGCAAGGCCCAGGCCTTGATCAATGAAGTGGCGGCCTCCTTGGCCGATATGCCCAACAAAATTGCCATTCGTGGTCACACCGACGCGGTGCCGTTTCAAAACCCCGAGGGGCGCAACAACTGGTCGTTGTCGGCCGAGCGGGCCGAGGCCACGCGCAAGATGCTGGAGAAAAACGGCATCAAAGAAAACCGCTTCTCCAAGATCGAAGGCGTGGCCGATACCGATCCTTTCAACGCCAAAGACCCGCGCGACCCGCGCAACCGGCGCATGAGCATCACCGTCCAATACCAAGACCCGTGATGCGGGCCCCGGTATGACATGTAAAAAGCGGGCTTGAAGCCCGCTTTTTCATGTGGATCGCAGCCGCCATGACCGGGACATCAACCGTACTTCAGTTCGTATTTGTTGATTTTTTCGATCAAGGTGGTGCGTTGCAAATTGAGCAATTTGGCGGTGCGCGACACATTGCCTTGGCTGCGTTGCAGGGCTTGCTCGATCATGCTGCGCTCGATATCGGCCAAGCGCTCTTTGAGCGAGATGCCATCCGGCGGCAATTGCGGCAGGCCCTGGGCCAGCATGATGATGTTCTCCACCTCGCGGTCTTCCAAGGTGGGCTGGTCGTCCATCTCCAGCAGGCCTTCGGGCAAACCAAAAGCGTCGGTGGCAGGCGGCGACAACGTCTCCACGCAGTGGAGCGGGGCCGGTGAGAGGTTGGCGCGCAAAGGGTGCAAGCCCTTGGGCAGGAGGGTCAAGGGGATGGTGCGCAAATCCAGCTCTTTGCCAGCGTACAAGGTGCTGAAGCGATCGACCAAATTGGACAGCTCGCGCACATTGCCGGGCCAGGCATAGGTTTGCAAGGCCTCTAAAAAGTCCATGCGAAAACGCACGGGGTTGGCCCCACGCACCGCAAAGCGCTTGGCAAAGTGCTGCAACAGCAGTGGCACATCGCTGGCGCGCTCGCGCAAGGAGGGCGTGACCAGCGGAATCACGTTCAGGCGGTAGTACAAATCTTCGCGAAACCGCCCGGCAGAAATTTCTGATTCCAGATCCCGGTGTGTGGCGGCAATGACACGCACATCGATCTCAACCTGTCGCGTCGACCCCACAGGGTCCACGCTGCGCTCTTGCAACACGCGCAGCAATTTGACCTGCATGTCCAAAGACATGTCGCCAATCTCGTCCAAGAAAAGGGTGCCGCCATGGGCCAGCTCGAAGCGCCCGATGCGGTCGGCCACGGCACCGGTGAAGGCGCCCTTGCGATGACCGAAAAGTTCACTTTCCATCAGTTCGGCAGGGATCGCGCCGCAATTAATAGGCACAAAGTTCCCGCCGGCGCGGTCCGACTGCTCGTGCAGCATGCGCGCCAAAACCTCTTTGCCGGTGCCGCTTTCACCGGTGATCAGCACGGTGGCGTTGGATGGGGCCACCGCCGAAACCATTTCGCGCAGGGCATTCGCGGCTTCGCTGTGACCGATGTAATGGGTGGCCATGGTGTCCAAAATAGTGAATGATTTCATTGTGTTCATTCACGCCAAACATGCAAGTCCACAAAAGTATTCGCCACCAGCGATTGTCAGGCTCGGGGGTGTAAAGATTGCCCACTTGATGCCGATCTGAGAGAGGACCCTGTTAACAACTTGGTTCTGTCAGAAGAACCTGCGATATTTCATTCAAGAGGATGTGGCCATGAAACATATTTCCAGCATTTTGTCGTTGTGCGGTGTGGTGCTGCTCCAAGCCTGTCAAGGTTTTCCCATGCGCGTGGAGACCACGGTGGTCACCCCGCCCGTGGCCGCTGAACCTGCACCGGCCAAGCCGCCCGTGTCCATGGTTTCGCCCATGATGGAGAAACGCGAAACCTTTGTCGCCACCGGTTACTCGGTGATCAGCGTGCAAAACAGCAAGAACCCCTCGCAGCAGCGTTTGTTGGCCATCCGGGCCTCCAAATTGGATGCCTATCGCTCGCTGACGGAACAGGTGTATGGCCAGCAACTCGATGCCACCACCACCGTGGCCGACATGACCGTGATCAACGATAACTTTCGCGCCCGTGTCGAAGGCGTGGTTTACGGTGCCCAATTGGTGAGCATCACCCCGGTGGGCGAGGACACTTATGAAACCACGCTGTCGCTGGACCGCCAGGTGGTGATGGACTTGCGTGCTTTGTATTTGAGCCAACTGGCCCTGCGCAGCCGTTGATCCGCGACCCATTTGCACCAAGCCACCCATGAAATCTCATCTTCCTTGCTTGCCCTGGGCCATGGCCCTGATGTGTGCCATGCCCATGGGTGGTGCTTGGGGCCAATCGGGCCCCACCCCTGCCCATGTGCAGGCGGCCCAACAAAAGTTGCAAATGGCAGACATCTCGGCCGAGGAGCGCTTGGCCGCTTTGCGCCAATCGCTGCTGAAAACCGCGATGGAAGGCCCCACCGAGGTCAAAAGCACGCAGTGGATTGACCACACCGGGGCTTTGCGCGAAAGCAGCAGCTTTACCTCTGGCATGTTGGTGCGTGGGGTGCGCGTGTTGACCGAACCCCTGCCCGCAGGTGTCGACAAAGTTCAGGCCAAAGAAAAACAAGCCGTGGTCGAAAAAGCCTGTGAGCGCACCGGCCACGAACGCGCCAGCCCTTGGCACCATGTCACGCTGGACGTGGCGGTGTCAGCACATTTGAATCCCGCTGACCGCTTTCCGGCGCAGCAAATCGCCCGCGAATTGCGCCAGCAAATTCACCACCGCACGGCGCAGTCGCCGCATTGGCGCGTCAGCAACAAGGTGTCTTATGCCAACCCCTACGACAAAGCCTTGCTCACCCAAGGTGAGCAAAACCTGCCCTGGCGTTTGAACGTGCTGGTGGGGTTGGACCCGCAATCGTCGCCTGCCAACCCGACCTTTGTCATGCGTTGGGAAGTCTCACACCGCATGGAACGCGCGATGTTCTTGAGCCAGCAACATTGGGTCACCTTGCCCCAAGCGAGTGTGGCCGCATCGGGTTTGGAGCCGATCGTCAGTGCGCAAATTCAAGCGGTGGTGGAGACTTTTCACCGCGCCATGGATGAACGTTTGTCCTGCTTGCCGCCGCAATTTGAAGCCCAACTCGACCAGAGCAAAACCTTGCGCATCAACGCGGGTCACCTCAGTGGTTTGCGCTTGGGCGATGTGTTGGTGATTGCCGATCGCCAAAAAATCCCCGCCCGCATCATGGAGCCGGGCAACCTCGAAGGGGTCACCCTGGCCGAGGTGCGCTCGCTCTATGCCTACAGTGCCGAGCTCAAAACCATCGCCGGTGTGATGCCCAAGGGTTCGGCCCAATGGGTGGCCGTGCCCTACACACCATGACATTTCAGGAGAACCGCATGCATGACCACCACCGCACGCCCTTGATCCGCGCCAGCCTTGGCTGGGCCCTGTTGGCGGCTGCCTTGACCGTTGTTGAGCCCATCTTCGCCGCCGAACCGACCCCCGCGGGTGCCAGCAGTGCTGCCGTGCCAGCCGCCACCGGCCCAGGCACTGCGCCCGTCAAATACACCGTCCGCGAAGGCGATACCTTGGACAAAATCATTCGCTTGCACATGGGCAACAGCCCCTTGCGCATCGAAATTTTGCGCGATGCGGTGGTCAAGCAAAACCCCCATGCGTTTGTCAAAGGCTCGACCAAGGTGTTGCTGGCCAATGCAGTCATCACTGTGCCCAACCCCACTGAACTGCTGCAAATGCAGTTGGGTCAAGCCCTGCCCAAGGCAGAGGCCGCGCCAGCCTCAACCAGCACCTCGATGGTGGAAGACCGACGCAAAACTTGGGTGCGCTATCCTTGACACTCACCGCCATGCGGCGGCAGTGGAGGTCACACCATGTTGGGTACCGAAAGTGTATTGGGCGCGATGCGAGCCACGCCGGTCCAACTGGACATGCGGCCCCATTGGATCGAGACCAGCATGGCCGAGCAATTGGGCCTGCAAGATGGCCAAGTGGTTCAAGCCTTGGTCGAAAAAAAAGATGGCCGGGTGCGTTTGTGGCTCAAAGACTTTTCGTTTGATTTGCCCAATGGCTGGGTGCTCAAAGAGGGGGACAAACCTTTTTTGCGGGTCTCGGTCAATCCTGGTGGTTGGGGCCTGCTGATCCAAACACCGTCAGATCTTTCCGCTGCCTCTGACAAAACCAATGTGGCGCTGACGGGTTTGGGCGGCAAAGGTGCCCCGGGTGTCCCCACTGGCGCTGGCTTTGTCCCCGCAGATGTGGTGACCAACCCCACCGCCACCAGCAACCGGCTCAATACCTTGGTGTTTCAGCCCCCGGGTTTTGCGGCCTTTCGCCAGTTGTTGCAAATGATTGATTTGCAATCGCCCCAGCTCGCCCAACTGTCTGTGGGCCAATCCGATCTGTTGGCGCGTTTATCTGGATTGGGGCTGTCCATGGGCCAATTGCAGCCGCTGGGTTTGCGCAAAGCCTTGGCGCCGTACTTCAGATCGGTGGAAAACCAACTCTCCCAGCGTCAAAAAGTCGAGGACGAGCCGCGGTCTTTGATCCGTCAGTTGTTGGGCAGCTTGGGTGAAGAGGACACCGGGGCCTCGGTCAATGGCCTGTCTGAAGACCTGCACAAAGCCTTGAACGAGTTGGAAGCCGCCCAGTTGCAATCGGCCATTGACCTTAATCGTGGCGAACTCAACCTGCGCTTGATGTTGCCTTTCACCGACGCCGACCCGGTGGAGTTGCACTTTCAACGCCCACCGCGACAGCCTGGCGATGAGAACCCGCCTTTGAGTGTGGACATCCATTCGCAAAGCCGATTGCTGGGTGAGGTGTGGTTGCACACCTTGATCAAAGTCGGCCACCAAGTGGAGCTGACCATGTGGGCCTTGCGCGAAGATGTGGCGCAACAAGCGCGCTCGCATGCCACGGAACTGGTGTTGGAGCTGGGTGCGGCGGGCTTGGAGTTGCAACAATTTCAAATCTACAACAGCCCACGCCCTGGCACCGACCAGGCCCGGCCGGCTCCCCAGCGCGGCTTGGTGGTGGACGCCTTGGCATGAGAACCCTGTGCTGAGAGACCGCTTTCAAGCCATTGCCCTGGAATATGGGCGCCACAAAACCCCGCGTGTCTCGGCCAAGGGCCACGGGGATTTGGCCCGCATGATCTTGGCCGAAGCTGAAAAGCAAGGCGTGTTTGTGTCGCAAGACCCGCAATTGCTGTCTTTGCTGGCGCGTTTGGAAGTGGGGGATGAAATTCCCCAAGACATGTACACCGCGGTGGCGGTGATTTTGTCGTGGGTTTATTGGCTCAAGGGCATGGAGCCAGGGGACGAGAAAAAGGGTTTGCCCCGCGCGCCTTAAGCGTCGCTGTAACCGCGGCGTCGGCGCAAGCGGTTGATTTTCCCCAAGCGGTCGTAAACCTCCACCGAGCTGGCCGGGTCATCGATGACCATGCTTTGCAAGGTGCCGCGAATGGCGTCGAGTTTGCGCACGATCAAAATTTCGTTGCGCCGGTGCATGTCGCGGCAAGCGACCATGCGCGATTTGAAGGTGTCCCACTCGCTGCCAAGTTGGTCGGCATCTTCGGGTTGGCGCACGCCACTCAGGGTGCTGAGCTGTTCCAGCACCTCGTTTTTTTGTTCCAACAGTTGTTCAAACCGGTCCAAGTCCTGGGCCTTGAGTGCGTCGAACTCTTGTTCGAGCAAAGTCTCCAGCCGGTCCACCAAAGCCAAGGCTTCGGTGTGGCGGGTGTCCTCAGGGGCGAGCACAGCTTCGGCCAACATGGTGGGGATCAGCCTTGAACCATTCTTTCGAGCGACACAAAGCTCTCCGCGATGCGACGCGGGTTCAAGGGGTAGTTGCCATCGCGCAAGGCTTGCTTGATGGACTCGACCTTGGCGCGGTCAAAGCTGGGTTGCTCTTTGACGCGCTCAGCCACATTGCTCAAAGACAAGGTATCGATGTTGCTCGACTTGGCTTTGACCGGTGCTGCCTCTTCAGGCGTGGCTTGGGCTTGCGCACTTTGCTTTTTATCAACTTTTTCGATGGCGCTTCTCATAGAGGCATTCGACTGCGACATTCTGGATTGGTTGTTGATGGCTTCAGACATGAAAGGTCTCACTTTCTTTCAACAGGGAAAGGCAATTCTTTCCGCGTCATGGTAATTATCGGTGCCAAGCTTGAAATCTTGAGCGCCGACGGCGAATAAATCAGTAATGGCTGTAAAGAATGAATTGGTTTTCATTTCTATATCGCCTTCGCTGCATTGAAGCCGGTGACCACTGCTGTCAATGATCGACCCGACTCGGTGTTTTTTAAGCGAATTTGTTCGCCCAAGATGCCATCTTGTTGGGCTTCGGCCCGCAAAGTGATCAAAAAGCCTTTGCCTTCTCCCACCGAGACCATCACTTGCTGGCCACGGCGGACCATTTGGGCGGCCTTCAGGTCGTAGCTGCGCAAAGCGGTTTGAGCCGGCAAGTCGCGTTGCAGCTCCATGTGGTTCAAAGCAGACGCGTCGCTCAGGTAGCTGGTCTCGCCGCTGGGCAAAGCCATCTCCACCAAACTGAATTGCTGGGCGCTTGCCACAGCGCCGCGCTTGAGGGCTTGGTTGGCCACCAACACCTGGCGCATCACATGCCCTGGCTGGGTTTTGGCCGCAGTGGGCACTTGCGTTGTGACGGCGCTGGCGGGGGGAGTCGGCACCGCATCCGGGCGGGTCATGACCTGCACAAAGTGTTGCCAAGCGGGTTGATCGCAGCGGGCACGCACCGATTGGCGGTTGCCAAAAGGCAAATCAAATTGAATTTTTTTGCCACAGGCCGGGATGTTCAAGCGGGGATCCAGGGGCGTGGCTTGCAAAGCGTCCAAGGGGGTTTGGGTTTGTTCGGCCACCCACTGGCGCGCGCCCTCTTGCAGTTGGGCGTGACCTGCCGTTTGCGCCCCAGACAAGCCGGCCCACAGGCCGGCCAACACGGCCACCGTCCAGGCGCGCGAAGGCTGGTTCGGCGATCGGAGGGCAGCGTCAAAAGTGACGGTTCGCAGGGGTTGGGGTGGGCACAGCATTTGCAAGTGAAGGGTGAAGGGTGTTGAAGTTTTGACAAATCGTTGAAGACATCACACTCCCAAGCAATTTAGATGCCAGCCACCTTCAACCCTGACCGAGCGCACCATGAACCCTGTGATTGACCCCAAAGCTCTCGTTAAAACATCGCATGTCAATCTAAATCATTTACAAACGCAGCTGCGTGCGCAGGCCAGATCTTCAGGCAGCGGGGTGGTTTTTCAACGCGCCTTGACCCAAGCGCAGCAATCGGGCACTGGCGGTAATTCGACAAGCATCCTGGGGCCACAGACCGCCAGCGTCTCTGTTCAGTCAGGCGACACCCTGAGCGGCATCGTTCGCCAGTTCATGGCGGCCTCTGGCAAAAATATCGGGCAAACAGAATCCATGCGTTTGGCCCAAGAGGTGGCTCGCAGCAACAACTTGGCCAATGCCAACCTGATCTACCCCGGCCAGCGCATCAACCTGTCGGCCCTTCAACAGGCCTTGAACGGGCCCGCGGCTGACACCCAGGCCAACTTGGCCTTGCCCAAACCTGCCAACCCCAACCCAGCCCAAACCGGCGTGGCGGCCACGGCCCAAGTCCAACTCGAAGCCCGTGGCAACGTCAGCGCCAACCCGGTGTTGGAAAAAACCCTGGACCGGGCCGTCACCAAAGGCTTCATCCCAGCGCACGAAAAACAAGCCGTGATGGACAAAATTTTGCAAATGTCCAAAGAGCACAAATTCAAGCCCGACGACTTCGCCCGCCTGACCCTGATGGAGAGCGACGGCATGAACCCCCGCTCCACCAACAACCGCTGCCACGGCATCATTCAGTTTTGCGATGGGCCCGATCGCGGCGCCGCCAGCGCGGGCTTTGGTCAAAACCCGCGCGCCATCTTGGGCCACAGCGTGTTGCAACAGTTAGACATGGTGGGCAAATACTTTGACGACACGGGATTGAAAAATTTTGGCCCTGCCGGCTTGGACGATCTGTACCTCACCGTGCTCACGCCCGCGGCGCGCAACGAAACCCGGCCCGACGCCAACTTGAACATTGCGGGCCCCCAGGCCCCTTACTTGCATGTCAACCGCGACACCAAGGCGCCCATCACCCGGGCATCCATCTTGCAGGGTTTGCACCAGAACGCCAATGACCGTTTGGGGTTGAAGGCGGAAAACGGACAAACCCCCGCCGCCGCCCGCGCTCAGGCGATTCGGGTCAGTGCCTATCAGTCGAACAACGAAATCCGTTGAGCACCCGCAGCGGCAAAGCATTGCCGCTTGAGCGGTGAAACGGACAGCGCTTGCCGCTGAACATCGCCAAAAGCGGTCCACAGGTGTCAAAAACCCATGGCACAACTCTTGCAAATATCGACACGAGGTTCTCAGACTTGAGGGCCGGGACCGCAAAAGCGGTGGTGTGTTGGCAAAGGAATGGCGATGAATCTGTTTTCAAACGCATTTGGCATCCATGAAAAGGCCCTGCAAGTCAGGAGCCAGCGCATGGAGGTATTGGCACGCAACATTGCCAACGCCGACACCCCCAACTTCAAAGCCCAAGACCTGGACTTCAAAGCCATGCTCAAAGAAGCGGGCAAAGAATATTTGAACGCCACCCACGACAAACATTACAGCGCCTTGGCCGAAGCCCCCGACAACGGCATGCGCTTTCGGGTGCCCTTCAACAGCTCGTTTGACGGCAACACCGTTGAGATCAATGTGGAGCAAGCCCAATACGGTAAGGCCGCATCCGACTACCAAGCCACCTTGCAGTTTCTGGAAAACCGCATTGGCTCCATCCGCAAAGCCCTCAAAGGGGAGTGATGAACCATGAGAAGCCTTGACAGCGTTTTTGGCATTGCCGGTACCGCCCTGAATGCGCAAACCATTCGGTTGAACACCACCGCGTCCAACTTGGCCAACGCCACCACCATGGCCGGCAGCGATGCCGATGCCTTCCGCGCCAAGCGCCCGGTGTTCAAGGCCTTGATCAGCGAAGAAATGACCAACCGCGCATTTCCCAACCAAGGCGGTGTGAAGGTCGACCAAATCGTCGACGACCCCACGCCCATTCGCAGCATGTACGACCCCAGCCACCCCATGGCCGACAAAAACGGTTTTGTCTACCTCTCCAACGTGAACGAAATGCAAGAAATGGTCGAAATGATGGCCGCTTCGCGCTCCTACCAAAACAACGTGGAAGTGATCAACACCGCGCGGCAATTGATGTCGCGCACGATTGACATCACCAAAGCCTGATTCACCTGAAAGCACACCACCATGGCCACCACATCCGCCGCCGCCCTGCCCAATGGCATCGTGAGCTACTCCGATTACCAAGCCAAGCAAAAGGCCACGCCGGTCAAAGAGCAAATGGGCCAGCAACAGTTTTTGACCCTGTTCACCACCCAGTTGAAAAACCAAAACCCCTTGGACCCGGTGAAAAACGAAGCCTTTGTGGCCCAGTTGGCGCAGTTCTCTCAATTAGAGGCCACCACGGCCATGAAGACCAGCATGGACACCATGGTGTCCAACATGCAAGCCGACCGCATGATGTCGGGCGCGGCCTTGATCGGTCGCAAAGTGGCGGTGCCCGATGGTTGGGCGGTCAACGCCAATGGCCAATCGATGGAGGCCATGATCAATTTGCCCGTGGGCGCCGATGGCATGCAGCTCGAAGTGCAAGACGACATGGGCCGCGTGGTGCGCACCATGGGCTTTGGGCCGCAAACCGCGGGTGACGCACTGGTCAGCTGGGACGGCACCGACAACGCGGGCAACCCTTTGCCCGATGGCAAATACCGCTTTGCCGCCAAAGCCACCAGCATGGGCAAAACCGGCCCGGTCAGCGTCAACACCATGTCGGTGGTCACGGGCGTGAGCAACGCCGGCACCGCCGACAACACCTGGTTGCTGCAAGTCGCAGGCGGCAAAACCATCAATTTGGTGGACGTCAAGCGCGTCGGCTATTGAATTCCTGAAGACATTTCCAGACATTTCGGAGAAACCACACCATGTCCTTTTTTACCGCACTCACCGGTTTGAATGCCGCCACCGCACAGTTGGGCGTGACCGCCAACAACATTGCCAACGCGGGCACCATCGGCTTCAAGCGCTCGCGCACCGACTTCGGCGATATTTTTGCCACATCGCCCTTGCAAAAAGCGTCTTCAACCGTGGGTCAAGGTGTGTCGCTCAAACGCGTGACCCAAGAGTTCAGCCAGGGCAATGTGAGCTTCTCCTCCAACACCTTGGACCTGGCCATTACGGGTGACGGTTTCTTCCCGCTCAAATCGGCCGACGGCTTTCAAGACATCTACACCCGCAATGGCGCGTTCATGATGAACGACCAATACAACGTGGTCAATTCGGCCGGACAACGGCTCATGGCGGCATCGGTCGACAGCTCGGGCAAGGCCAACTTGAACGACCAAAACGTGCTCAGCATTCCGCAAAAAACCACCGGCCAAGCGCGTGAAACCTCGCTGGTGCAATTGGGCTTGAACTTCCCAGCCGACGCCAAGGTGATCAACAGCGACTTCAACCGCAACGACCCCAACACCTACAACAAAAGCACGGCCTTGACGGTGTACGACAAAGGCGGCAACGGTTACCTGGCCACGGTGTATTACGTCAAAACCCAAAACGCCTCGGCCAGCCAGCCGACCAACAAATGGCAGACCTATGTCTACATTGGCGACAGCTTGGTGCAGGCCTCGCTGCAGCAGTCGACCAACGACTTGGGCGAAAAAATGTATGTCAACAAGTACGGCGAGCTCAAGCCCGAAAGTGCGGTCAGCGACTTGCTGGTCAACGCCAAAACCAAAATGTTCTCGCTCAACCAATTGACCGATGTGCGCGACTCGGTGCCAGCAGCGGTCAGTGGCGCCAAAGTGGGCAGTTATTTCAAAACTGCCGACAGCCCGCACGACTTCACCGGTTTGTCGGCCAAGGACAAGGCCAGTTTGACCAAGTTCATGCGCGTCTCGGTCGACGGCTCCAACCCCCTTGATTTGGACATGAGCTCTTTGGAGGGCACCAGCCTCACGGGCTCGCAAATCGCCAGCAAGTTGACCAACGAATTGAACAAACAATTTGGTGACCAGCGTTACTGGAACTTGAGCAACGCCACATCCTCAGAGCCCATGGTGTTGATGTATGGGGTGAATGACCAAGGCACGGCTCAAAACGAGTTGTCGCTGGACCTGAGCAAAACCTCGCTTTATCCGGTGGGACAAAAAATGGAAGAGCTGACCACCGATCAAGTGGTCGCCGCTTTGCAAAAAGAAGTGGATGACCAAGTCGTTTTGGCCAATGCAGCCAATGCCGCTTTCAACCTCACCAAGTCACCGACGACTGCGGCCAAAACGGCCATCGACGCCATCACCGTGAGCTATGACGAAGCCTCGCGTGGTTTCAAGTTCAAGCAACTGGGCACCGCCGAG
>CANFPJ010000014.1 GCA_947448885.1 Comamonadaceae bacterium
CCGCCAATCAGTTTGATGGTGGAACCAAACATCGAGTGGGAACAAATGACATGGTCGCCGCTTTTGAGCAAGCCCATGCACATGAGCAAAATGGCGCCCATGCCAGAAGCCGTGCCGATGCAAGCCTCGGTCCCCTCCAAAGCCGCCAAACGTTGCTCCATGCTGCTGACCGTGGGGTTGCCCAAACGGGCATAGGTGTAGCCTTCTTCTTCGCCGGCAAATCGACGTGCCGCGGTGGCCGCATCGGGCTGCACATAACCACTGGTGAGGTACAGGGCTTCCGAATTTTCACCATACTGGCTGCGCGCCAAAGCGGCACGCACCGATTGGGTGTCACGGTGCAATTCGGATGGAGAGGGTTGATCAGACATGGGTCAAGCGGTGGCTGGGTTGGGCAGGGTCAGGCGTGAGCCATCGGTGTCGTTTTCATCTTGCGCGCTGCGCTGAGCGCCCATGCGGGCAATGTCAGCGGCGGTGATGTCCCCGGTGACATACACGCCATCAAAGCAGGAAGCGTCAAAGCCTTGGATGCTGGCGGGGTCAGACGCTGCCCTGCGCACCGCACTTTTCATGCCGTCCACGTCTTGGTAGATCAAGGCATCGCAGCCGATCATGGCGCGAACTTCTTCCACCGTTCGGTTGTAGGCCACCAATTCATCGCTGGTGGGCATGTCGATGCCATACACATTGGGGTAGCGCACGGGGGGTGCAGCACTGGCCATGTAAACCTTGCGGGCGCCTGCGTCGCGGGCCATTTGGACAATTTCGCGGCTGGTGGTGCCGCGCACGATGGAATCGTCCACCAGCAGCACATTTCGCCCCTTGAACTCGCTCACGATGGCATTGAGCTTTTGCCGCACCGAGCGCTTGCGCACGGCTTGGCCGGGCATGATGAAGGTGCGCCCCACATAGCGGTTTTTCACAAAACCCTCGCGATAGGGCAAACCCAGCAAATGGGCCAATTGCGTGGCACTGGGGCGGCTGGACTCGGGGATTGGGATCACCACATCAATCTCGTTGGGCGGCACGGTCGAGATGACGCGCTTGGCCAGGGTTTCGCCCAAATTCAGGCGTGCTTGGTACACCGAGATACCGTCCAGCACCGAATCAGGCCGGGCCAAATAAACGAATTCAAAAATACACGGGCTCAGCATCGGTGCATCGGCACAGACCTGGGCGTGCACCCGGCCTTGCAGGTCCACAAAAACCGCCTCACCAGGCGCGATGTTGCGCTCGAAATGATGCCCGGTTCCTTCCAAGGCCACCGATTCACTGGCCAACATGACGGTGCCATCGGCACTGCGCCCCATGCACAAGGGGCGGATGCCATAGGGGTCGCGAAAGGCCAAGAGGCCGTGGCCAGCGATCATGGCAATCACCGCGTAAGAGCCGCGAATGCGCCCTTGCACGCCGCGCACAGCGGCAAAAACCTGCAGGGGTGTCAAGGGAAAACCGCGCGTGGTGTGTTCCAACTCGTGGGCCAAGACATTCAGCAACACCTCGGAGTCGCTCTCCGTGTTGATGTGGCGGTGATCGGCAGAGAACAGTTCCGACTTGAGGGCTTGCGCATTGGTCAAATTGCCGTTGTGCACCAACACCAAGCCAAAGGGCGCATTGACGTAAAAGGGTTGGGCTTCTTCTTCGCTGTAGGCGTTGCCTGCAGTGGGGTACCGCACCTGGCCCAAACCAATCGGGCCCGGCAAGGCGCGCATGTTGCGGGTGCGAAAAACATCCCGGACCATGCCCTTGGCCTTGTGCATGAAGAATTTGCGCTCCAACTGGGTGACGATCCCTGCAGCGTCTTGGCCACGGTGTTGCAACAGCAACAAAGCGTCATAAATCAACTGGTTCACAGGTGCGTTGCTGGCAACGCCGACGATTCCACACATCAGGGCAGGTACTTTCCAAATTCAGAAGGCAACAAGGGTTTGGCCCAGGCCAAAAACTGAGACAGCAAGGGGCCGCTGTGCGAATCTTGCCACCATGCCCCATTTTGCATGGGCGTCATTGACAGCGCCGCGGTGGTCGCCAAAAGCAAGACCATGGCGCGCAACAACCCAAACAATCCACCCAAAATGCGGTCAACCCATCCCATGCCGACCACGGTGATCAAGGCCTTGGCCAACCACAGCACCAGCGCAACGCCGATCAACACCAGCAGCATCAGCAGCACAAAAGCACAGGCCATTCGCAAGCCCGGACTGGCGCCCCCCATGGGCAGCCACTGGCCAACCGCCGTGGCATGCGATTGCGCCAGGTAAAAGGCCAACACCCAACCCAATAATGACAACACTTCGCGCAACAAACCACGCCACAAACCCAGCGCCAGCGATAAAGCCATGACCAAAGCCACAGCCAAGTCCAAGATTTGCAGGCTGTCCCAGTTCACAGGCTCAAAACCGCCGGTGTGAACTCGAGTTGTTTGGCTTTGTCGGCCGCTTTGTCAGCTTCTTCTCGGGAGGCAAACGGCCCCAAACGAACACGGGTGCGCTTGCCCTCTTTGGTCTCGGCAACGTGGGTATAGGTTTTCAAACCGGCTTTTTCCAGTTTGCGCCGAACTTCACGCGCCTTGTCGGCATCGGCATAGGCGCCAACTTGAACCACAAAACGCGCGCCGCCGTCTTTGGCTTCAGCGGTTGGGGATTTTTCTGCTTCGGCTTTGGGGGCCTCCGCCTTGGTGACGGCGGTCTTGGCGAGTGCGGGCAAGCTCGGCGCAGGCGCCGATGGGGTCACGGGGATTGCGGATGCGACCGGGGCCGCCTTGGCCGCATTGACCGTGGTCGGGGCCACCACCTCTTCTTTGGCGCTCAAGCCTTGATCCGGGGTCAAAGGTGCCGGGGCAGGCACAGGGGTGGGCGCGACCTCAACGGGATTGGCAGGGGGTCTTGATTTGTTTTTATCGGGGATTTCGACGGCAATGTCCACCGAAACCGTGCGCGGCTGGGTATCGAACAAAAAGGGAAAGCCAATCACCGCCACCACCACCAGCACCGCAGCGCCCAGCAAGCGATGCCTGGCCCGCTGTCGCAGGACTTCGGCACTTTCGGCCACTGCGTTTTCAGCTGCCGCTGCTTGGGCGGCAGAGGCCTGGCCGGGCATGCGAAATTTAAAAAAAGCCATGAATGGGTGATTCAGTTGTTCAAATGTGGGGCGTTCAGGCTGGGCAAGCCGTTTTCAATCACGCCCCCCACGGTCAAAAATGACCCAAACACCACAATTCTATCAGTGGGGTCTGCTGATGCCTGTGCAGCGGCAAGGGCCTGCGCCGGGCTGGCGTGGGCAAAAACCTGCTTGGCATCCACCCCCCTTTGGCCTTTCAATTGGTTCACCAATTGCTCGGCTTTGGCCGCCCTCGAACTTGGCAAATCACACACATGCCAATGGGTCACCAAAGGACCCATGCGCACCATCATGGCCGTCAAATCCTTGTCGGCCATGGCACCAAAAACCGCATGGGTTTGCGGATAAAAACCCATCGCATCCAGGTTTTGAAACAAAGCGGCCACCGAATGGGGGTTGTGCGCCACATCCAACACCAAGGTGGGTTGACCCGCCAGGGTTTGAAACCTGCCCGTCAACTCGACCAACGCCAAGCCATTGCGCACGGACTGAGCCGTCACCGGCAAACGCTGGCGCAGGGCCTCAAACAAGGCCAATGCACCGCTGGCATTGAGCAACTGATTGGCACCCCGCAAGGCTGGATAGGCCAGTCCGTGGTAACGCCGCTCACGCCCTATCCAGTGCCACTGTTGGCGATCCCCGCTGAAATGGAAGTCGCGCCCATGCAGCCACAGGTCTGCGCCAATGGCCTGGGCGTGGGCCAGCACACTCGCCGGGGGCATGGGGTCGCTGACGATCAAGGGTCGACCTGCCCTTGCAATGCCGACCTTTTCGTGCCCAATCGACTCGCGGTCTGGGCCCAACCATTCGGTATGGTCCAAATCAATGCAGGTCACCACCGCAGCGTCAGCGTCCACGACATTCACCGCATCCAAGCGACCGCCCAAGCCCACCTCCAGCACCACCACATCGAGGTCTGAATGGCGCAACAAATCCATGATGGCCAGGGTGGTGAATTCAAAATAGGTCAGGGCTTCGCCCAGGCGCGCTTGCTCAACCCGTTCAAAATGGGGCACCAAATCTTGTGCCAACACCGATTGACCTTGGATGCGGCAACGCTCCTCAAAATGCACCAAATGGGGCGATGTGTAAACCCCGGTGCGATAACCCGATTGGCGGCACACGGCCTCGATCATGGCGCAGGTCGATCCTTTGCCATTGGTGCCCGCCACGGTCACCACCGGGCAAGCCCAGTGCCAATCCAGACGCTGGGCCACCTGTTGCACACGCTCCAAACCCATGGCAATGTTTTGGGGGTGCAATTTTTCGCAATGGGACAGCCAATCGTTCAGGTTCATGCCGAGATTGTGAACCAGCCCCCAAAGGCCTGAAAAATGCGGCATCATTCGGGTCATGTCTTCCACCCCCATCACCCTATACGGCATCCCCAACTGCAGCAGCGTGAAAAAAGCCCGCGAGTGGATGTCACAACACCAGGTGGCACACCACTTTCACGATTTCAAAAAACAAGGCTTGGACGCCCAAGACTTGTCTCACTGGCTGTCCAAAGTGGACTGGACCGCGTTGCTCAACCGCAAAGGCACCACTTGGCGTGGCCTGGATGCGGTCACCCAAGCGCAAGCCACAGACGCCGCCTCCGCCCAGCAGCTGATGCTGCAATGGCCCAGTTTGGTCAAGCGTCCCGTGTTGGTGAAGGGACAAAGGGTGGTGGTTGGTGTCAACCCTGAGGCTTGGCTGAGCGTTATCCATGAATAACCCATGTTCGGGCTTTGATTCACCCCACATCACTCAACGGATGATCAATATGAAACCTTTGAATTACTCGACCCTGGCCTTGGCCATGGGGTGCTTTCTGGCTGCCACGGCTCAAGCCCAAGAAGTCGGCCGGGTCATCTCGACAACCCCCATCATCCAGCAAGTGGCGGTGCCACGCCAGGTCTGCACCCAAGGTCAAGTGGTCACCCCGGGCCAAAAATCCGGTGCTGGTGCAGCCATGGGCGCCATTGCGGGTGGTGCCATTGGCAACAGCGTGGGCCAGGGCTTTGGTCGCGACGCGGCCACCATGTTGGGCCTGATCGGCGGGGCTTTGCTGGGCGATAAGGTCGAGGGAACACCGGCCAACGAAGTGCGCCAAGTCCAAAATTGCAGCAACCAAGTGTTTTACGAAAACCGCACCACCGCTTACAACGTGGTCTACGAGTTTGCGGGCAAACAATACAGTGTGCAAATGCCGCAAGACCCAGGCCCCTCGGTGCGCCTGCAAATCACCCCCATGGCCCCACCCCCTGCGGCGGCCACTTTGCCTGCGCCCACCTACATCACCCCACCGCCGGTGGGCATGCCCTACGGTGCGCCTCCCCCAGGCTCTGCGCCGCAAAGCTGAAACACACCTTGGCCGCATCCGCGGCCTTTTTAACGCCCTTTGGGCGGGCTTGGCCTAGAATCGCGCCTTTGATTTTTCACTGGTGCTTCCCATGCGCAAAACCCAGCCAGCCTCTGGCAAAACACTAGCTCCCCAACGCGTTGTTCTCGCCTATTCGGGTGGTTTGGACACCTCCATCATCCTCAAATGGTTGCAAGATGAATACCACTGCGAGGTGGTCACCTTCACCGCCGACATCGGCCAAGGCGAGGAAATTGAACCCGCCCGCGCCAAAGCCATCAAAATGGGCATCAAGCCCAGCAACATCTTCATTGAAGACCTGCGCGAAGAGTTTGTGCGTGATTTTGTGTTCCCCATGTTCCGCGCCAATGCGCTGTACGAAGGCGAATACCTGCTGGGCACCTCGATTGCCCGTCCGCTGATCGCCAAGCGCTTGGTGGAGATCGCCCGCAAAACCAAGGCCGACGCCATCAGCCATGGCGCAACCGGCAAGGGCAACGACCAAGTGCGTTTCGAGTTGGGCGCTTATGCCCTGATGCCCAATGTGAAGATCATTGCGCCTTGGCGTGAATGGGATTTGCTCTCGCGTGAAAAGCTCATGCGCTACGCCGACCAACACGGCATTCCCGTGGATGGTGCCAAACGCAAAGGCCCAGCGCCCTACTCCATGGACGCCAATTTGCTGCACATCAGCTATGAAGGCGGCATTTTGGAAGACCCCAATTACGCGCCCGACGACAGCATGTGGCGCTTGACGGTCAGCCCCGAAAAAGCACCGAATAAACCGCAAGTCATTGAACTGACCTACAAACACGGCGACGTGGTGGCGATTGACGGCGTGCGCATGAGCCCCGCCAAAGTACTGACCCACTTGAACACCTTGGGCGGCAAGCACGGCATTGGCCGCTTGGACAAAGTGGAAAACCGTTATGTGGGTATGAAGAGCCGTGGCTGCTACGAAACCCCGGGCGGCACCATCCTGCTGTCGGGTCACCGCGCCATCGAGTCCATCACCTTGGACCGCGAAGTGCTGTCGCTCAAAGATGACCTGATGCCGCGTTACGCCAGGCTGGTTTACAACGGTTACTGGTTCAGCCCCGAGCGTGAGTTGCTGCAAGGCCTGATCGATGCCTCGCAAGCCACCGCCAACGGCAAGGTGCGCTTGAAGCTCTACAAAGGCACCATCATGTGCGTGGGCCGCGAGAGCAAAACCGACAGCTTGTTTGACACCCGCATCGCCACTTTCGATGACGATGGCGGCGCTTACAACCAAGCCGACGCTGGTGGGTTCATCAAGCTCAACGCTTTGCGTTTGCGCATCGCCGCCAACCTGAAAAACGAGCGTGCTGCCAAAGCCACGCCTGCACGCAAACCCACTTCGAAAAAGAAAGCCTGACCATGGTGACCGAACAACTCCAAGGCGCCAGTGTCGCCACCCAAGCCAATGTGTTTTTCGACGGCAAGTGCGTCAGCCACACGGTGACCTTGGCCAATGGCGAAAAAAAATCGGTGGGCGTGGTGCTGGCCGCCACCCTCACCTTCAACACCGCTGCGGCGGAAATCATGGAATGCGTGGCGGGCTCTTGCCAATACAAAGTGGCTGGCAGCAACGAGTGGAAAACCTCGGGACCAGGCACGCAGTTTTCAGTGCCGGCCAATTCGTCGTTTGACATCCAAGTGGCCGAGGCTTACCACTACATCTGCCACTTCGGCTGAACCACTTTTCCTTCGCCCCTTTCTCAATGACAGGGGGCGTCAGTCACGTCCAGGCCCCAAGGGCCGTGGCGGGTTTGGGTTCAGGCCAACAAACGCGCCTTGGTTGCTTCAAATTCAGCCTTGAACTGCGCGATCAACGCGGCCGCACTTTGCACTTTGTCAATGGCACCAATGCCTTGACCGCAGCCCCAAATGTCTTTCCAAGCCTTGGTCTTGTCGCCACCGAAGTCCATTTTGCTGGGGTCGCTTTCAGCCAAATGCTCGGGGTCTAAGCCGGCGTTGCGAATTGATGGTGCCAGGTAATTGCCATGCACCCCCGTGAACAAATTGCTGTAGACGATGTCGTCTGAGTTGCTGTCCACAATGCATTGTTTATAGGCATCGCTGGCCCTCGCCTCGTCGGTGGCAATAAAGGCTGACCCGATGTAAGCGAAGTCTGCGCCCATGGCCAGCGCCGCCAAAATCGCACCACCTGAAGCCATCGAGCCACTGAGCGCCAAAGGGCCATCAAACCACTGACGGATTTCTTGGATGAGCGCAAAAGGGCTTTTCACGCTGGCGTGCCCACCGGCACCAGCAGCCACCGCGATCAGGCCATCCGCACCCTTTTCAATGGCCTTGTGGGCAAATTTGTTGTTGATGATGTCGTGCAGCACCACCCCACCGTAGCTGTGCGCGGCTTGATTGACTTCCTCACGCGCGCCCAAAGAGGTGATGATCACGGGCACCTTGTACTTCACGCACAAAGCCATGTCATGTTCCAAGCGGTCATTGCTTTTGTGCACGATTTGATTGATGGCAAATGGCGCGGCAGGGTGGTCGGGATGCGCCTGGTTGTGGGCGGCCAGCGCCTCGGTGATCTCGGCCAGCCACTCGTCGAGTTGAGAAGCAGGACGAGCGTTCAATGCAGGCATGGCGCCCAACACACCATTGATGCACTGAGCAATCACCAGCTTGGGGTTGCTGATGATGAACAACGGCGAGCCAATGACGGGGAATTTGAGAGATGCCAGTGGGGCAGGAAGATGAGACATGAACATACCTTTGGTTTTGAACAGGCAGCGCGGGATGGATGCGCTTGGCGTTAGACAATGGGCTGATGATATGGGGAAATTGGAAATATTTTGGCACCCAGCAATCCTTCGTCGCTGGGACGGCTCCACCTAAAATACATGGCCTTGTGTTCCATGATCCGGATGGAATCGCCATGCAGACGTCGGCCCTTGCCATGGATCACTTCAACATGAAAACCAAATTTCAATTTTGCATTTTCGCTGCGCTCCTTTTTTGTTTGACCCACTTGGGTCTTTCCTCCGCCTTGGCCAGAGAGGTGATCACGGTCGACCTTCAACGAAATCATGCGGGCCAAGCCGTGGTGATCTCTGCTTTGGTGCAAATCTCGCCGCAGCCCAATGGCAAAGCCCTGTTGATCTTCCCTGGCTGGCCAGGCATTCCGCGCATTGAGTCCAAAGATGGCGCCCCCACTTTTTATTACCTTCAGGAACATTTTGAAAAAATGCGACCTGCCCTGCATGACGCTGGCATCAGCACGGTCACCATGGATTGCCCCACCGATCAATGGGGACTTCGCGGACCGAATCCCAGCGGATGTGACGACAGCTATCGATCCAGCGAACAACACGCCAAGGACGTCTTGGCGCTGATCAGGGAGTTGAAAAAAACCAAAAATCTCAACCAAATCGTCTTAATGGGTCACAGTTACGGCGCCATCAGCAGCCATTGGTTGTCCACGCATTTGACACCTGACGATGTACAGGCTGTGATCCACTCGGCCACCCAATCGGTGGCGGGCGGCGGCCCATACACCGCATACGCATCATCGATGAATCGCTTCAAGCATGCGGAATCCAAAATTCCATTCTTTTATTTGCACCATCAAAATGATTTATGCCGTGTGACGCCGTATGGCTATGCGGAAAAAAATGCGCCCAAAGGGCAACTGATGACCGTGGTGGGTGGGAACAGATGGACTGAGCCCTGTGGCAAAGCCAGCTACCACAGCTATTCGGAAAGAACCGATCAGTTGGCGCAAGCACTGGCCCTGTTCATCAACACGGGTGAGGTGACCGCCACCATCAAAGGCACGGAAGACTGATGGTGCATTGGTCTTTGCCCATCAGACCTTGATCCTTTCGATGGGCGGATGCATCCATTTTCGTCAAACCATCGAAAACCCTAGCTGATCCAGCTCAAAATCAAACTAGCATGTGGCGAAGCCATGGGGCGCATCCCCATGGCCCCTGTCCTCAGCCAAGCGCAGTGTGCAGTGGACACCACGGGTTTATCCGTTGGAGTTCACGCCGACATTCCATTGAATGCACTGCCGCTGACCAGAGGCACTTCAACCTATTCACGGAAATCCTATGCTGAGACTGGACGGGAAAATAGCTTTGGTGACTGGCTGCGGCACTCGAGGCGAAGGATGGGGCAATGGCAAAGCCATTGCCGTTTTGTTGGCGCGTCAAGGCGCTATCGTTTTTGGTGTGGACCGAGACATTGACGCAGCCAAAGTGACCCAAAAAATCATCCAAGAGGCAGGGGGCCAAGCGCATGTGACGACCGCCAATGTGACTTCCGCTCAAGATGTGCAAAGCATGGTGAAAAGTTGCATGGAGATGTATGGTCGCATTGACATCTTGGTCAACAACGTGGGCCAGTCAGAACCGGGCGGCCCAGTGGAGATGAGTGAAGAAACATGGGACGGCCAAATGGATTTGAACGTCAAGACGGCCTTCTTAACGATGAAACATGTTTTGCCCATCATGGAAACCCAAGGCAGCGGATCCATCATCAGCATCTCTTCGGTGGCGGGCCTGAGATACGTGGGCAAGCCACAAGTGGCCTATGCAGCGGGCAAAGCGGCCTTGATGCAATTGACCCAAACCACAGCGGTCTTGTATGCCCACAAGGGCATCCGACTGAATTGCGTGGTGCCCGGTCTGGTGTTCACGCCGTTGGTCAAACGTTTGGCTGACAAGTATGCCGGCGGACAGTTTGAGGCCTTTGTCGAGCACCGCCACAAGCAAGTTCCCGCCGGTCACATGGGTGACGCTTGGGATGTGGCCAACACGGTGCTTTTTTTGGCCAGCGATGAGAGCCGCTACATCACGGCACAAAGCATCGTGGTCGATGGCGGTTTGATTGCCGCCACCCGATAACCCCCCATCAGGACAAAACATGCATCAACCCACATTGAGATTGGCCAACAAAGTGGCCATCATCACCGGCGCTGGCTGTGTCGGGCCCGGATGGGGCAATGGTCGAGCCACCGCCGTGCGTTTCGCCCAAGAGGGCGCCATGGTTTTTGCCGTGGACATCGATGCACAAGCCATGGTGGACACCCAAAAAATGATCAGCGCATTTGGCGGTGACTTCACACCCCATGTGGCGGATGTCACGCTGGCTGAGTCGGTTCAATCCATGGTTCAAGCCTGCCTGGATCGATACGGCAACATTGATATTTTGATCAACAACGTGGGAGGACCAGCGCCAGGAGGGCCGGTTTCCATGTCGGAGGCCACTTTCGACGCACAACTTGACTTGAATTTGAAATCGGTTTTTTTGACTTGCAAATATGTGATTCCGGTGATGGAACAAAAAGGCGCTGGCGCCATCGTCAACATCGCCTCGATATCAGGCATTCGCTTCAGCGGCGCTGCTCAAGTGGGCTATGCCGTTTCCAAAGCGGGTGTCATTCAATTTGGTCGGGTGGTGGCCATTGAATACGCCAAAAAAGGGATCCGCATCAATTCAATTTTGCCGGGTCAGTTACACACCCCTTTGGTCGATGCGGTGCTGGCCAAGACGCAAAGTGGTGGTGATCTTGAGGCCTTGTTGAAGCGTCGCCAAGCCCGGATCCCCATGCCATTTGTGGGAGACGGGCGTGACACCGCCAACGCTGCGCTTTTTTTGGCCTCCGACGAGGCGCGCTTCATCACCGGCACAGAATTGATTGTTGACGGCGGCATGACCGCGAAATGCGACTAAACCCCAGGAGCGTTCAGATGACAAAATTTCATTTCAATGGTTTCAACAAACCAACCACCATGACCTTTAACACCCTCAGAAAATGGATGCATTGGGGTGCATGGCTCACCATGGCCGCCTCCCTGCCCATCACCTTGCCAACGCATGCGGCCGAACCGTTTCCCAGCAAGCCCATCCAACTAGTGATTCCTTTTGCCCCTGGAGACACGGACAACATGATCAGACCATTCGCCGATCGCCTGGGTGAATTTTTGGGGCAACCCGTCGTGTTGTCTTTCAAGCCAGGTGCGGGTGGTGCCATTGGCGCGAGCACGGTGGCAACCAGCAAACCAGATGGCCTCACTCTGGTGGGGACATCACCGGGCTCCATTGTGGTGGTGCCCCTGGCGAATAAAGATGTGAAATATTCACTGGATTCATTTGAACCCATCGCCAGCTTGTCCGAGGGCGGCATGATGTTGGTGGTGGCTAAAAATGCGCCTTGGAAAAATCTCAAAGAATTGGTGGAGTATTCCAAAGCCAACCCTGGAACCATCAACTACACCACTTCGGGTGCCATGGGCATTACCCACTTGTTGGCAGAAATTTTCAGCAAAGAAGCGGGCATCAAGTGGACCCACATCCCAGAAAAAGGCAGTGGTCCTGCCGTGACCTCTTTGCTGGGTGGTCATGTACAACTGTCATCAGCCGCAGTGGGCGCTGTGCAAACACACGTGGAGTCGGGTGCTTTGCGACCCTTGGCCGTTTTCAGCCTGCAAAGGCTCAAATCATTGCCAGATGTCCCGACCCTGAGAGAGCTGGGCTACAAAATCGCTGGGCCGGCTTATTACGGCATCTCAGCACCCAAGGGCACGCCCAAAGAAGTGATTGATCAGATCTATCTGGCCACCCAAAAGGCCATTGAAAAATACAACAGCCAAATTTCAGGAAATTTAAAGTTATTTGGTGCCGAAATCAAACATTTGAATCCGGCCGAATACAAACAATACCTGAAAGATCAAAACGCGTTGTTTGCCGATGCCATGAAAGGGATCAACTGAAGCAGCTCAGAGTCCTATGAACTGTTTCGGTGAACGATGACCATGACGGTGACAACAATGGTCACAATGACGGAAAAACATGCGATGCCAAAAGCGTAGTATTGAAAGGCCTTGGCTTTGATTTCGTTGGCGCGTGATGTAGTCATGAAATGATTGTGCCAGTGCCATGACCATCAAGCAAGTCCGTCTTGAATCATCCGGCTCAAAAAAGACAAGTCAGTCAGCCAAAGACAACACGGATGGGTTCAAGTGATTCAAGCGTGCCTCAAAGCCACTGGCGCTACGCGAGGGCTGGGGCAGTCCCCCGGCCAACAAAACCCGAATGCCGGCCTCAGCGCTGTCAATCAGTGGCAATGAAACGTGCGGCTGGATCAGGGGCGCATACCCTGCCAAACCTGCACCTCCCAAAATAATTGAATTCACCCCTGGCAAGGCGGCCGCTTGGCAAGCACGGGTGAGGCATTGAACAGCCATATCGGGGTCGGCTTGCAACTCGGCGCCAGTTTGCGTGACCGTTTCAATGTGGCGCAGTGCATCGCCAAATCCCAAGGACAACGCCAAGCGCCGCAACATGGGTTTCCAACGAACACCCCCAGTCACAATGGAAAATGGCCCACGCTGTGAAGCCTCCATAAAAGACGCCTCCGCCAAGCCAGTGACCTGGCAGGCACTGGACTCTCGCAGTGCAAACAACCCAGGGTCTCCAAAACACCCGATCAACACCCCATCCAGTGCGGGATGAACCGAAAGATAGTCGGCCCAAGTCTCCAACAATGCGCAGGCCGCAACGGCATGGCTGGCCTCACAAGAAATATAGCGGGCACCCTTTTGAACCGTTCGCACGTCCAGTTCAATGCCCGGTGGCAACCAAGGGCTGATGTGCTGATACAAGCGGTGCGTCGTATCTTCACTGGTGTTGGGATTGATCAGCAGAAATTGACGATGGACAGTCATGTGGTTTTGACCCGAAAAATCACATCAACACGGTAGCAGGTTTCAGTCTGGGTAAAGGCTCAAGCCTCCCAGCTTAATCGGGATCGGCATGTCCAAACAAATGCGACATTCGATTCAAGTCACCCTCTTCGCGCATGATCTCTTTCATCAACTCAGGAAGCGGTAATCGCCCCCACCGAACCGCCTTTTGGATCAAATAAGGGGTTGGGCTGTGTGGCTCTCTCTTTTGCAAATAGGCGGCCACGGCTTCCAATGTGGCGTATGCCTCTTCCCGCGTCCGCCATTGACCCGTTTGCACCTCCGTGGGTTTCAAAATATTCCCGCCTTGATCATGCATGGTTTGATCACTTTCAACAGATACCGCTTCTGATTCGATCGCCAAAGGTGATTGATTGTCCCCTGGGGGCACGGCCAACGAAGCGGTCAACGATGCCAACACCCGCTCAAATGCGGACAAGCAAGATGATAATTTGCTCAAGTTGGGCGCATCCATGGTCAACTTTTCGTCGAGAAATTTTTGTAAATTTTGGACAGTCTGAATGCATTCACGAACCTGTGCCAACTGCAACAACAATGGTTTCGAGTGCACCGGGTTTTGGGCCAGAGACAACAACTCCGCACGGCTGATGGGCTCTACCTTGGGATCCGTCGATAAATTTTCTTTTTTGGGCTGAAGAATATCTTGGGCATGGACATCCTCAGCGGTCAAACGGTCCCACTCAACCAGGCTGATTTTGGAGGGACTGCGCTCCAAAATGGTCATCATCACCACGTGAATCTTTAAACTGACTGAAAGCGATTCGCTCAGCCATTCAAAGGGCGCTTTTCGAGCCTCAGCATCACCCTCCATGATCTGGGGATGGATGTGATCCCAAAACGACACAGACAAATCGTGCAAGCCACGAAGACCCGCAGCCAAACCCTGCAGGCCATACAGGCGCATCCAAGCCTCGACCAACCAGGCGACCAATTGCAAATCTTTGGACTTGTTGGCCAGGGCATTGAAGCATTGGCCCTCGATCAAAGACCAATCGGCTTTTTTCAGCGGCCGCTCCCATTGCCGCATGGGTAAATTGGGATCATCCTCCTCACGGGCCAGGCGAATATCGGTATAGATGGGGTCATACCGCAAAGAAGCACCACAAGGCGGTTCTGCGGCAATGGGCGATAAAAGATCACCGATTTTGAAAAGTAAATCTGAACTCATGACCGATTCATCAAGGCATTGTCCAATCAGGCGCTTTGGTTGGGAATGAAGCTGGCCATGTCAACCATGTTTTTTTCCCCGCAGGGCTGACGCCCAGCCTGATGAATACACGCGCTTGGGTTTCAGGCCCCAGGCTTTTGCCATCATCGCTTTGCGCCTGCAATGGAAATTCAAATCGCAATAACTGGGCACGCCCATCCGCGCGGGGATTGCGATCCATTTCACGATGAACCGCCAAAATACTGAACAACGCCCAGGGGTCGGCATAACGGTAGGTGACCGTTTTGTCATCAATGGACATGTCCGCTTGCTTGACCTCTAACTTGGGTTTGAGTGGGCTGTCTTTGGCAATCCGCAAGGACAGGGTGATGGGCATGCCCGGTTCCCAATACAACGCCTTTCCTGAGTCTCTCCAGCGCAACGTTTGACTGCCTGAAGAGATAGACCAATCGATGATGCGCCCACCCTCTTTTTCATCGCTGGTATTGGCCCTGAAATCCACATTCAAATCGTATCCAGCCATTGCGCCAGGCTCTGCAGGGAAAAGTGGCGCCAAGAGTTGGCGAACCTTTGAAAATTGTTCTTCAAATTTTTTGATGTGCGGCGGATAAGCCATGGGTGACTTTGCGCCACCCGATGATGGTGGCACATCGCTCAGGGCCTTTTGTACGCGATCAAATTGGGTCAGTGCTGACGCCACCTCGTCCATATCGGCTGGTGGCGACTCTGCCCTGATGGCACCACCTGCAGCAGAACCTGCCCCAGGGCTGGGCGGCATTTTGAAAGGTGATCGGCCTGACAAATCACGATTGAACGAACTAGAAAACTGTGCCCACGTTTGTTTGCGCTCTTGGTCTTTCAAAGCATTGCATCGATACAGCAAGCCGGACTGCAAGGACTGCAAACGATCAGAAAACAGATCAAAGCTTCTTCTGGAGGTGCTGACCTTCGACATGCGTTCGATGCAATTGGTCAAGTCCACATCAATGCTGGTGTTGAGCAAGAATTGAACCAACCCCCCCATAGAACTGGTCGGACTTTTCAACTTGCTTCGGGCCACATCGCTGGTCAAACCAACCCACTTTTGCACCAATGGGTGATTCGGTTGCAGACTGCTCAAAATTTGCAAAAGAGGCTCCGCTTCTTTCGTCGCATTTTCAATGTAGGCCACTTGTTGAGCCACATATGCCGCCATGCCCACGGCATCTGAAGCCTCGTAAACTTGAACGATCGGGTTACCCACACCGGACCAAGCTTTGAACTCAGGGTCTCTGGGGGAAAACAAATTGGCCTGCAGGAACGCATCGTCCAGCAATTTAAGGCGGGTCATGACATCGCGTGAAATGATGTTCTTGAGCGTTGATGCGGCATCAGCCGAGCCCAAATCGTTGAGCAAGGCCACAAGACGGGCCAATCGGGGTTGGTCTGAGTCTTGCAATGCGATTTGCTGAACGGGCCGCGATGTGGACAACATGGCCTGAGAAGTGGATTCCAAAACCTTGGCCGCCAAAGCCCCATGCAAAAAACGGGTGGCCTGCAGCTTTAACTGGGTGGGGAATTTCAGAAGCAGTTCATTTTCCAAATTTCTTTTGGTATCGCCATAAGCCAGGGCCTGATCCAGTTTTTGGCGATCCCAACTGACATATGCACTGCTGGGTTCTGTTAATTTCTTGGGGGCATTGTTTTTCACATAAGGCAAGGCCAACATCTTGCTCAATGTCTCTGACAAAGCCAGTCGGTCAGCATTGAACGTCCAGCGATTGTCTTTCTCATTCCACTCCAACTTGCCGACCAACGAACTTGCATTTTCATTGGCAATGCTGTCCCATTCGCTCAAAAATTTAGCGAAGGAATTGTTCAGGCGCTTCAAGGCCGGATCTGTCGCCGCAGGACCTAAAAGCGTGTTGGCTTTTGCGACTTGCATGAGCTTGTCAAAATTGGCGCCGAATTGGGGCGATCGGCGTTGAATCCAAACGCCCTTGCCAGCTTGCAAAAAAGCCGCTTGGTCACGCAATTGCACCGAGAGCTCGTCCCAGGCTTGAATGCCCAAAGTTCCGTCAAACGAAGAGGTTGTCTCGGTGCTGACTTGTGCAATCAACTCAGAATACCGAGATTCCACATTCAGCATGTGATTTTTTGACAACACACCCTCTGTCAACTCATCAAACATCAAGCCAAATGTGCAACTGGCAGCCTGGCGAAGCGATGCCAAATCAACCATGCCACCACTGAGTGCACTCTTGCGAAATATTTCAGCGATTTGCCCTGTTTTGCCATTGAGTTCAACGCCCATCAAAATTTTCACCAGCAGCCGCAAATCTTCTCCATTGGCAGCTTGCTCTTTGTCGGTCAATCGGGCCAAGGCAGTGACCGCCCTTTGCAAGTCCTCCGCTCGCCGGACATATTGCTCCAACAAAACAAATTCAACCTGCTCATCCACCTCCAAATCGCGCTGGGCTGTCGAAGAAGCTCTTTCAGTCCAAAATTTTGGCAAGCTGCAGTTGGAGGTCGCCAGCAACGCTCCGTTGCCACTGTCAATCGGGGCCCCAGTCATGTCGGCCACAGCGGAGTTCAGGCTGATTCGAATGGGATCGAAAGCGGTTTTTGCAAAACCATCGGCAATTCGCTTTTGTACTTTTGAATTCAAGTCATCCACATAGCCCCATGAACCAGGCATGGGCAAGGCCCACAAAGCGCCTGCATTCAATGCATCCAGCATTCGCAAAGCGCGCAAGGCGCGGTCTTTGCTTTTTTCAATGTCAAATGTTTCGTCGCGGCTTCTGCGCAATGCATCTTTGGTTTCTTGGTTAAATTGTTCGATGACCCCCACCAACTCGCCAGCCACGTGATTGATTTTGATGGATGACAAGCCCAGGGTCACCAACCACACCGCAACGAAGCCACCGGTTCCCCATCGAACCGCCGTGTGCACAGCGGGTCGGCGCAATTTCTGTGTCCGAGAAGCGCGAACCAAGCCAATCTCTGGGAATATTTTTTTCTCAAACAGGTCGCGGAGAAATGCGGGCTGGAGCGCATTTTTCACCTGATAAAGGTTCGACTGGTCAGCCAAGGCATAGGGCGAATCATCGGCCCCCACCAACACAGCCGATTCGCTGCTGTCACCCGTCAGATAAAACCCACGAAATAGAAACGGGTCGTGATAGGCACTGGGGCGCATCAACTCATCCATGAAGGCATGAATTCCCGACCTGAGCTTGTTGACCTCTGACGGCAACAAGAAATATTCAGAGCAATCCCTTTCTGGCAGTTCTAAGGCACTCAATTCCATGCAGGCTTCAGAAAGGGTCATGGCAATTTCGTCCATGCCCTGATCAATCCACCGCTCTTGAAATGGCGCTGACAACTCAAACGGCGACGACCATCCCAAAATACTTCTGCGCATGGGCGAAGGCAAGGCCGAAGAGAAACGCGCAAACCCCGGAATCTTTTCACACCCACTGACAACGATATAGACCGGAAACTGCAATGCAAAGCGGTGCTGTGCCAACCACAGGCGCCGGCTCAATCCCTTGGCCATTGCCAAAAGCGAAGCCAAGCTTTCAGGACTCGCATCCATCAGCGATGCAGCCGGCAGCGTGAACACAATTGAATCGAAAGGTCGATCAGGCCTGTAACTGCGACACAGGCTTAGAAATTCATCCCAAACGCCCTGTGAGACCTTGCTGTCAGGATCTCCCAACTGATTGGACTGCAATTGGACAGCCACACCCTTGTCATAAAAGCCCCATCCCACACCGTCCACCGAAGCCGTGATGGCTGAATCACTGCTCATGGCACTTTGCAACCCACTGGCCGACAAAGGCAAATCATCCGGGCCGGCGCCATTGATGACCAAGGTCCAAGAAAGGTTATACCTTTCTGATCGCTCGGCCAAATTGGATTCGATCAACTCAACAGCGCGTCGAAAAGATTGTTTCAGGGAGCTGATTTGAATCGTGGGTGCAACAGACGCATTGGAAGCGCCACTGGCAGTTTGTTTTCCATGCTTGATGGCCACACGCAGCAAAAAAATGATCACCAGCAATATGACCAAGGCCAGCGCAGCAAGTGTCAAAACGACCATATTTTCCGAAAGAAAATTCAGCATATCTGTCCTCTGCGCAGAGAAGACAGGTGGATTTCAGAGGCACTTCCCACCGTGACGTCCAGCGATTTGCGAACAGGCCACGATTGCCATAACCACACAAGTTCCGACAACACCAGGATGGCGGCAAAAATCAATGCGAAATTGATCCACCAACGACTGATTTTGGGCAGCCGGCGCGATGCAAAGTGTGAAAGCGTGTTGTCATAGGGTATTTCTGACAATCGTCTTTCTGCACCAGACAATTCAGCGGGGCGCTGAAAGATAAATTGAAAAAGATCGGTTCTATAACTGGCCAATTTATTTAAATCAGCGTCCCCTCGAAACTGTCCTTTGAAGCCCAAGGAAATCACATACAAGTAGAGTTTTGCCAATGGGCGCTGAGAAGGCTCGCGGGCAGATAGCAGTTGATCAATCTGGAAAAAAACCTGCTCGCCGGCATGACTGGATTTGAACAATTTCGCCTCCAATAACTCGTGGCGCCATTGCTCGCGGCCAGCCCAATCCGAGTTGAGCAAAATTTCGTCAGCCAGTACAGCTTTTAGGTAACGCGCTTGCGATTCATATTCCATCGCAGCGGATCCGCCTGAGCGTCTGGCTTCCAAGGTTTGCAACTCAATGAGTTGCAGCAAATCTTTGCTCAGGGTCTGGGTTGCTTCCAGCGCATCACCTTCACTGACACGCCCAATCAATTGGGAGGCACGATGTAAAACTTGAAAAAAATCGCGAAATTGAATTGAAGACAGATCATCTCCACCCGCAATGCGCGAGGACGGCCCGGTTTGTTGCAAAGAGATGGCTGAAGAGAGCATGAAAATACTTTTCCCGCTTCAAAGGTTCATTTACTGGCTTTCTCGAACAGCACGATTTCTCGTGGTCGAGGAATTAAATTGGCCTCATTCACGTTGCTGATCAGCAAAGGCTGATCGGTCACGATGAAGCTTTCCCGCATTTCCACAGAAAAGATGGTGTAGCCCGAACTGGCCCGCAAACCCAACTCTTCAACTTGCTCAACCTTTTTGCGTGAAACACCCAACACACGTCGATCACTCAACAATGTCCAAACCGTTTGAGAGCCGATCACAGCGCCATTCATCCACTGGGTCAATTCAGCATCCGTTTGACCCCGCAAGCCAATGTAAAAGTGAGTCGATTTGGGTAAACGCTCTCCAGGCAAAGAGAACACACTGCCATCGAAACCAAAGACCAAGGGACGCCACTCTTGACTGACTTCCGCCATCAGGTCTTCCATTTCTGCAAGAACGGGCTCGAAAGACGTCAAAGGATCATCATGCTGCCAACTCGGGACTTGAATGGGAACAGCGCCGGGACGCAAGGTGCTCAACACGCCGAGCTGATTGCAAAGTGACACATACAGCAGAAATGGCGGTAGTTCTGGGGCACTCAGGACCGCCTGTAAACCCGCCAACGCTTGAACCAACGCAGAAAGCTTGTTGCGCTGCTCCAGTGCATCCAACCTTTCCTCTAAGCGAGAAGACGGAGAGCTGGTGAGTTTGGCCAAAAACAAAGCCTTGATCCGCAATTGCGCAACGATGTGAACCACGCTTTGCCAAATAGGGTGTTCAGATGTCAAACTCAGCAAGGGGGGGAGCGTTGGCGCAAGGCCATAAACTTCATTTTCCTTGCGAATGCACAACAACCGCATGGCCCTGTAAATGGATGAGGGTCTTTCGCCCGCCATCAACAACACCTTGAGCTTCATGCGTGGCAAATCGACTGGAAGCGCCTCTGATATTTCGTCGTTCACCGCCGGCGCTTCAATGCCATGAAATCGACTGATCTGGCCTGGCGCATTCAGTGATCGGTTGATCCCCAGAGCCACATACACATGAAGTTCACCCGCGGAGAGTGCGTCCTCCCAATCGGACAGTTGCAACTCCAGAGGATGACCAGCGTCGTGTTCAGCGTTATAAACAAAAGGCGTGCCGTCCGGAAAAACCGCTTCCAGCGCATTGACGCGCAACACGCCATTCGCCAACAAACTTTCATCAATGTCAAATTGCTTGACGCCCCAAGCCAAAGCGTTGGCACCCAAGGACTGCCATGCCACCAAGGTGTCTACCCGCGCTGATTCTTGTTGGAAATGCTGAGGTGACAACAGCATGCCTTCATGCCATTGAATGTGAGGGAGTGGCGCAAATACGGTCATGATGAAAAATTCAAAATTTAGAACCAGTGCCAACCGAAGAAACTTTAAAAGTTTGATTCTCCAAATTGATCACATAGCCAGCGTCGTCGAGTGGAATCACACTTTTGTGGTCACCCGCCGTTGAGTAATTGGCGAAAATAAAAACGCCGGTTGACATGAATTTTGAATAGTCTTTCTTATTGAGCATGGCCGTTTGGCCTGGAACCAGCTCCAATGAAATCACTTTCAGTGATTCCGAGAATGTCCTCATCGTGCCTTCACGAGAGGAAAACCATTTGCTGGCATTGCTATTTTGAAGAATCGTTTGAACTTCAGCCGTTCCAGCGAAAACGATGTCAACGGCAACCGCACTGTTGCCATTGACATCGTTCGCGGCACTCAGAACCAAGCCAGGCCATTTGGGCGGAAAAGACTTGGCCACCGAAATGGCGGGCTCACTTTTGGAAGCAGACATGATCGAGCACGCCGATATGCCCATCCAGGCGCTCCAAATCACCAGTGCCTTGAAGCAAACAGCAAGCCCAGGAAATGAGTGTGAAATTTTGTACAACATGCCTGGCTAGTCTATCCTAATCAGAGAAAAAAACCAATAAATAACCTGCACTTAAATTAATCACTTAAGGTTGAACATCAGGCATGAATTGGATTTTCACAGCCCATAAAAAATGCAATTTCTTGCGGCATGCGTGCCCCCAAACCAACGCCAATCGAGAAAACAGTGATCAGCAGGACCAGAACCATGAAGGCCAGCAACATCAATGCGTTTTTGTCGATCGAAAAGGACAAGGGTGCGTGCTGGGGTAGCGATTCACTTTCATCTTCATCTGAGTGCATTTCTCGGCTCAAGCCTTTGGATACCACCGCAATCACGGCACAAGAAAGCAAAACAGACAGTGCTGTTTTGAAGCCCGCCACAACCACCTCAATAATCACAAATGCTGGGAGTACGGCCTCAAAAGGTAACTGAAAGAATTGGTTCATCAACCCTGCCATGATCAAAGTTCCACTGCCCACCATCGCCCTCGAAACAAAGGCGCAGGCCATCGACAACATCAGTATGTGCAAATGATCCCCAACAGTCAGTTGAGCTTGATACAAATTGGCGACGAACAAGGCCAGCAATGTAAGAAAAATAACCTCACCCGCATGGAAAAAGAAAGGAAACAAAGGCGCCAAAAACTTGACCATGGCGCGGCGAAATCCGAACACATCGCACAGGCCATGAATGACACTGGGCACGCTGGCCGCAGAATTTCTGGCCAAAAAACTGATCAGCAAAGACTCCTTCAAGACATTGATGGTTTTGAAGAGGGAGGTATCTGCTGAAAACGAAATCATCCACAGTAAAAATCCAGCGGACAGCAACACAGAAACCACAAAAGGCTGCATGAACGCCGTGATCAACCCCAAATCACCTTGACCAATGCCATTCATCAATTGAACTGCGTAAGCAAAAGCCACCACAGGAAGCAACTTGTTGATGGTGGTGATCAGAATTTCAAGTCCCAGATAAATCAACTCTAGTTTGTCAAACAGGGGTTTGCTGACCCGGGTTGGCAACAAAGCAAAACCCAATCCAAAAATCAAAGCGCCCACCATTGCCAAACCCAAGGCCTCATTGGCAAATGCTTGAAACAAGTTGTCAGGAATGAACCGATAAGACAGGGCTTCAGGCGCGCCATCTGAAACCTCGAACAATCGCAATGCATAGATGGGCTCATGTTGCAGGGACAAAAGACCCAAATTCCATCGGTTCACCTCCGTCAGGCCCAAGCCGGGTGGCAACACGGAACCCACACCCACCGCAACCAACCCACAAGCCATGAGGCCAGCAAAGCCGATGGAAACCGCAACAAGAAAACGCAGGGGGGAGTCAGGTAAACGCGAAAAATTGGCCAAACCGAAAACAATCGCCAACAAAATCAAAGGCAATACAAAGAGGTGGAGTAAGTCGACGTAAATTTTCAATATGGGGTTGAACCACAAAGCAGCCGAAGGGATGAGCCAGCCCACCATGGCCCCCAACACGGGAAACCCAATGAACAACCATGGGTTACTGCTCCAGCCCGAACCATGTGAGATGGGCTTCATGGTCAAAGCCGAATCGGTTTGTTGGCAATCAACGCCACATACGCACATTGCGTCATGACCATGGTCAAACCACTGATAAATGAACAAATGGGCTCCACCGCCATTAACAACAAGACAACCGCTTCCGTGGGTAGACCCAGGGGATTGCAAATCACGGCCAACAGAGACAACTTATTCATACCGTTCAAACCCATAGAGGCAAACCCCTGGGCCATGGACATCCCCAAGATGATCAACCACTCATATTGACTGATGGGGTGCCCATACAGTTGTGCCACAAATACGGTGGCCATCGCAAAATACAAGATGGGTGCTGATCTGATGAAACAAGTTGCCAACGGCACCAAAAACTCCACCTTATCCTGTGCGAACCCCAGCCGCAGCGACAAGGTTTCAACCATTTGAGGAATGCACACCGATGAATGCTCGCCAGAGGCCATGGACATGCTGAGTGTGGGGCGCAGCGAAGACAGCACCTCCAGGTGACTGGCATCTGAGCGCAATTTCAAAATAACAAAAGACAAAACGCACAAGAGAAAAGACACGGATAAAAATGTCAACAAAAAGTTGGCCATCAGCATCAAAGCATCCATGCCCAAGGCGGCACTTAAATGGGCTGCGACAATAAAGACGACCAAGGGCAAAGCGTGCCTAAAAATGGCGCTGATCTTGAAACATGCCGAAATCACAGTCACCAAGGATTGATTGAAGTCCTCTTTTAGCCGAGAGCTGAGCAAGGCCACCGCAAATCCAAACATGATGGCAAAGACTGCAATTTTTATTTCTTCACCTTGGGCCAGGGATTGAAAAATATTGCTTGGCAAAAAAGCCCCGATCAGCCCATCCACACCTGGCAGCCGACTGTCTATTGAATCTGAAAACAAACTCATTCGGCTGACCTGGTCGATGTTACTGCCACCCAATACCTTCTCAATGCGCCACAAATTCTCTTTGGTCAAGTCATAACCCGGTTGAAAAGCATGGGCTGCCGCCATGCCCATCAATGCGGGCAGGATCGCCATGAAGACCAGTCCAGATAACCCACGCACGCTGGTCTTGGCGTAAGTTTTTTCGCTGAACATCGCTTGTACGTTCAGTATGATGGCGCAAAGAATCAGCGGCACGACCAAAATTTGCAACAGATCGAGGTACATTTCTGCCAAAAAATAAATGGCGGAAATTCGATGTGGCGAAAAAAATCCAACCCCCCCCCCCAATACCAATGCTGCGATCAGCACCATGGGGGAGTGAAGCCAGATGAAACGTTGATTCAAGGGGGTGTGCTGCATGCTGTACGTCACACCATGGGTCTGAGCAAATGTTCCAAGTGCAATTGCCCGGTGCGATGAGAAACAAACTCGTTCAGCAACTCTTTGAGAATTTTGTTGTCGTGACTGACTGCAAAAGACAGTTCATGCGACAGGTCATTGAAACTGACAATTTTCAATGACAAGGCGCGACTTGGATTAGATTTGAGAATTTTTCTCGTGTAAAACTCGTTACGATATCCGCAAACAATTCGACCCGAAAGAACCGCGTTGGCCACACCCTCCCAACTCGGGAATCCAACCACTTTGGCCTTCGGAAAATTTTCTGCAGCGAATTCATCCCACGCTGAATTGGCCAAAATGCCCAAGGTGCCCGAAAATTGACGCAGCACCTTTTCAATCCCTGACCCGTTGGACAATTTCGCCATCTCCACCCGGTTCAAAATCAAAGAATGGGGGAGTTTGCAATACGCATTGCTGAAGGAAACTTTTTGTACACGCTTGAAAGTCGGCGTGGAATGAAACCCAATGTGAATTTTTTTGTCCGCCACCCAATCAACAATTTCCTGATAGGTTTTCGCAGATCTGTCTACCTTGAGTTGCAAGTTGAGGGATTGGGCAAATCGTTTGGCCAGTTCCAACTCCAAGCCCATGGTTTCGCCGCCTTTTTCGTAAAAAAATGGCGCGTCGTCTTCACTCACAAATCCAACGATCAGCTCACCCTTGTTCGCGAACCAACTCAAGTCTGTGGGCTGCGTCAACGCATCTACCTGAGTCCCTGTCGACAACTTTTTAGGCGAAGCCCCCTGTGCCGCCAGAACCGATGCGCCACCGGCAACCGATAAAGCCCATCGGCCCCAACGGTCCATAAAAGATCTTCGATTTGAATACATCATGCGGTGATCCATCAAGGTGCCTTTTTCTCAACCATTGGCATGGGGGCTGCAACACCCCCCTTCAAGGCTGAAGCAGCAGAGAGTTCTTGCTCTATTTTTTGGGTCATTTCGTTTTTCAAACCAGTCAAGCCATCAGCGCCCTTGCCGCTCAACTTTTTACCAAATTCCAGGCCCAAGAAAAATACACATGCCACGAACAAACAACTGCAAATCATAAAAATTGCAATCAACCGCCGAGTGACGCTGAAGTGGTATTCCATACGAAAATCCTATTTCACGGTGACCGTGAATTGACCGGGCATGCTGACTTCAATCACGCCACCCCACATGCACATCAATTTGGAAGCGTCATTCAGGGTGGGCATTTTGCCGAGCAGTTGTGTGGGCGACCCAGGTAGCCAAGGGGCCATGGTCATGGGAATGCATGGCATGGGCGTCAATGCACCCAATGCGGCGGCTGTTGCGGCAATGACCATGGGGTTTGCCATGGACTGGCACATGCCAAAGGGCATGATGTTGAGCATGGGTTTGTTGTCCATGATATTGGCGTCCGGTACTTTGGTCATCACCAAATTGGAGGGCAGAACCATCAAAGTACCTGGCGCCATGCCGAAACTGCACTTCAGCATGGCCCCCATGCAAACTTGATTGCCCATTACTGCCCCCTCACCATGGTTTCAAGCCGACGCAAAATGGAGGCCGTCCCTTGTTCTGGCTCCACCTCTTTGCCTTTGGCATCAAAACGTTGCGGAAGACCCAAAGGCACACCACCCTTGTAATGCAACTCCTCCATGATCTTTCCATTCGGCCAGTAGCGAATCAATGGCCCATCCAACAGGTTGTTTTGGTACCAGGCGGATTGCACACACTTTCCGTCCCGGTCGTAATCGCTGGAAACACCGTGCATCAATCCTTGTTTGTAAATCGACTCACGGATCAAACGCCCCTCAAAATAAAAGCTGGCAGGGCCATCGATATCACCCTCAGCGTATTGAAGCAATGTGCTCACTTGCCCAGCACCATCATATGTTTTGCAAGTCCCGGAGGCCACACCCGCAGAATAACTTTGCTGCAGCACACACTTGCCTCTGACATAGACCTCCATGATCCCATCAGCGATGCCCGCTTTGTAATGGGTCTTTTGAATTGGCAAACCTGATGCATCAAAAATTTGTGTCAAGCCGTCCAGCAAACCGTCTTTGAAATTGGATATCAACCGGCATACGCCCTCCGCATCAAATTCCCTGAGCAAACCATGCAATTGACCTTGCTTCAAAGTTCCCTGTCGAAACAAAGAACCATCTGGGTGAAAATTTTCAAAATTCTCCAAACCCAACGGCGCGCTCATGTCACTCATGGGGTATGTCGAGGAAGACTGATTCATGGCTAGGCGATCCATCAGTTGATTTGTGTCAACGCGCCCTTAAGGGTCAGCATCGCACCGGCTTCCACGTTGTGCATGGCATCGGCTTTGCTCACAATCATGGCGCCTTTGTTCTCCATTTGCACCGCCGCTTGGTTGGTGAGATTGACCCCGGCCTTGTTCAACAAATTGGTACCTGCTTGATTGGTCAACTCCGTGCCAGCTTTGTTGGTCAATGCCGTGCCGGCTTGCTGGGTCAAAGCTTGGGCTGCTTTGCTGGTCAACGAGGCCCCAGCATCGAGCAACACATCTGCGCTGGATTTGATTTGAACAGCGCCAGTGACCGTGATGGTCAGTTTCCCATCCACCACCAATTCAAAATCGCCCTTCACGTTTTGCGTGAATTTGGCACCATTCTTATGCGTTTCATCGCCTGTGATGTCCAGGGTTCTGGTGCCCTTGACATTGTGAATTTCCTTTCCGGTTTGAACATCAACCGTTCGATCGCCCTTTTCAAGGGTGTGGATCTCAGCCCCTGCCTTGACCGTGGTTGTCAAAGCATTTTCGATTTCGGTCAATAAGTCTTTTTGGGCATGGAAATAAAGTTGCTCGGCATCTTTTTTATCTTCAAATCGAACGATGTTGCCGGCACTTCCCTGCTTGGATGACCAAGTCGCGATGGTGCTTTGCGTTTGATGATCGGGCAATTTCACTGGCGTGGTGTTGGTCCCGTTGTAAACACTGCCGGTGATCAGCGGTCGACTGGGGTCACCGTTCAGGTAGCTGACCACCACCTCTTGCCCAATGCGAGGCAAAAACAAAGCACCGAACCCCACACCGGCCAAAGACTGTGACACTCGGATCCAACAAGAGCTTTTGTCGTCACCTTTGCCGTCTCGATCCCAAGGAAACTGAACCTTGATCCGACCATACTGATCCGTCCATATTTCCTCACCGCTGGGCCCCACGACTTTGGCCGTTTCACTCCCCATGGCCCTGGGCAAAGGGGTCACCATGGGTGGGCGGAATGCAGTCGCAGCAGGGAACGCTTCAAATGTGTTGCTGTACAAGTCGTCACGCGCCGAATGGATCACACGCCGGACCACGTGCAAAGCATTCAATGCCGAGATGAAGTGCTCTGACAGAGTGAAACTGGTTCCCGCATTCAAGGCATAAGCAAAACTATCGCCTCGAAACAAGGTGGCTGTGGCTTGGGCTGCATCAACTCGAATTTTTGCCTTGGCCTTGCTTTCGCTTGCCGTCGCACTGCCGGTGCCGAACTCATAAATGGCGCCACTGCCATGGGCGGCGGCATTATTGCCACTCAAAGATGTGGCCGGTTTGATGAAGTCGTAATCGGACACCGTGGCTGATTTGAGTGCGACTCTTTTTTCATATTCGAACCGATAAACGGTATCGATGGGATTGGCTTGACCCGTGCGCGGAAAAAAACGCAATGCACTGGCACCTGCGCAACTGCTGTGGGCAGAGCTGGCGTCCCCCAACACCATGGTGTGCCCGCTGCTGGTGAAAGTGAAATAGTAAAAGAGACCAGCGTGTTCCATGAGCCTGGATATGAAGTCAAAATCAGTCTCGTCATACTGAACACAATAATCCATGGCGGTATAAGTGCCCGATGTCTTGTCGGAGAATGTGATGCTGGCTTCTCCCAATACCGCTTTGACGATTTCCAATATGGATTTCGTCTGATAAATCTTTCGGTCTCTGTTCAAGGTCAGCAGCCACAAGGAGGGAACCAATTCAGCCTGGTATGTCGCAAAGTCAACGTCATATCCACTTTGTATGAAACGTGAGACGATGCCATGGATATATCGTTTCGAACCACCCTCCACCTCCATGGTGATGGTGACCGTTTTGCCCACAATGGTGGAAGCAGACAAACTCGAGCTGCCTGAGCGCATGAATAAATTAAATTTGAACAGCTCCGAAATTCCCTCAGTACCCTCCAACCCATCCAGCAACAAATCATTCGCACCAAAGGGGGTGTCAATGGTCAAAAAACCTCCAGATTGGACAAAATCAGTTCTCAATCTGCGACCCTCATGGGTTTATCGGTGAACTTGTATTCAAACTCACCGAAACTGTTGACCGTGATGTTCACGGCGCTGAACGGTGTGGCCGTCGACATGCGCTCTAAAACCAGAGATGAAAGCTCTGGTAGGACGGATTGGGTGAGAATAAAGTCAATGTTTCTGGCGCCACTGTCCACTTCGGTGCAGCGCTGCGTGATTAAGCTGATCACGGCGCTGTCCCAAGTGAGTTTGGCATGGTGGTTGTTCGCAAAACGCTCAACCAATTTTTGAAGTTTGAGCTTCACGATGTTGGCAATTTGTTCATCGCCCAATGGGAAGTAAGGCACCAAGACCATCCGCCCCAGAAATGCTGGACTGAACTCTTTGAGCAAGGCAGGTCGCAACAGGTCAGCCAAATCGGCCATGCGCGGCCGGCGACCACCGCGGCAGGCCTGGGTGATCACGTCTTGTGCGGCATTCGATGTGAGCAAAATCAAGGTGTTTTTGAAGTCAATGGTGACGCCTTCGCCATCCTCCATCGATCCTTTATCAAAGACCTGAAAGAACACCTCCAAAACATCGGGATGTGCTTTCTCCATTTCGTCCAACAACACCACGCTATAAGGTCTGCGCCTGACAGCTTCTGTCAAAACGCCACCCTTGCCATAACCCACATAGCCTGGCGGCGCTCCCTTGAGGCTCGAAACAGAATGGGGCTCCTGGAACTCCGACATGTTGATGGTGATCATGTTGCGCTCACCGCCATAAAGCATGTCGGCCAGTGCAAATGCCGTTTCGGTTTTACCCACACCACTGGGCCCGACCAACATGAATACCCCAACGGGTTTGCCTGGGTCATCCAAATCAGCCCTGAACGTTCTGACACGCCTGGCAATCGCATCCAGCGCCTCATCTTGCCCGACCACCCGTTCTGAGAGCCGGTCTTTCAGATGCAACACCGTGTGTATTTCATCGGCCATCATTTTTCCGACAGGAATGCCCGTCCATCCCGATATCACTTCAGCCACCGTGCGCGAATCGACACAAACCGGAACCATGGGTTCATCGTCTTGAATGGCCTCCAAACCTTTTTCCAAGCGTTTGAGTTGCTCGGTGTGGCTGACACTGTCTTCGTTGTCGGATCTCTCCGAATCTGCACCCTCGGCGGTGATCAGTCGCCGCAAAGCCAGTATTTCGTTCACCGCATGTCGTTCATGGGAGAGTTTTTCACTCAATTGCGCGAGCTTGGCTTTGAGAAGCAGGCGTTCATCCTCCAGGGGTTTGACCTCGCTTCGGCGATCTAAACCCGTTGCCACCCCATGTTGAATCAATCGCAACTGGGCTTCGCAATTGGCTATTTTTTGTTCGACTTCCTCAATCACCTGAGGTTTTCCCGCCTGACCCACGGACACCCTGGCGCATGCGGTGTCCAACACGCTGATGGCTTTGTCAGGCAACTGCCTGCCGGTGATGTAGCGGTGTGACAGGCGCACAGCATCTTTCACCGCCTCATCCAAAATTTCAACCGAATGGTGTTTTTCGAGGGTGGGAACGACGCCTCGCAGCATATCGATGGCCGAGTCTGGGGCCGGCTCCTCCACCTTGACCACTTGAAAACGTCGGGCCAACGCGGGGTCGCGCTCCACATATTTTTTGTATTCTGCCCATGTGGTGGCAGCAATGGTTCTTAATTCACCCCTGGCCAATGCTGGCTTGAGCAAATTCGCCGCATCCCCCTGCCCCTCTGCGCCCCCTGCGCCAATCAATTGATGGGCCTCGTCAATGAAGAGAATCACCGGTACGGCCGATGATTTGACTTCGGCAATCACAGACTTCAAACGGTTTTCAAATTCACCTTTGATGCCTGCACCAGCTTGCAACAAACCCAAATCCAGGGTTCGAACCACCACTTGCTGCAAATTGGGTGGCACGGCTTTTTGAACCACCCGTTGCGCAAAGCCTTCAACGACGGCCGTTTTTCCCACGCCCGCCTCACCCGTCAAAATGGGGTTGTTTTGTCGCCTGCGCAAAAGAATATCAATGATCTGTCTGATTTCGGCATCTCGGCCGCGAACGGGATCGATCTTCCCGAGCCTGGCCAAGGCCGTCAAATCAATCGTGAACTGATCCAAGTTGGGGGTCTTGGAGTTTCCAGTGGCTGCGTGGCTGGGCATTTTTGCCATCGATGGTGAGGCCACATTTGCCTCCGCACTGCCCACCACCTCTGCGGTCGCGTGACCCGCGTCTTCACTGGAATCTTTGAGCAGGTCAGCCAATCGGATACGCAACTGGTCCCTGGGTATTTCCAGCAGCAATGGAGCCACCTCAAATGTCATGCCCCTGACAGTGTCTTCTTCCAACAAGGCCAACAAAACTGTTCCCGATCGAACTTGCTGCTGCCCCAGCAACACCGAACTCGACAACCAGGCCTCTTGGAACAAGGGTGCAAACACACCGGACATGGCCGGCGTGCCTTTGTTGCCGCGCTTCAACTGGTCCAAGCGTTGCTGCAATTGGGCCAGGACCTTTGTGTCATCAACGCCAAAAGCCTCCAAGAGGATTTCAATGTCAGGGGCTTTCGCCTCCATCAACTTGAAGAGAAAATGCTCCAACTCCACATTGAAGTGTGATTGCCCGCCACAAAGCTCAGCGGCCATGCGAATGGCGTGTTTGCAGGTGGGATTGAGTTTGGTCAGCAGCGTTCTGAGATCAATTTTCATGGCATGTGTTGAAAGTTTCTAGCCTCATGCTGGGATGCCATGCGAACTTGTCGGCTGGTCGCCTAACCAAAATCGACTGGGACTCAAAAGATGCGAAATGCGCGTTTGACCTGGATGCGTTGGCGAAGTCCCCATGAGCCATGAGGTCAAGCCCAAACGGGGTCCATTGGCCCCAAGGCCAGCCGTTTTGACATGTCTGTCCTGGATCTGTAATTCGACACACACACGGTAACTCGCTGATTGGTGCCGCTTGATCAACCAATTGAGTTGGTGATGGAGCGTTTCACCAGGCAAGAGTTGGTGATAGGTCTGTGCTGTCAGGTTTTTGGCTTGCAACAGCACGGCTGCACCTTGATGCCATGCCCTGGTACCCAATGAGGTGTTCACACCCAACTGAGCAGCAGATGCCTGTCGCACACCGCGGCCCAAGCAGGCTTGCTCGGAGGGGTCAATGTGCAACCATGTTCCAAAAAATTGCTGAGCGACAAAACGCACGCCCAATCGATCGTGCAGCATCGCCAACAATGCACTCGTGGACCTGGGCGCAGCCCCCATCAAAGATGCATGCTTGAGCCAAATGGCCTCATCGTGAACGTGCTTTTTAGCCTTGAATCCCAAACCGCCTGATGCCCCCACAAATCGCAATATGGGCATGTCAACCAATTGGCGTGTCCCCAGCGATAGGTGATACTTCTGTTTGGCTTGGTATAAAAGATGCAACAAGCGATGGTTGAACACATCCATCAAGTCAGCCGGGGCATGGTCTTTGTTTCGACGACTGGCCAACAGCATCTCTGTGAAAACCAGTGGCAAAGGGCCACGCGATCCTGCCAAGCACATCAAAGACGTGAACACTTGATACGCGCCATTTTCGTCTGACCGAATCGACTGAATATCTCCCGCTGGGAAACCCAATGTGATGTCCGACTTGAAGCGCACAGGGTGATCACTGGCGCCCCAATTGGCGTAGGCGTTTGCCCCCTGAGCTATCCGCTCGAGCAAGCTGGCGGCTTGAAAAAGACCGAATTGAAAAGGGTCTTCTTTGAGTTGGTTGATCAAATCAGACATTGCCAACCTGCCATGGGTGACCAGAGGCGACGCACCTCACCATTGCGCATCAAACCCAATCGCGTATAAGAATTGGCAGTTGTATAAAGGGCAAAAAACCGGGCGAGTACACCGGCAAACATCAGCGTTGAGCCCCCCACAAATGCCTCTTCGTCCAAGTCCAGCCAAATGTCATTGCCCACGCAATGGCCTCGCCAAGTGTCACGGCCAATTCTCGCAATAGAAGGATTAGAACGCAGTGACTTGATGCCTCTGACTTGAATTTGATTTTTAGATGCTTCCCCAGCAAACAAAAAAAGCAACTCGCGTAACTTTTCCGCCCCGCCATCGCCCTCAATCAAAGAGTGGTGGTTCAGCCTGAGAATTTCTATGAGTGAGAAAACGGATTTTGAGGATGCCAGCGCATCGCGTTGAGTCACTGGCTCATACAAATTGGTGACCTGGATGCTGGAGGAGATCGCCTCACCAATCAAGCGGGCACCAGTAGGCACCATCTCAGCCATTCTTCGGTTGGTGCACATCAGTTTGGCAAACAATACTGGCTCTGAAGGTGTTTTTCGGATGTTGGTCCGATCCACAAAACTGATGAACACATCTGACCCGCTCATGCCCGGTCTCAAAGACTGCTCTCTGCGAGCCGTCCAGTACATTTCCTGGCCCCCGTCCATGAAGCGTTCAGCCGCGAACACATTCGAAACCAGCTGTGGTTGCTCAGCTTCTGGGTCTGAGGCGATCACGGCTTCTATCGTATGAATTTCGTGTGAAGTTTCTTTGTGGTGGTCGGGCACCAGTAAATATTCGTGATCCCGCCGCTCAAAGGTGATGGGCTCACTGGTTTTCGGGAACAAGTTGATGATGGGAACACAACCGATCCTGAAGGTGTTTTTATTCACCGAAGACAGCACTTTGGCGGCGGATTTAAAGGCAAACTTGATCGTGAAGCCACTGCCCTGCCCCAATCGCCCAGCAAGACCCTTGAGATCAAAAAATAAAAACTTGGCAGGGAAAGAAAAATATTCTTGCAAGAGGTTATAGGCCGGATGGATGTTGCCCATGGATGGCAACACCTGATCCTCTGGCGCGAACCCCACTTCAGCCAGGTTTTTCAACGGAATGTCTGATACACGTTTGCCCCTGAGATCGGCAATTTCAATGCGCTCCAAATTGGCGGCCAACATGTCATGCAATGGCATGGTAGACATCAAGTCCCCACTCAGATGCAAGCGCAATGATTCAATGTTGAGTTCAGCCACATCCACACCGGCATGGGTGGCGAAATTCAAGCAAAGTATTCGATTGTCCTCCAGTGAGCTGTCCACAATGCTCAAGGGCCAAAGCTCAGTGTCCCAGGAGGTTTGAAAACGGCATGTGTGCCCAGAGGATGCCGGAACTTGCAGCAAGGTTTCGCGTGGCACTTTTAATCCAGCCAGCACTTTGCCTTGCGTGGCATCAAGCCGCATATGAACCACGCTCATCGATGGCGTGGGTTGTGTCAAATTGGGACAAATATTTTCCAATACGGCCATGGCCGCCATTGGAAACTCTCGATCAATTTCACGTTGAACACGTGCCGTCAAAAAAGCAAAAGACTCCAAGAGTCTTTCCGTGTGCGGATCTTTGGATTCGGAGCCGCTGAAAGACAAGCGCTGCGCCACTTTTGGATAGCGCTGTGCAAAATGGTCGCCGCTTTCACGCAGGTATGTGATTTCCCGGCGGTAATAGTCAACCAAATCGTCTTGAAGGTTCACCATAGAAAAGCCATTTCTTTAAACAGCTTCTGGCTGTACAACCAATTCCACTTGACCAGGGTGGAGGTGAAATGAGGGTGCGAATCTCAAAACCTGCTCACCAAATATCACCGCCGCTTGGATCTCCACCATCACCGACTTGTTATCCAAGGGGTTGGACTGGGCTTTGACACGCACTTGCTTGAGCCTGGGCTCAAACAGTTTGATCACATGTTGAACCAGTTGCTCCATTTTGAGCAAGTCTGTTTTTGAGTTGGGGGATAAGATGTTGGTCGCTGGCAAGCCGTAGTTCATCACATGGGCCTGACAATTTAAAAACTCATCAATCGTCAAATCACATCTGGTGTTGAGCAAGCGAAACAAGTCCAACAGCAATGATGACTGAAATCCCTTGGCATCCAAATGAACACCATTGCCAATCGTCAAGTCGGAACCACAAAGTCGGTCAAAAAAAGGGGCAATGGAAGATGGGGCGGTTCGAGTTGACATTTCTAAAAATTTTTACACCCATGAACAACCCGCAATCCCGCCCCTTGTGATGCACAGATCAGTCAGATTTCATGGTCTCCAAATTCCAGTTCCATGTGGCCGTGCCTTTTTGCGTGGAATCGCTCTTCTGCTGTGTGTAGTCACACTGAATTTTGGTGAAATTGATGGAGAAAGAGTCCGAAGGAATGCCACCACCACCAGAAGTGCTGATGTGCGAAATCATCCCGTTGGTCATGGTGTAGGTGAAGAAGTTCATGTAGGTGCCATTTTCAACACGCCCCACATTCAATTTGATGGTTCCCAGTTTGCTGCCTTGGGTACAAGCCTTGTACAAAGCTGTTGTTGACAAGTCGGACATTTTGGTGAAATTCAATTCAGACAGAATGGGTCGACCCGCTGTGCGCTCTGTTTTCGCGCTGTCTTGTTGCAGCGGAATCGACGCACTGTGCGAAAAGGAACTGACAACAATTTTGTCGGCATACCCGGTGATGGTGGAATTACCAGGAATGCTGTCAATGCATAAGATCAGAACGTCAGACATTTAAATCTCCAAATTAAAAAAGGGCAAACCCGCTGGGCGGGTTTGAAGTCCACATCAAGCAGCAGAGGCTGGCAACTCGGCGACCAATCGAATGGATGTGGTCAGCTCTTCCATCTGGAAGTGAGGGCGCAAGAACACCGTGGCTTGGTAGGCGCCGGGGCGGCCTGGCACTTCGACCACATCCACCCGACCTTCGGCCAAGGGGAAGCGGGCTTTTTCACCCTGGGTCGCGTTGGCATCAAGCAACACGTACTGGGACAACCAGGTGTTGAGGTAACTCTCCACAGAATCTTTGGTCTGGAAACTGCCAATCTTGTCGCGCATGATCACTTTGAGGTAATGGGCAAAGCGTGAAGCCGCCAGCACGTAAGGCAATCTCGACGACAAGGCTGCATTGGCATTGGCGGTATCGAGGTTATAAACGCGCGGCTTGTTGGTGGTCTGCCCACCAAAGAATGCGGCAAAGTCAGAGCCCTTGGAGTTCACGATCGAGATAAAGCCCAAATCATTGAGTTCTTTCTCACGCCGATCGGTGATGGTCACTTCTGTGGGGCATTTCAAAACGATATCGCCGTCATCGGTCTTGAAGGTGTGGGCCGTCAGGCCTGAAACTTTGCCGCCCCCCTCCACGCCCCTGATGGCCGTGGTCCAGTTGTATTTGGCAAATGCATCGGTGATGCGCAAGCCCAACTGATAGCATGAGTTACCCCAGAGGTACTTGGAGTGGTCCCGACCGTCCACATCCTCCTCGAAGTTGAAGCTGTCAACCGGTTTGGTTTTCGCGCCGTAGGGCAAACGTGCCGCATAACGGGGCAACACCATCGACACATATCGCGAGTCTTCCGAGTCGCGGAAGCTGCGCCATGTGGTCAGCTCTGCACTCTCAAAAATCTTTGACAGATCGCGGGGCACCCCGAGATCGGTGAAAGAAGTCATGTCAAACATGGTTGGCGCAACAGCCGTGATGAACGGCGTGTGTGCAGCCGCAGCCACTTTGGAGATGCGTTGCAACAACGCCATGTCCTGCGGATGACGGCCGAAATAGTAGTCGCCGATCAATAAGGAGTATGGATTACCGCCAAAGGTGCCGTACTCTTCCTCGTAGACCTTCTTGAACAAAACGCTCATGTCATGGTCAACAGCGGTCTCCAAATCTTTGAGCAGCTCCTTCTTGGTGACGTTCATCAAACGCAACTTCAAGGTGGTGCTGGTTTCAGTGCCAAACACCATGTCGCGCAGGCCAATCCAGGATGACTCCAGCGCTTGGAAATCAGGGTGATGCATGACGGCATTGAGCTGATCGGTCAATATTTGGTCGATCTCAGCAATGCGCTCATTGATCATCGCCACAACGCCTTTATCGGGCGCGCTCTTCATACCTTCGTCCAGGATCTGGGTTGCGAATTGACCCAGCAGTTTCTTGGCGTAGACACTCTGCGAAGGCTCGGCAGCCATTTTTCCTTCTTGGATGATTCGGTCCAAGAGGCTCAGCTCCTCGGTTTTTACCGCATCGGCGCTGACGTCAGAAGATTTTTTAGTAGCCATTGTTCATTCCGTTTTCTAAAACCATTGAAGGGGTTATTTGGCTGCGATTCAAGCAGTGGCTTCGGTGGTATCCCCATCCGAGGCATCGGTTGAGCCTTTCAATTGCTTGAGGTCTTCTGTGTTTTGCAGAATGTTTTCAAGCAAGGCATCCAATTCGTCATTGCCATCGAGCTTGCCCAACAAGTCGCGAAGTTGCTGACGGGCTTCAAGCAAACGAGCCAGTCGGGGGATCTGATTCACTATTGATTCAGGCTCAAACTGGTCAATTTGGTTGAAATGAAGTTCAACTTTGAGGTTGCCCTCACCTTTGAGTGTGTCGGGGACAGAAATGTCAAGCCGAGGTGCAATTTTGGTCATCACATCGTTGAAATTGTCGCGGTCAATTTCAACGAA
>CANFPJ010000015.1 GCA_947448885.1 Comamonadaceae bacterium
ATCGCTTGGTGGGTGCTGGGCGAGCGCCCCACCCGAGGCGCTTTGTGGCGTTTGGCCCTGGCCTTGGTGGGCGTGGCGCTGGTGCTCAAAACCCCCGACACCCCTTGGCCCTGGCCCGAGAGTGCATCCGACTATCTGGCCCTGATGGGTGGGGCCAGCTTTGCCTGGACCAATGCCCTGCTGCGCCGCCACCACGACACGCCGTCGGGCGCGCGCATGATCGCCATGTTTGCTGGCGGTACCGCGCTGTCCATCGGTTTGGCCTTGGTGTGGGTGGGCTTGGGCCACACCACCTTGCCCCCCGACCTGTCGTGGTGGCCGTATGCCCTGGGCTTGGGGCTGACGTTTTTGGCCTCCAACCTGGCGCTGCAATACGGCGCAGCGCGCCTGAGCGCCCACACCACGGCGCTGGTGATGCTCTCCGAGGTGGTGTTCGCCGCGCTTTCATCGGTGGCGCTGGGCGTGTCCGAGCTGTCGGGCCGCACCCTGATCGGCGGCGGTTTGATCGTGCTGGCCGCCGCCTTGAGCGCTTGGCCCAGCCGGCCTCGCGCCATCCATCAGGCTTGATCATGGCGGGATCATTGCGGGGCATCGGTTTCAAGTTGGTGGGTATCCAGCTTGACTTCCGGCAACATGCGGATAAGATCACCAACATACCTAACACACCTAACTTAGTCAGGATTTGGCCATGAAAACGATTTCTTCCGTCGAAGTACAAAACCGATTCGGGTCGATTGCCAACATCGTCAAAGGCGGGGAACCCGTGGCTGTCACCCAATATGGTACGCCCACTCTGATGATTCTTCCGTATGCGCTCGCCACCGAGGCGCTGCGCGACCACAACGCGCGCAAACTGGTGGCGTTCATGGATGCCATGCCATCGGCCCACGCCGATGCCCCAGAACTCACACCAGAACAAATCAACAACCTGGTCCATGAGTTACGTCCGTAAACGTGTCGTCTTTGATACCAGCTCGCTCATCCCCGCCTGCCTGCATCCAGAGCGCGAACCAGCCCATATTTTTCGCCGCGCCATCTTGGAACATGATGTTTTTTGTTCTGCGGCCACGTTCCATGAGTTGGCATCGGTTCTGACGCGAGAGAAATTCAACACCTGGCGACCGCTTGAACATCGCTTGCTCTGGTTGAGGCTATTTCGCGATTCGGTGATTTTTATAGAGACCACCACACCCGTCACCGAATGCCGAGACCCCAAGGACAATCTTTTTTTGGAGTTGGCCATTGCAGCTGTGGCCAATGTGCTGGTATCAAGTGATGTTCACCTGCTGGAAATGCACCCTTTCCGTGGGGTACAAATACTCCAGTTGACCGATTTCAAGCAGCAAATTCTGGGCTATGAATAGGCGTGCATAGACACAACGATGTGGCGATTAACGCTACACACTGGTACAGCTAGGCAGCCAATGTGACCGTCACCCAGCCCATCACTCCGGCTTGATGCCAGCGGCCTTGATGATGGCGGCGTTGGAGACCATTTCGTCGCGGATCATGGCGTCAAACTGACCCGGGCTCATGGGCAAGGGGTCGGCACCCAGGCTGGTCAGGCGCTCGCGCACTTCGGGGGATTGCAAGGCTTTGAGGGTGGCTTGGTTGATTTTGTCGACCACATCGCGCGGGGTTTTGGACGAGACCAACATGCCGATCCAAAACAAGTAATCGGCCTTGGCAATGCCCGACTCTTCCAAGGTGGGCACATCGGGCAGCAGGCCCGAGCGCTTGGTCGTGCCCACCGCCAGCGGGATGAGTTTGCCGGCCTTGATCATGGGCAGGGCCGACACCAGCGGCGCAAAAAAGTAGTCGATGCGCCCGGCCAGGGTTTCGGTGATCGCCTCGGGTGAGCCTTTGTAGGGGATGTGCACCGCGTCGATGCCGGTGGCGGCACGGAATTTTTCGGCGCTCATGTAAGTGGCCGTGCCCACGCCGACCGAGGCGTAATTGAGCTGCCCGGGTTTGGCGCGCGCCGCATCGACCACGTCTTTGACGCTTTTGTAGCCCTTGCTGGGCGCGACCACCATCACATTGGGCACCACGGCCAGCGGGATGACAGCCGAGAAGTCTTTCAACGGGTCGTAATTGATTTTGGTGATCAAGGGCACCACGGTGTGGGCGGCGGTGTAAACAAAGATCGAGTGTCCATCCGGCGGGGCCGCCAGCACCGCTTGCACCGCCACCATGCCGGATGCGCCCGTGCGGTTTTCCAGCACCACCGGTTGGCCCAATTCGGCTTGAAGCTTCTCGCCCACCGCGCGGCCAATGATGTCGGAGGCGCTGCCGGCAGTGGCGCCAGAAATGAGCTTGATGGTTTTGCTGGGGAAGCCCTGGGCCTGCACCGAGGGCGCCACCAAACTGACCGCGCAGGCCAAGGCCGCGAGGGGACGCGCCAGGGTGGACAAGGCGTCACGAATGGGTTTGGGGTTCATGGTGGGGGTCCTTCGGGGTGAATGAAACAAGGGCGCCATGGGGGCACGGCCCACACGGGCCAGGGGCGGGCATCACGGGGCGGCGACGGGGCTCACAAACGGGTTCACAAACGGGTTCACAAACGGGGCAAGCCCAATTGCTCGGCCATCCAATCGGCGCTGCGCAAGCGGTAGCGGTAGGGCCGGTTGTTGGCAATGTGGTTGCCGTCTTCGACGATGAGCAACTCCACCGGGCCGCGCACCTCGCTGGCCATGCGCTGGGTGTCTTGCCACGGCACCAAGCGATCGAGCTTGCCGGTGACCAAAAACAAAGGGCATTCGATTTGTTGGGCCACGCCATGGCCCATGCTCAAGGTGGCGCTGTAGCGCTTCGCCTCGGCGTCGGTTTTCAGGTGGGCGCGCACGCGAAAGGCGTCTCGGGTGAGTTCGGGCAATTTGTCCCAATTGGCGCTGAAGTCGTAGGGGCCGGCCAAACCGATGCAGGCTTTGATGCGCTTCTCAAAAGCCACGGCGCGCGGCGCGTAATAGCCGCCCAGGCTCACGCCCCACAGACCAATGCGCGTGCTGTCCACCTCGGGGCGGGTCAGCACCCAATCGACCATGGCCTTGACGGCCACCTCGTAGTCGCCGCGAATGGGGAACTGGTATTCGGCCTCGCCTTGGCCGGGGCCGTCGACCATCAAGGTGGCCATGCCGCGTTGCAAAAATGGGGTTTCGTAGGCCTCCAACTCCTCTTTGGCCGAGTCCAGGCCTGGCACCATGATCAGCACCGGCGGCTTGACCGCGCCCTCGGGCAGGCGCAAAAAGCCTGCCAAAACGCCGCCCTCGTAGGGGATTTCCACCCGCTGCACGGGCGGACGCATGTGCGGCAAGGCCAGTTGTTTGCACTCAACGGCTTTCATGTGGGCGGCGCGCATTTGGTCGATGTCGTGCACAAACACAAACTTGGCAAAGTGGTAGTACACGGCGGCGCGCGACAGGTGTTCGCTGGCACTCAAGGCATAACCCTGGCCCAAGGCCTCGCGGCCCAGCGCCTCGTGCACGCCAGCACGGGCGCACCAGGCGCTGCACCAGTCTTCCCAGCGCGTCACGCTGTGGGTCACTTCTTGAAAGTCGGTGAGCATCACCCCGTTGGACACAAAACGCGGGGCCCAATGGGAGATGGCGGATTCAACGCGGGGGTCTTGGCTCATGGTGGGGTTCAAACAGTTGGTAAGGGGTTAAAAAACAGATTCAAATGCCCACGCCGCTGAGCATCTCGACGGGATAACGCTCACCGGCCACGGCATCGGGGCTGAAGATGGCCTCGAGCTGCGCCAGTTGTTCCGCGCCCAAGCGGGTGCGCTCGGCCGCCACACTTTGCGCCAGATAGGCCACGCGCTGGGTACCGGTCACGGGCACGATGTCGTCGCCCTTGGACAATGCCCAGGCCAGCGCCAGCTGCGCGTTGGTCAGGCCCAGGCCTTGGGCCAAGCGGCCCATCTCGGCCACCAAGGCCAGGTTGCGCGCCAGGTTGTCGCCCTTGAAGCGGGGGTGGATGCGGCGGCGGTCATGCGGCGCCAGGTCGTCATAGCTTTGGATGTCGCCGGTGAGCAAGCCCCGGCCCAAGGGCGAGTAGCCCACAAAGCCAATGCCCAAACGGCGGCAAGCGGGCAAAACCGCGTCCTCGGCCTCGCGGCACCACAGCGAGTACTCCGACTGCACGGCGGTCAGCGGGTGCACGCGGTGGGCGCGCTCAATGGTGGCCACACCGGCCTCACAAATGCCCAGGTAGCGCACCTTGCCTTGTTCGACCAAGCGGGCCATCGCGCCCAGGGTGTCTTCAATCGGCACCTTGGGGTCGACGCGGTGCAGGTAATACAGGTCAATGTGGTCGGTATCCAAGCGCTGCAAGCTCGCTTCGCAGCAAGCCTGCACGTATTCGGGCCGCGCATCGGTGGCTTTGCTGCCATCGGGCAAGGTGATGTTGCCAAACTTTGAGGTCAGCACCACTTGGTAGCGACGTGCGCCCAGGGCTTGGCGCAACCAGGTTTCATGCAAACCGTTCCAGTAGGCGTCGGAGCTGTCCAAGAAATTCACGCCCAGCGCCAGCGCTTGGTCGATCAGGTCATTGAACCCCTTTTGCCCTGTGGCGCTGAAATCGTTGGCCCCCATGCTGTGGCCCAAGGCGATGGCCGATACAGGCAAGCGGGCGAAGCCCAGGTGGCGTATTTGCATGGTGTGTGGTGATGGTCAAAACCCATCCATCTGCGGGGCCGATGGCGATGTGATGTTAGCTTGCACAGCGCGCCCGCAGGACAGCCCGGCATCAGGGTTTGCACGGTGCAGGCACCGCGAAAACCACCCTCAGCCATCGCCCCCCGGTCCTGTGCGCCCATGCGTGCAGATGACCTGCGACCGCGGGGTCGCGCGGCTCACTCCATTTTGAGGTTGGCCATGCGCGCCACCTTGGCCGCGTTGTCGCGGTCGATGCGCATGAACTCGCCAAACTCTTCGGGCGTGCCACCGGTGGGGTCGACCGACACCGGGGTGAGCACACGCTCGACAAATTTGGGATCGGCGAGCAATTTGCCCACCTCTGTATTGATGCGCAAAATGATGTCTTTGGGCGTGCCCGCTGGTGCGGTCATGCCCACCCAGCTCAGGATGGGCGGCTCAAAGCCCGCTTCTTTCAAGGTGGGCGCGTCCAACAAGGGTGAGCGGCGCTTGCCCACAATGGCCAAGACCTTGACCTTGCCCGATTTGACAAAGGGCTGCATCAATCCCGGTGTGTTCAAGGTGACTTGCACGTCACCAGCGAGCAACGAGGTGACCACTTGGTCAATGCTTTTATAGGGCACATGGGTGAAGCTCGCGCCCGAAGCGTTTTGCAGCACCGTGGCGTACAGGTGCGGAAAACTGCCCAAGCCCCAGGAACCCCAGTTGAGTTGGCCCGGCTTGGCCTTGCCCAGCTCCATGAGTTCGCGCAGGGAGTTGACCGGCACCGAGGCGTTGACCACCACCGCCGAGTTGATGACGCCAATGTTGATCACCGGCGCCAGGTCTTTCAGGGGCTCGTAGGGCAGCTTGGCGTACAACACCGGATTCATGGTGACCTGGCTGAAACTGGGTATGCACAAGGTGTAACCATCGGGTGGCGCTTTGGCGCAAGCCTCCATGCCGATGATGCCGTTGGCGCCGACTTTGTTTTCCACCACAAACGCTTGGCCCAAGGTTTGGCTCAGCGACTGCGCAATGGCGCGTGAGATCAAGTCCCCCGGCGAACCCACACCCAAAGGTTGGATGATGCGCACTTGGCGCGATGGGTAGGCTTGAGACCAGGCACAGGCGGCCGAAACGGCGAGGCTGACCCCCCAAACAAAACGCTGGATGCGCATAAGGTCCTTTGCTGTGGCGTGATGCCGTTGAAACACTTGTTGCTTTGACGAGCCTGGTGTGACCCGCTTGTGCCGCTCGGCGCGGTACAGTATATCGATCACTTTAAAGGCCAAGCACCATGCAAGAGCGCGTCCAGATTGATTCAGCCGGGTTGAAGTTGTCGGCGGTCATGCACTTGCCCGAAGGCCACCAGCCCGGCCAAAAGCACCCGGCCATCATCGTGGTTCACGGTTTTGGGGCCAACAAAGACGCCGGCAATGTCACGGTGCCAGCGTCGCTGTATGCCCAATGGGGCTACATCGCCCTGCGGGTGGACATGCGCGGTTGCGGCGAAAGCGAGGGCACGCCCGGCCATGTGCTGTGCACCGACCAAGTGGAAGACGTGCGCAACGCCATCAGCTACTTGGCCCTGCGGCCCGAGGTGATGGCCGATCGGATTGCGCTGTCGGGCACCAGTTTTGGGGGTGCCGTGGTGCTGTACACCGCCGGGGTGGACACGCGGGTGGCGGCGGTGATTTCTGCCGGCGGTTGGGGCAATGGTGAGCGCAAGCTCGAAGGCCAACACCCCACGCCCGGGGCATGGGACAAATTCAAACGCATGCTCGAAGAAGGGCGCGAGCAAAAAGCCAAAACCGGCACCACCCTGATGGTGCACCGCTTTGACATCGTGCCCATCCCGCCGCACCTGCGCGGGGGCTTGCCGGCCACGGCGGTGATGCAGTTCCCGGTGGACACGGCACAAAGCATTTTTGACTTCCGCCCCGACGATGTGATCGGCAACATCGCACCCCGGCCGGTGCTGTTTTTGCACGCGGCACCCGACTCGGTGACACCGACCTCCGAGTCGGTGGCCATGTTCCAGCGCGCCAAACCGCCCGCCGAGTTGCACTTGTTCAACGGGGTCGATCACTTCATGCTGTCTGAAAACAACCCGCGCGTGAACGCGCTGTTGCAGGCTTGGCTGGGCAATTACTTCCCCTTGCCCAGCGCTTGAGCTGGGCACCCCACAGGCGCACACCCCCGCAAAGGCCACCATGTTTGACCTGCACAACCCACTCGATGTGATCGAAAAAGACGTGGTTTACAAAACCGCCTCGGGCATGGATTTGCAATGCCGCATCCACATGCCGGCCCAGCCCGGCCCAAAACCTTGGCCAATGCTGCTCGATGTGCACGGCGGCGGTTGGAACCGCTTTGACCGCACCCGCGACGGCCCGGTCGACCAGCAACTGGCGGCGCTGGGCATGGTGGTGGCGTCGGTGGACTTTCGCCTGAATGGCCAAGCCCCGCACCCGGCGGCGATGCAAGACATCCACAGTGCCATTGTGTGGCTCAAGGCCCATGCGGCGGACTTTGACGCCACGCCGGAGGGCATGGGCGCGTTGGGCTTTTCCAGCGGCGGCCACCAGGTGCTGATGGCCGGCATGCGACCGCACCATGCGGCCTATGCCAGCGGCGAGGCAGGCCCGCACAACGCCGCCTTGGCCTATCTGATTTGCAGCGGTTGCGGCTATGACCTGATCACCGCCATGACCGAAAAGTCGCCCGTGGCGCCGCACCAATACGATCACTTCAATTTGTACGATTATTTTGGTGGGGTTGAAGGCGTGCGCGGCGAGAGCCCGCTGCATGTGATCCAAACCGCCGAGGCCTTGGCCACCCCGCCCTTGCTATTGATCCAAGCCGGCGCCGATGTGCTGCCGGGCTTTACCAATGACAAAGCGGCCGAGTTTGCGCAGCGCTACACCCAACGCGGGGGCCAAGTGGAACTGGCCATCTTGGCCGGTGCGCCGCACATCTTCATCAACCCCGGCCTGATGCCCGACAGCGAAGCCATGCGCCGAGGCTTGGCCATGCTCAAGGGCTTTATTGCACGCCAATTGGATTACCAAGCGCACCCTTTTGCACCGCCCCGCTGAAGGCTTGCGCCACCGGCATGCCCGGCCCATTGGGGTCAATGCCGATGGCATCCCCCACGTTTGGCTGATACATTTTTTTGCCCTGCGCAGTAAACGCCCCTTCACCCCTCCGAGCGAGACAACCATGAAACACCTGATCCGACTCTCCATTGCCAGCCTGTGCACCGCCTTGGTGATGCCCTTGGCCGCCCAAGCCCAAGAAACCACCTTGCGGGTGGTGAGTGGCTTTGCTGAAAACCTGAGCTATGTCATCCGCATGCAGCAAATGTTTGACAAGCTCAACAAAGAGGGCAAAGGCGTTTTACAAATGAACTTCATCGGTGGCCCCAAGGCGATTCCGCCGTTTGAGGTGGGCAATGCGGTGAAAACTGGCGTGGTCGACATGGCCCTGACCACCGGCGCTTTTTATACCAACCTGATGCCCGAGGCCGACGCGCTGAAGATGGCCCAGCTGACCATCACCGAGCAGCGCAAAAGCGGCGCTTTCGATTTGATCAACGAGATCTGGTCGAAAAAAGCCAATATGTATTACCTGGGTCGCATGGGCGAGCAGCAACCTTTTTACCTGTACCTGACCAAGAAAATCGACAAGGCCGATTTGACCGGGCTGAAGTTGCGCATCACCCCGGTGTACCGCGACTTTTTCCAGGTCATGGGCGCCACCGTGATCACCACCGCACCGGGCGAGGTCTACACCGCCTTGGAGCGCGGCGTGGTCGACGGCTATGGCTGGCCGCTGACGGGCCTGTTCGATCAAAACTGGCAAAAAATGACCAAGTTCCGTGTCGAGCCCGGCTTCTACAACGCCGAGGTGTCGCTGGTGGTGAATTTGGATGTGTGGAAAAAGCTCAACCCCAAGCAGCGCGAGTTGCTGCAAAAACACATGCTCGAACTCGAAGCCGACAACACCGCTTACTGGAAAAAGAACAACGAAGACGAGATCAAGCGCCAAGACCAAGCGGGCATCCAAGCCATCAAATTTGACCCGGCCACCGCCAAGCAATACCTGGACAAAGCCTACGAGTCGGGCTGGGCTGGTGTGATCAAAAACAGCCCCGAGTACGGGCCCAAACTCAAGCAAGCCCTGACCAAATAAGCCACACCCATGAGTGGACCGATGCCATGCCCCGCATGGCTGGAGGTTTGACGTGCAACAACTGGAAACCTGGTTTGGCCATCTGCTCACCGCTTTGGCGATGGTGGCAGCCGCGCTGTTGCTGGGCATGGTCTTGATCATCAGCGCCGATGTGCTGCTGCGCAACGTGCCCTTGGTGCCAGGAATGATGGGGCTGGATTGGGCGAACCAAGTCTCCGAGAGCATGCTGATGCTCATCACCATGCTGGCAGCGCCGTGGTTGCTGCGCCGCGGACAGCACATCCGGGTGGACATTGTGTTGCGCGCCATCCCCAAAACAGCGGCTTGGTACTCCGAGTGGCTGGCCGATGTGTTGGGGCTGGCGTGTTGCGTGCTGATGATGGTCAACAGTTGGAGCGCGCTGATGGCCAGTTATCGATCAGGCTCGCTGGCCATCAAAACCCTGGTCACCCCCGAGTGGTGGTCGCTGGCCCCCATGCCGGTGGCGTTTGCCTTGCTGGCGATGGAGATGCTGTTTCGCATGTACCGTTTGTGGCATGCCGACAAGGGCCCGCGCGACGACGCGGTGTCGGCATCATGAGCTGGGAGCTGGCCGCTTGGTTGTTGCTGGGCGGGTCGACCGTGCTGATTTTTTTGGGCCTGCCCGTGGCCTTTGGCTTTTTGGTCATCAACTTGGTGGGCGCGTGGCTGTACCTGGGCGGTGAACCCGGCTTGGTGCAACTGGCCCGCTCCAGCGTGGTGTCGGTGTCGAGCGCGGCGCTGACCCCCATTCCTTTGTTTGTGCTGATGGGCGAGGTGTTGTTCCACACCGGCCTGGCGGTCAAGGTGATCGATGGCATTGAGCGCCTGATCAAAGAGGTGCCCGGCCGCTTGGCGGTGGTCGCGGTGGTCGCAGGCACGGTGTTTTCGGCCATCTCGGGCTCGACCATTGCCACCACGGCCATGCTGGGCAGCCTGATGGTGCCGGTGATGTTGGCGCGCGGCTACCACCCGACCATGGCCACCGGGCCCATCATGGCCATTGGCGCCGTGGACATGCTCATCCCGCCTTCGGCGCTCACGGTGTTGCTCGGCTCGTTGTCGGGCATCTCCATCTCCAAACTGTTGCTCGGCGGCGTGCTGCCCGGCCTGCTGCTGTCGCTGGCCTTTGTGGCCTACATCATCGTGCGTTCGCGCATGCAACCCAGCTTGGCCCCGATGGGTGAAAGCACGCCCTACCGGGGCTGGGACAAGTACCGCTTGTTTGTGTTTTATGTGCTGCCACTGACGTCGATATTTGTCATCGTCATTGCCTCCATGACCTCGGGCTGGGCCACGCCCACCGAGTCGGCCGCCATTGGGGCCTTGGCCACCATGTTGTTTGCCATGGCCTACCGCGCGCTGACGGTCAAGAACTTGGTCGGGGCTTTGCTCGGCACGGTGAGCATCTCCGGCATGATTTTGTTCATCATCGTCGGGGCCACGACGTTTTCGCAAATCCTGTCGTTTTCTGGGGCCAGCAATGGCCTGGTGCAGTGGATCACCGGTCAAGCGCTGGCGCCTTGGGTGGTGGTGGCGGCCATGATGGCCTTGCTGATTTTTTTGGGCATCTTTGTCGACCAGGTGAGCATGATGATGATCACCCTGCCGATCTTCATGCCGGTGGTCACCAGTTTGCAAATTGACCTGGTGTGGTTTGGTGTGATGTTCCTCATTTGCATGCAGCTCGGGATGCTGTTGCCCCCGCATGGGATGTTGCTCATGACGATGAAAGGGGTGGCCCCGCCCGAGGTCACCATGGGCCATATTTTCAAAGCGGTCACGCCGTATGTCATCATGAGCATCTTGTTGCTGGTGCTGGTGTTTTGCGCGCCCATCGTGGCGGTGTGGTTGCCCAATTTGATGGACTGACCCCCGCGCTTTGCGCCATCGGCACCCACCACGCCCATCCCCCCCACCCAGGAGTCTTCTATGAATGCCAACGTCAGCGCCTTGCCCCAACGCGAAGGGGTCAAAACCCGCGTCTCCGACCCCGAGTGGGACACCCGCGTGCAACTGGCCGCTTGCTACCGCTTGGCGGCGCATTTTGGCTGGACGGATTTGATCTACACCCACATCTCAGCCGTGGTGCCGGGCAGCGACAACCAGCATTTTTTGCTCAACCCCTTTGGTTGGACGTTTGATGAAATCACCGCCTCCAGTTTGGTCAAGATCGACCTCGAAGGCAACAAGGTCGATGGCTCGCCCCACAAAGTGCACAAGGCCGGCTTTGTGATCCACAGCGCCATCCACCAAGCGCGGCCCGATGCCGCCTGTGTGTTCCATTCGCACACGCGGGCGGGCATGGCAGTGTCCATGCTGAAATGCGGCTTGTTGCCCTTGTCGCAACACGCCAATTTGTTTTATGGCCAAGTGGCTTATCACGACTCCGAAGGCTTTTCCATCAACCTCGACGAGCGCACCTCCTTGCAGCGCGACCTGGGCGACAAATCGGTGATGATTTTGCGCAACCACGGCACCTTGGTGGCGGGCCCCAGCATCCCCATGGCCTTCAGCATGATGTCGCACCTGGAAAAAGCCATGCAAGCCCAGATCGATGCCATGGCCACCGGGCAAGAGCTGACCACCACGCCACACGCCGTGTCGCAAGCCACGGCCGAGCGCGGCTTCACCAGCCGCACGGTTGCCGAGTACCAAGAAGGCGAGAGCCCCCTGGGCCGCATGGAGTGGCCGGCCATGCTGCGGCTGCTCGACCGCATCGACCCCTCTTACCGCGATTGATGGCCGTCGTGCCCCCTAATGCCTTAGCGCAAGGCGGCCTCACCGCTCACGTCCGACTCTCGCGGTTGAGGTTGCCATGAGTGTGATGGTTTGCGCCGTTCCGGAATTGCCCCACCTCGACCCATTGCTCGACGGTGTGCGCCAGTGGCTGGCCGCAGAGCACATCCCACACCACAACCTGCCGAGTGTGCAAGCCCTGCTGGGCGACCCTGCCTTGATGGCCCAGGTGCAAGTGGCGGTCGGCTTTGGCACCATGCCCATGACCGCCCCCGTCTTTGATGCGGCGCCCCGGCTGCACGCGGTGGTGTCGTGTGTGTCGGGTACCGATGGCTTTGATGTGCCCGCCGCCACGGCGCGCGGCATTCTGGTGGCCAATGCGGCCACGCCCGACAACCAGCGCGGCATGGCCGAAGCCGCCGTCATGCTGATGCTGAACTTGGTACACGACTTGGACGGCTCACGCGAAGCCATGCGCCTGGGGCTGCCCCGGCCTTACCCCATGGCAGCGCAATCCCTGTGGGGCAAAACCATCGGTTTGGTGGGTTGGGGCCGCATCAGCGCCATGACCGCCGAGTTGCTGCGCCCTTGGGGCGTTCGCATTTTGGTTCACAGCCGGCGCGAAAACCCCGGCGCTGTGCCCGACCATGTCACGCTCACACCACTGGACCGTTTGATGCGCGAGAGTGATGTGGTGTGTGTGCTGGCCGGCGCCCAAGCCGGTGCGCCGCCCATCGTGACCCGCGCACACTTGGGCCTGCTCAAGCCCTCGGCTTTTTTTCTCAGCTTGGCGCGTGGCTCCACGGTGGACGAGGCAGCGCTCACCGAGTTGCTGTCCCAAAAACGCATCGCCGGTGCTGCGCTGGATGTGTTTCAAACCGAGCCCTTGGCGACAAGCTCTGTGCTGCGCACCTTTGACCACGTGATCTTGACGCCCCATCGCGTCGGCCACACCTTTGAATCTGACCAATCCTTGATCGCCGCCACCACCGCCAATGTGCAAGCCGTGTGGCGCGGTCAAGCGCCGGCTTTGCTGTGCAACCCTGCCGCGCTGGCGTTGTGGCCGCAACGCCAACCGCGCGCGCACACCGCCTGACCACTTGACCGCTTGGCGGCATCCAGCCGGCGTTGGGGTCGGGCTTGGCAGCGCGGTGGACGCTGCTCAACCACGGGCCACACCGCGCCTGCATGGCATCATGCGGGCATGAACACCGAACACAGTTTTGCCAGCGGCCAAGAAATGCTGGCCGTGCGCGAAAAGGCCTTTGCCGAGACCATGGATGTGGTGTGCCAACGCCACCCCCACTACCAAGCGCTGATGCGCCAACAGGGCTTGTCGCGCGCCGATTTCAAAAGCCTGCGCGATTTGGCCTTGCTGCCCTTGACCCACAAGGCCGACTACATGGCCGCCCCCGAGACATTCACGCTGAACACCGAGGGCTTACCGCTGGAGATGCAAACGGTGTGGGACACCATGTACACCACCGGCTCCACGGGGGGCCAACCCACGCCATTTGTCTCGACCAGTTTTGATTTTTTCAACATCCTGGCTTTGCAGCGCAACATGCTGCGTTTGCGCGGCGTGCACAGCCAAGACGTGATCGCCAATTTGTTCCCGCTGACCCCCGCACCGCACGGTGCTTGGATCCGCGTGCTGCATGCGGCGGCGAGCATGAATGTGCGGGTGTTTTGTGCCATGCCCGGTCAAGCCTCACCGTATTTCGAGCTCGGTCATGGCTTGGATGAAGTGGTTCAACTGGTGCAGTCACAAGGGGCCACGGTGCTGTGGGGGGTGCCCAGTTACATCTACCGCGTGCTGGGGCGCGCTGGCGAGTTGGGGCTGCGACTGCCCAGCGTGCGCTTGGTGTTTGTCACGGGCGAGGCCATGGGCGAGCAAGCGCGCAGCGACATGCAGCAGGCCTTGCGGCGGGTCGGGGCCGACAGCGCACAGGTCAGCATTTCATATGGGGCCACCGAGTTCCAAGGGGGCTTGGTCGAGTGCACCCCCGGGGCGGGGTTTCACAACCCGCTGCCCGGCCAACTGTTGATCGAGGTGGTGGACCCGCACACCCACCAACCGCTGCCCGATGGTGAGCCCGGTTGGGTGGTGCTGACGCACTTGCAGCGGCGCGGCACGGTCTTGCTGCGCTATGCCTTGGGCGACACCTCGGTGCGCACCCAAGCGCCTTGCCCCCATTGCGGCGCGATCACCGACCGATTGATCCAAACCCCGCACCGGGTGGATGCCTTGCTCAAGGTCAAAGGCATGCTGGTCAACCCCGCCGTGGTGCTGGCGGCCCTGGACGAGGTGTTGGGCGCGCGCGCCTATCAGGTGCAGGTGCGGCCAACCGACCCCGCGCAACCCCTGGCCGGCGATGTGCTGCAAGTGTGGGTCGAAGGCGCTGGCGACGCGGCCTTGCAGCAGGCACTGACCGAGCGCGTCAAACAGGTGTGCGGCGTCACGCCCCAAGTGGGTTTGGGCGCCGACCCCCACAGCTGGGGTGCTGATCAGCACTGGAAGCGCAAAAAGTTTGTCGACCTGCGCGCGCACTGACACCCCAGGGCATCGCGCTTGATCGGACAAGCCCGGTGAGCGCGATCAGGGTCTGGTGCTGAGGGCGCTCAGCGGTGGCCCAAATACAGACGGGCCACGCGCTCGTCATCCATCAGCCGATGGGCTTGGTCTTGGATGCGCACCGCACCCAGCTCCATCACACACGCACGGTCTGAGACGCTGAGGGCTTTTTTCACGTTTTGCTCGACCATCAACACCGCTTTGCCCTGGTCGCGCAGCAGTTGCACATTGGCAAACACCGCGTCCACCATCTTGGGTGCCAAACCGATGGAAGGTTCGTCGAGCATGATGAGTTGGGGGTCTTGCAACAAGGTGCGCGCGATCTCGAGCATGCGCTGCTCGCCACCCGACATCGAGCCGGCCCATTGCCCCGCACGGGTTTTGAGCACCGGGAACAGGTCCAGCACGCGCTCGATGCGCTCGGCCAGCACTTTGGCGTCGCGCACCAAGTAGCCGCCCATTTGCAGGTTCTCTTCAATCGTCAGGCGGGGAAACACACTGCGGTGCTGGGGCACATAGGCCAAACCGGCTTGCAGCAATTGGTCGCTGGCCAAGCCCATCACGTCGCGGCCTTGCATGGTGATGTGGCCGCTGCGCCACGGCACCAAATTGAAAATGGCGCGCAACAAAGTCGACTTGCCAGCACCGTTGTGGCCAATGACCGTCACGATCTCGCCGGCGTGCACTTGCAGGTTGACGCCGTCAAGGATGTTGCGCCCCCCATAGTGGGCGCTGAGTTCACGCACATCCAGCACCGCATTCATCCGAGGTATGCCTCCACCACTTTGGCGCTGGCCTGCACCTGTGCCGGGCTGCCGCGCTCCAGCACCTGGCCTTGGTGCATGACGATGATGTCTTGCGCCATGTCCATCACAAAGGCCATGTTGTGCTCGACCAGCAGCATGACGCAGGGCCGCTCGGCCATCATGGTTTTCACAAAATCACCCAACACCTGCAACAAGCTGGGGTTCACCCCCGAGGCGGGCTCGTCCAGCAACAGCAAATCCGGCTTGGCCATGAAAGTGGACACCATTTCCAACAATCGGCGCTGCCCAAACGACAACTCCGTCGCCGGCGCATGGGCGTAGCCTTGCAAGCGCACCAGCTGCAGCAAGCGCATCGCCTCGTCCACAGCCGCCACGCGGTGCCCCCGGCTGCGGCTGAAAATTTGCACCAGATTGCGCGCCAAGCCTTGGGGTTGGGCGGCAAACAAGACATTGTCCAAACAGGTTTCCTCGGGCAGGATGCGGCACTCCTGAAAGGTGCGCGCCACCCCCAAACCAGCCATGCGGTGGGCCGGCCAGCCGGTGACCTCTTGGCCTTGCAACCAAACCTGGCCTTGATCGGGTTCGGTGGTGCCGGCCAAACAATCAAACAGCGTGGTTTTGCCCGCGCCATTGGGTCCAATCAACCCATAGATGCCCGGGCCTGCAATGTCCAGGCTCACGCCGTCGAGCGCCACCACGCCGCCATAGCGCTTGCCCAAGGATTGGATGCGCAAATGGCTCATGGCTTGCCGCCCGCTTGGGCGCCAGTCTTGGGCGGCCACACACGCAACCAGGCGCGTTCGCACAAGCCAGCCAAGCCCTTGGGCGCAAACAAGGTGATGAGCACCAGCAGGAGTCCAAAAATCACCAGCCGCCATTCGTTCGACAGGCGCAGCAGCTCGGGCAAAGCCACATACAACACCGCGCCCAAGGCCGGGCCGGCCAATGAACCCGCGCCGCCAATGATGACAATCAGCACCATGTTGATGCTCTCCAGCATGGTGAAACTGGCGGGCGCAGCCACGCGCAAAAAGCTGACCTGCAACACGCCTCCCATGCCCGCCAAGGCCGTGCCGATGGCAAACACCGTGGTTTTGTAGGCCAAGGTATTGACGCCGCGCGAACGGGCCAAGCGCTCGTCTTGGCGAATCGCCGCCAAGCTGCGGCCAAAGTTGGAATTCACCACCAGGTACTGCACCGCAAAAGCGATCAGGGCCATGGCCAGCGCAAGCGCGTAAAAGTGCGGCAGCGGCCCAAAGGACCACACTTCATCGCCCCAACGCACCGGTGTGGGCCGGGGAATGCCGGCAAAACCTGCGGCACCCCGGGTCACCGCGTCCCAGTTGTTCATCACCGCATGCAACATCAAGCCAAAGGCCAGGGTGACGATCATGAAAAAGTGGCCGCGAAAGCGAAAGCACAGCAAGCTGATCAGGCCCCCCGCCAGCCCTGCGGCCAACATGGCGGCCACCACAGCTGCGCCAAACGACCAGCGCGCATCAACCATCAACACCGCCGCCACATAAGCCCCGATGCCAGCAAAGCCCATGTGGCCCAAGGACACCAAGCCGCCATGGCCCAACATCAAATTCAAGCCGACAGCCGGCACCACCAACACACACGCGGTAACCAGCATGTGCAACACAAACGGTTGCTGAGCGGCCCACCACGGGACACTCACCAAACCGAGCAATCCCAGCCCCAACGCCAACCAGGGCATACGCGAGCGCCACATCACTCTTCACCCCGCACGCGCTGACCCCAAAGTCCCTGGGGCCTGAACAGCAAAATACCCACCATCACCATGAAGGCGATGCTGTCGCGGTAGTCGGTCGGCAAAAACAAGGTCGACACCGATTCGGTGACCCCCAAGATCAACCCGCCCACCACGGCACCCGGTACGCTGCCCATGCCGCCGAGCAAGATGCCCGCCAGCCCTTTGACCAAGGGCACGTCGCCCATTTGCGGAAACACCAAAAACAACGGCCCCACCAAACACCCGCCCAAGGCCGCCAAGGCGCTGCCCAAAGCAAAGGTGGACCACTGCACACGCTGCACAGGAATGCCCACCACCAACGCCGCTTCTTGGTTTTGGCTGGTGGCCCGAATGGCCGTGCCAAAGCGCGTGTGTTTTAAAAACAAACCCAAGGCCGTGATCATGGCCATGGTCAACCCGATGATGCCCAAATGGTGCACGCTAAAGCGCAACTCGCCCAGGCTGACCCATTGCTCGGTGCTGGCTACTTTCCACTGCAAGGCATTGGGCCCCCACAGGGCGATCACCGCATTTTCAAAGGCCAAGATCAAGCCCAAGGAGGCGATGACTTGGTTGCGCAAATTGCCGTTCAAAGGCCGGAAAACACCGCGCTCCAGGGCATAACCCACCAAGCCCACCGACAGCATGGACAGCCAGGTGGCCACCCAATAGTTGTCCCACCATTGGGTGAAGAAAAAGTGACCCAAATACCCACCCAAGGTGAACAAGACACCGTGGGCAAAATTGACCACGTGCATGACCCCGTAGATCAGCACCAAGCCCAGTGCCACCAACACATAGACCGAGCCCATCATCAAGCCGTTGATGACCTGCTCGAGCAAAGCCTCGGTCATGGCGAGACCCGATCAGCCCGCACCGCAACCGGCCTTGGCGTTGTCGGGGTAGAGGATGCGCCGCGATCCATTGGCACACCATTGGGTGACATAGACCTGCGGATTGGCCTGGCCTTTGGCGTCAAACTTGATGTTGCCAATCACCCCCGCATGGTTGATTTTGGCCAAAGCATCGCGGATGGCTTTGCCATCGCTGACCGTGCCGGCCGCTTGCATGGCGGCAGCGGCCACCATCAGGCCGTCATAAGACTGGGCCGAAAAGCCATGCGCTTCTTCACCAAATTTGGCTTTGTACAACTGGCTGAATTTTTTGATGCGCGGCACATCGGCGTTGGGCGGGAAGGCGTTGTACTGCAGCATGCCATCGAGTTTTTGGGCGTCCAAGCGCTTCAAAAACCGGTCCGAGCCCATGGCCAAGGTGCCCACCAAGTTCAACTTCAGGCCAGCGTCGCGGATTTGCTTGATCGCCAAGCTGCCGGGTTCTTCGTCCATGAACAACATCACCGCTTGCGACTTGCTGTTGCGCACATTGGCAATGTGGCTGGAGAAATCCACCTCGCCCACATTGAAATACCCCACATAGCCATCTTTGGCCGCAGGCAACAGCTCTTTGATGCCGCTGACACCGCCGCGCCCAGCGTCGTTGTTCCAGGCGATGAACGAAATGGGCGACCAGCCTTGCTTGGTCAAAAAGTCGGCCAGCGCCACATTGAGTTGGTGGTTGTTGGCATTCACGCGGAACAAGTAGGGGTTGTTTTGCTCGGTCAGGTTCGGGCCGGTGGGCACGGTCAGGACGAAGGGCAGCGAATAGTCTTGGGCGATCGGGGCGATGGCGGCGGCCACCCCCGAGGACAGCTCACCCAACACCACCGGCACTTTGTCCACGGTGGCCAAGCGCTGCATGGCGGTGGCGCCTTCGCTGGGGTTGGCGCGCGTGTCGTAGACCTTGAGCTCGATGGTGTACTTGCGCCCAGCCACGGTGAAGCCACCGCCCGCATTCAGCTCTTCAGCCGCCAACTTGAAGCCGTTCATCTGAAACACCCCAGGCGCCGCCATGGGCCCCGTCAACGCCGTGACGATGCCAATGGGCAGCTTGGTTTGTGCCTGCGCCAAGGGGTGCAGTGCGCACAAAGCCAGCAGCGCGGTGCACAGCAAGGATGGGATTTTTCTCATGGGGGTCTCCTGGGATGGGCGCAAGGGCCACGGATGGGGTCTGGGTGTGGCAGGGTCAAGGCAATTTGTACAAAGCACGGGCGTTTTCGCGCAGCAGCTTGACCAGCACTTCGGGCTTCAAGCCCAAGGCTTCGATTTCGGTTCGTGTGCGCTCAAAGTCCAGCACCGGGTAGTCGGTGCCAAACAACACCTTGTTTTGGCCGTAGCTGTTGATGTATTGCACGAACGAAGCCGGCCAATAGCGCGGGCTGTGCGCGTCGCAACCAATGTACACATTGGGGTGCTTCCAGGCCATGGCGATCATCTCGTCGGTCCAAGGGATGCCCACATGGATGCCCACCAGTTTGAGCTCGGGGAAGTCGCAGGCCACGTTGTCCAAGCTGATGGGGCGGCCCACACTGCGCAAGCGCCGCGCCGGGTCATACACCAAGGACTGGCCCACTTGCAATTGCACCGGCACATCCAGCTCGACGCATTTGGCATAAAACGGATACCAGCGCGCATGGTCGGGCGCCAGCTCAAACCAGTGGGGGTAAAAGTGCGCCCCCACAAAACCATCCTCGCGCACCGCACGCTCAAATGCACGCACACCCGCCATGCCCTCGGTCGGGTCCAAACCAGCCAAGGCGCTGAAGCGGTTCGGGTACTGCTGCACCGCCCGCGCCACGATCTCGTAGGGCAAATGCCAACTGCCAGGCAGGCCCAGCTGACCGGTTTTGGTCGCCACCAACAACGAGCGCTCGATGCCCGCGCTGTCCATCAAGGCCAACATGGCAGGCAAATCCAGACCCTCGCTGATGGACGCATCGCGGCCAATTTTCCCGTGCCAGAATGCCTTGGACCATGCCGGTCGCAGCCGCATGATCTCGGGGGTGATGGGGTTGACCACGCAGTCGATGGCTTGGATTTTGGGGTTCATGCTGTGGGGGGTTCAACCGTTGGATGTCTACAAAAAGGAGAAGTGCCAATTGCAAAATCTCAACACAGGTGAGGCTTTTTTGAGGCTGTTGGCCAGCCGCGGCGTTGACTTCTTCTTCGTGAATTCTGGCACGGATTTCCCCGCCTTGGTCGAGGCCTTGGCGCAAGCCAAGGCCCAAGGTTTTGCCGCGCCGAAAACCCTGTTGGTGCCGCACGAGAACGTGGCCGTGGGCATGGCCTATGGCGTGACCTTGGTCACCGGCACCGCGCAAGCGGTGATGGTGCACGTCAATGTGGGCACCGCCAATGCGCTGTGCGGCCTGATCAATGCCGCGCGCGAAAACATCCCCTTGCTGCTGGCCGCTGGCCGCACCCCCTGGTTGGAAAAAGGATCGGCGGCCAGCCGCAGCTTGAACATCCACTGGGCGCAAGAGATGTTTGACCAAGCGGGCATGGTGCGCGAACACGTCAAGTGGGACTACGAGCTGCGCAGCGGCAGCCAAATCGAGCCGGTGTTGGACCGCGCCTTGGCCATTGCCCACAGCGACCCACCAGGGCCGGTGTACCTGAGCTTGCCGCGCGAAGTGCTGAGCCAAGACAGCCCGGCCTTGACGGCCCACAGCACCCAACACGCCAGCCAGGCCAACACCCCCCACCCCGCCGATGTGGCGCGCGTCGCTGAATTGCTGCGCCAAGCCCAATGCCCACTCTTCGTGACCGCACGCAGCGGGCGCGACACCGCCGCCGTGGGCCTGCTGGCCGAGGTGGTGGGGCCATGGGCTTGGCCGGTGGTGGAGTTCCGCCCCCGCCACCTGTGCCTGCCCAACACCCACCCGTGCCATGCGGGTTATGAAACAGCCCCCTGGCTGGCCCATGCTGATTTGATCGTGGTGCTCGATTGCGATGTGCCATGGATCCCTGCCCAGGGCGAACCCGCTGCCCACGTGCCCGTGGTCCATGTGGGCAGCGACCCCTTGTTTGCGCGCTACCCCACGCGGGGCTTTCGCGCCGATCTGGCCTTGGCCGTGCGCCCGCTGGCGTTTTTGCAAGCGCTGCAACAAGCCTTGGGCCCCCACACACCAGCGCCCCAAGCCCTGGCCCAGCGCCAAACTTTGTTGGCCAACGCAGCCGCCCAACGCCAACAAGCGATGGCTCAACGCGTGGCCCAAGGCCAAAAACGCACGCCCATGGACATGGCCAGCGTGAGCCAAGCCTTGGACCAGGCTTTGCAGCACCACGCCGGTGAGGCGGTGGTGGTCAACGAATACTCTTTGGTGCCGGCCGCGATGCGCTTGCGTGCACCGGGCAGCTACTTTGGATCAAGCCCGGTGGGCGGTTTGGGCTGGGGGCTACCAGCGGCCATGGGCATCAAGCTGGCCCGGCCCGACGCCTTGGTGGTGGCCGCTGTCGGTGATGGCAGTTACAGTTTTTCCAACCCCTTGGCCTGCCACCACACCGCCGCCATGCACGGCATGGCCGTGCTCACCTTGGTGATGGACAACGGCGGCTATGGCGCGGTCGAGCGCGCCACCCGCGCCATGTACCCGCAAGGCGCGGCCGTGCAGCAAGGCATGGACTTGGTCTCCCTCGCGCCCATGCCGCGCTTGGATCAGGTCATCGCCAGTTGTGGTGGTTGGGGTGAGCGCGTCGAGCGTTTTGACGACTTGCCCGGTGCGCTGGCGCGGGCCATCCACCAAACCCAGGTCGAAAAACGCCAAGCCCTGTTGCAGGTGAGTTGCGCTTAACAACCATCACCAGGCCGTGGAGCGGCGCAACTTGGGGCGATGCGACCCAAGCCGAATGCGCCGCCGTGGGCGACTCAAGCTGGGGCTGCGCCGGCAGACAGCATGCCCAGCACCTCGGCGGTGCTTCTCACATCGGCAAAAAATTGCGCCAGCGTGACCAAGGCGGCCAGGTGTTCTGCGTCTGAGCGCGCGGCGTTGGCGTCCGACACCATCACGGTTTTGAAGCCCGCCATCATGGCGTCGCGCGCCGAGGCTTCGCAGCACACATTGGTCAAGGTGCCGGCGATCAACACCGTGTCCACGCCCCTCTCGCGCAAGCGATCTGGGATGGCACAGGCCCCTGGAAAAAAAGCGCTGTAACGGTTTTTGGGTGCGCGCAGGTCTTGGGGCTGCACATCCAAGCCGTGCCACAAGGCGTGGCCCGGTCGCCCGGGTGTCAGGGCCTCCAAAATCGCGGCCGAAAAAGCCGGGCTGACCATGTGGTCAAAGAACAAGGGCCAGGCATCGGGCCCCTGGGGCTGAAACGAGGCTTGGGCATAAGCCACCACCCCGCCGCACTGGCGCAGCGCCTGGGCCAAACGGTTGATCTGGGGCACGATGGCGCGCGCCATCGGTGTCTCAGACGGCGCGCCGGGTTGCAAGAAGGCATCTTGCATGTCAATCACCACCAAGGCGGTGCGCCGGGGGTCGAGTTGTTGGAACAAATGCAAATGACCGCGGCGCTCGATCAAGCGTGCCACGATGTCGGCGGGCAGTTGGCTGGGGTGGGTGGGCATGGTTGATTTCCTTCGGTGAACTTGCCGTCAATGGATGGCACCGCCGCTCACGCGCACATCGCCCGCATGATCATCGTCGTGCGAGGCCACGCACAACTGCAGCAACTGCTGCACCGCTGCCACTTGATCGGCCAGCGCCATGCTCGGTGGTGTGGGTCGCCCGGCGCGGGCGGCTTGCTCAGGCAAAGCCGGCAGGTGAACAAAACCACTCATCACATGCTGCCCGCGCAAGTGGTGTTGCAAGGCGTAAAAAACATGGTTGCAGACAAACGTGCCCGCCGTTTGTGAAATGTGCACCGGGTGCCCAGCTTGTTGCAAGCCCTGCGCCAAGCGCTTGATGGGCAAAGTGCTGAAGTAAGCCGCTGGGCCACCGGGCACCACGGGTGTGTCAATCGGTTGCTGCCCGGCGTTGTCGGGAATGCGCGCATCGTCGACATTGATCGCCACGCGCTCGATGGAGATGCCCTCGCGGCCTTGTGCCAATCCCAAAGCCACCACCACATCGGGCTGGTGTTGCGCCAAGGCCTGAACCAGCCGTTGGGCCGACAAACCAAACACACAAGGCAACTGCAAGGCTTGCAACTGCGCCCCAGCCAAGTCAACACCGGCCAGATGCTGCGCCACCAACCACGATGGGTTCACGCTGTCGCCGCCAAAGGGCTCAAAGCCGGTGAGCAAAATGCGCATCTGGGCCTTTGGCTCAAGCCTGCGCAACAGACTCGGCCACCAAGGTGTTGGTCAGCAGGCCAATGTCGGGCGACTCGACTTCGATGGTGTCGCCTGCCACCATGTCACCTGCAGCACCTTGGGTGCCCATCATGATGCAGTCGCCCGGGTGCAAGGTGGTGGTTTGACTCAGCTCATGGACCCATGTGGCCACGCTCCAAATTTGCTCGGCGCTGGAATAAGTGACCAAGGTTTTGCCGTTGTGTCGCACCGTGATGCGGATGTCGCTGGGATCCAAGCCGGTGGCGATGCACGGCCCCAGTGGTTTGAACGTGTCTGTGTTCTTGCTGCGAAACATGGTTCGGTCGGTTTTTTGCCATTCGCGCTCGGTGATGTCATTGGACAGGCTGTAGCCCCACACATGATCGAGCGCTTGTGACAAAGTCACTTTGCGCGCCAGCTTGCCAATCACCACGGTCAGTTGGCCTTCCGGTTGCAATCGGCCGCAACTGTCGGCCGGCACGATGATGGGCTCGCCGCTGGCGATCAAGGCGTGCACAGATCTGAAGTGGGGGTCGGGTTGTTTGGGGTAAACCGGGGGCTGGCCCCGGCGCTGCGCCATGGCATCGATGTGGCCGACAAAGTTGGGCCCGGCAAAGTACATCATGGGTGGCTGGATTGGCACCAACAAACGGGTTTGGGTCAACGCAAAGCTGCGTTCGGTGACTTGGTGCGCTTGCAAGGGGTGGCCCAAGACTTCGCGCACCCGATCGCCCTCGATCAGCCCAAACGAGGCGTGTTCGCCATTTTGAAACCTGCACCATTTCATGGGGATTGCCCTTTCAAAACTTGACCACCACACACGGCGCGCCGATGCGTGCAGCTCACTCAGCTGTCACCCCGGCCAAACGCACCATGCGCCCAGCGCGCTCGTACTCGGCACGCACAAATTTGCCCATCTCTGCGGCGCTGGTGGCCTTGGGTTCAGCACCTTGGTGAACGATGGACTCTTTGACCTCTGGGCTGGCGACCACCCGATGCACGGCCGCGTTGAGCTTGTCGATCACCGCCGCTGGCGTGCCTTTGGGCACCATCAGGCCATACCAAGTGCCCGCAAAAAAATCGGGGTAGCCGCTTTCGGCCACAGTGGGCACATCGGGCAAGCTCAAGGAGCGGGCGCTGCCGCCCACAGCAATGGCGCGCAATTTGCCCGCCCGGGCCTGCGCCAGCGGCCCTTGCATGGGCGTGAACGTCCAGTCGGATTCACCGGTGATGACAGACAACACCGATGGCCCCGCCCCTTTGTAGGGCACATGGGTGGCGCTGGTACCGGTCATGGTGGTGAGCAACAAGCCGGCAAAGTGGCTGGCCGACCCCAAGCCGGCCGAGGCCATGTGGCTTTGTTGTGGCCGGGTTTTCATCCAAGCCACCCAGTCTGGCAAGTTATGTATTGGCAAGCTTGGGTTCACCACCAGCAGGCTTTGGCCAATGGCAAACAAAGACACCGGCGCAAAATCTTGGATGGCGTCGTAAGCGACTTTTTTATAGGTGTGCGGCGCAATGGTGATCCATGCGGATGCGCCCAGCAACACGGTGTATCCATCGGGCTGGGCTTTGGCAGCGGCATCTGCGCCCATCAGACCACCGGCACCGGCGCGGTTGTCGATCACCAGCGCTTGACCCAGGGCCTCGCTCAATCGAGGTGCCATCACGCGCGCCAAGGTGTCTGCGGCCGAGCCTGGGCTTTGCGGCACGATGATGCGGATGGGTCGGTTGGGGTAGTCGGCCGGGCTTTGCGCCCACACCAGCGCTGCGGGCGCGGCCCCCAACACCAGTGCACAGGCCAGGTTGTGCAGCGTTTTCAAGCGCTGCCCCAGGCCCGCCGGTTGCGGCTTTCCATCCATAAGGCCTTGTCCGTCCTAGGTGTTTTTTTCATATTCATGCGGCGCTCGCTGGGTGGGGCAAAAACACCAGCTTGCCAGGCCGCCCTTTGCGCAAGGCCACGTACAAAGCGGGGGCGTCCTCGAGCGAGGGGGTTTCCAATTCGCTCGCCACCTTCAGCTGGCCAGCATCGAACGCCGGGGCCAACCGGGTCAGCAAGGCAGCGCATTCGGCGGCCGAATACAACAAGGAGTTGACGCCCACGATGCTGGCCCCCACGCGGTACAAGTCGCGGATCGACACCGTGACCTGGCCATCGCCGGGCACCACAATGGTGGCCAAGCGACCAAATGGAGCCAAAGCGCCAATGGCTTGGGCCGTCCACAGACCTGGGGTGTCCAACACCATGTCTGCCCCATGAGGAAAGTGACTGCGCACGGCCTGGCCCAAATCGATGCCTTCGCTGAGCAGCAACGTCTCAAAGCCCATGGCTTGCAAGCGCGCCGCTTGCGCCGGTTGGCGCACGGCGGCCAGCACATGTGCACCGCGCATGCGTGCCATTTGGATGGCCGCCATGCCCACCGCACCGGCAGCGCCCATCACCACACAACGCGTGCCGGCGGCCACACCGGTGTTTTCCACCGCATGCCAAGCAGTCACAAAAGGCACACCACAAGCGGCCGCCTGCGCAAAGCCCAAAGCCTGGGGCTTGATGGCCACCGCATCAGCGGGCAAGCACAGGAACTGCGCATGGCTGCCATCGCGGGTAAAGCCCACTTCTTTGCCCGTGCCAAACACATCGCGCCCCTCCCAGCCTGGCGGTCCTTGCACCACGGTGCCGGCAAAGTCGCGCCCCGGTGTGCGTGGCAGTGTGGTGTAAGGGAACAAGCCCAACACATTGGTGGTGTCGCTTTTGTTCATGCCTGCGGCTTTCACCTGGACCAGCACCTCATGGGCTTGTGGCACAGGTTTGGGCACGTCCACCACGGCCAGCAAGCCCAAGTCGCCCGTTTTTTCAAATCTCAATGCCCGCATGTCTGTGGTCCATTTCATCAAACCGCCCTACTGTGCGCCGACCATTTGGTGTGACACACTGGGACAAACCCGAAACCGGGTCGATGCTTGGCAGCTTGATCAACAGGTCTCGGTAGACTGCGCCGAACCTCAAGCCACAGGCCTTGAATCATGTTTATCCAACCATTAAAGGCCCCCATGAACCGATCGCGCCGCCAGTTCACCGCCTGTATGCCGCTCCTGGCGCTGGCACCCCACTTTGGGCGTGCCGCCGAACCCATGCCCACAGCACCATTTCCCAACGAAACAGTGCGCATCGTGGTGGGCTTTTCGCCGGGCGGTGTGGCCGATGTGTCAGCGCGCATCGTGGGCCAAAAGCTGTCCGAGCGCTGGAAGCAAGCGGTGGTGGTGGACAACCGCCCCGGGGCAGGCAGCGCGATCGGGACACAATTTGTGGCCCAAGCCAAGCCCGATGGGTTGACCCTGCTATCGGTCTCAGCCGCACACGCGGCCTTGCCCGCATTGAACGCCAAGCTGGGGTTTGACAGTGGCCGCGACTTTGCGGGTGTGGCCCTGACCTGCACCGGGCCTTTGCTGCTGGTGGCCACACCGAGCTTGGGGGTCAAAAGTGTGAAAGAGTTGCTCGGTTTGGTGCGCGCCCAACCCGGGCAGATCAACTTCGCATCGGCGGGCAAAGGCAGTGCAACCCACTTTGCAATGGAGTTGTTGAAAACCAAAACCAACGCGGACATCGTCCATGTGCCCTACAAAGGCATCCCCGAGGCGCTGAACGACACGGTGCAGGGGCGGGTTCAGCTCTTCATCCTGCCCTTGCTCAATGCCTTGCCTTTGGTCAAAGACCAAAAACTGCTGGCCCTGGCCGTCACCACTGCCCAACGCAGCCCTTTGTTGCCCGAAGTGCCCACCCTGAACGAAAGCGGCGTGGCAGGCTACCGGTGGGAGTCTTGGCATGGCTTGCTGGCGCCGGCCAAAACGCCGCGGGCGATTGTCAACAAGCTCAACGAAGACATCTTGCAAGTGCTCGACATGCCCGACGTGCGTGCGCGCATTGCCGCTTTGGGCTTGTACAGCCCCGCGCAAACGCCAGAGCAGTTTGACCGCTTCATTGCGGAAGAAATCAACAATTACGCAACTGCGGCGCGCGCCGCTCAATTGACCCCTGAATAAGGCACTGACCCATGACCCACCCCCTTTCATCCCCGGCCGTGCGCGTCCATGCCATTGGTGGACCCGAGGTGATGCAACTTGAATCTGTCGAGGTGCCCGCACCCGGGCCGCTGCAAATTCGAATTCAACAATCAGCCGTCGGCATCAACTACATCGACGTCTATCACCGCACAGGGGTCTACCCCATTGGCCTGCCCGCCATCATTGGGAGCGAGGCAGTGGGGGTGGTCGAATCGGTGGGCAGCGCCGTACACGACCTGCGCGTCGGCCAGCGCGTGACCTATGCGCCTGTGATCGGCGCGTATGCGCAGTACCGCAACTTGAACGCCGATCGGGCCATCTTGGTGCCCGATGGCTTGAGCGATACCCAGGTCGCCGGCATGATGCTCAAAGGCATGACGGCGCACTCGCTGGTGCGCCGTGCCTACCCTGTCAAAGCGGGCGACACTGTGCTGATACAAGCCGCCGCCGGTGGCGTGGGATTGATCGTCTGCCAATGGGCCAAGCACCTGGGGGCAACGGTGATTGGCACGGTGGGCAGTGAGGAAAAAGCGGCTTTGGTACGCGCCCACGGCGCGGATCACACCATTCTTTACCGAGACCGCGACTTTGTTCAAGCCGTGAAAGACATCACCGCAGGCGCGGGGGTGCAAGCCATTTTTGACGGTGTGGGCAAAGACACGTTTGTGCCGTCCCTGCAATGCCTGGCGCCTTTTGGCACCATCGTGAGTTTTGGTCAGGCTTCGGGCATGGTGCCGCCATTTGACTTGGTGGGCCTGCGCACCAACTCTGCCTACATCACACGCGCCTCTTTGGCCATCCATGTCAGCCAGCGGCGGGACCTGCTGGTGTCGGCCCAAGAGTTGTTTGAAGTGGTGCTCAATGGAGCGGTTCGCATCGACGTAAAGCGCCAATTCAAGTTATCGCAAGCTGCCTTGGCGCACCGCGAACTCGAGGGCCGTCAAACCCTGGGCTCGTCCATTTTTACTCTACCTTGATCTTGGCTTTTTCAACCACCCGGCGCCAGCGTTGGATGTCGGCGCGGATGATGTCCATCATTTGTTCGGGGCTGCCGCCCACCAGCTTGGTGCCGTCGGCCTCGAACTTGGTGGCGGTGGTGCGCTCGCGCAAGATGGCGTTGATCTCGCTGTTGAGCAAGGCCACCACATCAGCGGGCAGGCCTTTGGGGCCGGCCAAAGCCTTCCAGTCCACCACGTTGTAGTCGGCGATGCCTTGCTCGGCAAAGGTGGGCAGGTCTGCCAAGTGGCCCATGCGCTCGTTGCCGGCCACGCCCAAGCCCAGCACCCGGCCACTTTTGATGAACGGCGCGCCAAAGGTGGCGCTGGTGAGCATCATGTCGATGCTGCCACTGATCACATCGTTGAACGCTTGTGACGAGCCCTTGTAGGGCACGTGGATGAGTTTGACGCCCATAATGAAAGCCAGCTCCTCCATGCCCAGGTGGGCGATGGAGCCCACACCCGCCGAGCCATAGCTCAATTTGCCAGGCTCTTTTTGGGCCGCAGCGATCAAGGCAGCGAGGTTTTTGAATGGGGACTTGCTGCCCACCACCAACACCACCGGATCGCGCGAAATCATGGCCACGGGCTGCATGTCGGCGATCGGGTCATAGGGCAACTTGGTCACCGCCGCTTGAATCGGGTAGGTGCTCGACATGTTGAGCAGGGTGTATCCATCGGGTGCCGACTTCAGCACAAAGTCTGCGCCCACGCTGCCGCCAGCCCCAACGCGGTTTTCCACCACCACCGGTTGGGCCACGCGCTCGGACAGGCGCTGGGCCAAAAACCGCGCCACGGTGTCGCCACCGCCGCCGGCGGCAAAGGGCACCACGAACTTGATGGGGCGATCGGGGTATTTGCGGGTCTGCGCTGGTGCCAGCCATGGCCACACCGCAGCCGCACTGGCAACAGCCCATTGGAGGGATTGGCGACGCGTGATCATGGTGGCGGTCTCAGGGTTTGGGGAGGGTGCTGGGTGCGGGCCCGGGCGCGGTGTAGGCCCACGGGCGGCGCAGTCGGTCTTGGGCGCGCCACGCGTCAATGTGGTCGCGGCGGGCCAAGGTCATGTCGATTTCGTCCACGCCTTGCAACAGCATTTGGCGCAAGGTCTCGGGTGCGGCAAAGGCAAACGCCAAACCGGCCTGGGCCAAGGTCACGGTTTGGCGGTGCAAGTCCACGGCCACTTCGGCGCGCCCCTGGCTTTGCAGCACCGCATCGGCGAGTTGGCGCACCTGTTCAATGGGCAGGGTCACGGGCAACAAGCCATTGCGAAAGCAGTTGTTGAAAAAGATGCCGCCAAACGAGGGGGCAATCACACTGCGAAAGCCAAATTCACGCAGGGCCTTGGGCGCGCGCTCGCGCGAGGAGCCACAGCCAAAATTGCGGTCGGCGAGCAGCACCTGGGCCTGGTCATACGGGGCTTGGTTGAGCACAAAGTCGGGGTTGGGCTGGCCATCGGCCAAAAACCGCGCGTTGGCAAACAGGTGTGCGCCATAGCCTTTGGCGTCGGTGCCACCCAAATACCGGGCGGGGATGATTTGATCGGTGTCGATGTTGATCTGCATCATCGGGGCCGCCACCCCACACACCTGGGTAAAGGTTTCCATCAGTTCACCTCCGTGGTGGCGGTGGCGATGCAGCCAGCCAGGGCAGACGCCGCCACCGTGGCCGGGCTGGCCAAGTGGGTGCGGGTGAGCGGCCCTTGGCGCCCCTTGAAGTTGCGGTTGGTGGTGCTGATCACGCGCAAATTGGCAAAGCGGTCGTCGCCAATGTGGCCGCAAAACCCGCAAGCCGAGGCGTGCCACTCAAAGCCCGCGTCGATGAAGATTCGGTCCAGCCCCTCGGCTTCGGCCGCCAATTTGACCGGGGTGGAGCCAGGCACACAAATGGCCTGTACCCCGGCTTTGACCTTGTGCCCTTTGAGGACCTGGGCGGCCACGCGCAAATCCGACAAACGGGCGTTGGTGCACGACCCGATGTAGGCCACGTCGATGGGCATGCCGCTCAAGGCTTGGCCTGCGCGGAGCTGCATGTAGTCCAAGGCCTTTTGCGCCTCGGCGCGGGCTTCATCGTCGCGCTCGGCGCTAGGTTGGGGCACCTCGTCGCTGGCGGCGCACACGTGCTGCGGGCTGGTGCCCCAGGTCACTTGCGGGGCCAAAGCAGAAACATCGATCACCACCTCGGCGTCAAAGTGCGCTGTGGGGTCGGTGCGCAAGCTGCGCCAGTAAGCCACCGCTTCGTCCCAGGCCGCGCCTTGGGGCGCGTAGGCTTTGCCTGCCAAATACGCAAAGGTCAGATCGTCGGGCGGGACAAAGCCGTATTTGGCTGAAAACTCCACCGCCATGTTGCACAACGTCAAGCGGCCCTCGATGGGCAGTTGGGCCATGGCCGAACCCGCGAACTCCACCGCATAACCAATGCCACCGTTGGCGCCCACGCGCCCAATCAGCGCCAGCACCAGGTCTTTGGCGTAAACACCACGCGGCAATGTGCCTTCAAAGCGCACCCGCATGTTTTTGGGTTTGGCCTGGGCCAGGGTTTGGGTGGCCAGCACATGCTCGGCTTCGCTGGCCCCAATGCCCCAGGCCAAGGCGCCCACGCCCCCAACCGTGCAGGTGTGGCTGTCGCAGCACACCAACGTCGCGCCTGGCAAGGCAATGCCCAACTCGGGCGCCACCACGTGGGCGATGCCTTGGCGCGGGTCGTCGTGGTCGATGAAGTGAAAGCCATAGGCGCGCGAGGCCTGGCGCGTGCCGTCGATCATGGCCGGGCCGCTGACCGACACCGACTCATTGGGCCCGCGCCCTGGTCGGGTGCTGATCAGGTGCTCAATGACGGTGAACACCTGGCCCCGGCTGTCGGGGGTGCGGCCGTGCTCGGCCAAAGCCCGCACCGCTTGGCTGCCGCTCAATTCATGCAACACCAAACGGTCGATTTGCAGCAAGGCCAGGTCTTCGCCCAAGGCCGTGATCAGGTGGTCGTCCCAAACCTTGTCAAAGTAGGTGCGCGGCTGGCTCATGGACGCGCCCCTCAAACCGTGCGTTCGCCATAGCGGTCCGACAGCGCATTGAAGTGCGGCGCATCGACCATGACCTGGCGCTCTTTGAACATCATCAATTGGTCTTCGATGCCGTTGACCGAGCCATGGTCGTGCAAATGTTGCAAGCTGTTTTGCATCGCCATCAGCGAGGCTTGCAGGGCCAAGTTGGCATACACAATGACCGAAAAGCCCATTTTGGCCAGCTCTTTTTGCGGCAACAACGGGGTTTTGCCGCCCACCACCAGGTTGCACACGTGCACCCCGGGCACCTCGCGCGGGATGGCCGCCAACTCGTCGATGTTGAGCGGGGCTTCGATGAACAAAAAGTCCGCCCCCGCCTCTTGGTAAGCGCGGGCGCGGTCCATGGCGGCCTCCAAGCCCTCCATCGAGCGGGCATCGGTGCGCGCCAAGATCATCAGTTGGTCGTCTTCGCGGGTGTCCACGGCGGCCTTGATTTTTTGCACCATCTCTGACTTGGAAATCACCGTCTTGTTTTCAAAATGGCCACAGCGCTTGGGAAAGGTTTGGTCCTCCAACATGATGCCGTTGGCCCCAGCCCGCTCCAGCACGCGAACGGTGTGCACCACATTGATGGCGTTGCCAAAGCCGGTGTCACCGTCCACCAGCAGCGGGATGTTGACCGCATCGCGGATGGCGCCCACGTGGGCGGCCAGCTCGGCCAGCGACACCAAGCCAATGTCGGGCGCACCCAAATAGGTGTTGGCCACGGCCGCCCCACTGACCATCAACATGTGGTGGCCGGTGGCCTCGATCACGCGGGCGGCCAGCGCATTGGCTGCACCTGGCATCAAATGCCCGGCACCGGGCGTGAGGGCTTGGCGAAATTGCTGGTTCAACAAGGCGTTGGCGACGCTGCGGGGCATGGTGGATTCCTCGGTGGTGGGTGGGGCAACAACAGGTTGCGGCGCATTGTTGGGCCCCGGGTTTGAATTTGTCAATGTCGAAGGGGACTGTAAGCCCAAGCGCGGCACAGCCTGCGCCCACATGCTTTTCGTTTTGGCGACAATCGCTGCCACCCTTTTGGAGAACACCATGCCCCAACTCAGCGACTTTCAAGCCCAAAGCATCGACGGCAGCAGCGTTTCATTGGCCGATCTGAAAGGCCGGGTGCTGCTCATCGTCAACACCGCCAGCGCTTGCGGTTTCACGCCGCAATTTGCTGGCCTGGAGGCTTTGCACCAAAGCCATGGCGCGAAAGGTTTGACGGTGATGGGCTTCCCCTGCAACCAGTTTGGCGGCCAAGACCCGGGCAGCAACGAAGAGATTGGTGCCTTTTGCCAAAAGAACTATGGCGTGAGCTTCCCGATGATGGCCAAAGTGAATGTCAACGGTGCCGACGCCCACCCCTTGTTCCAATGGCTCAAAGCGCAAGCCCCAGGCATTTTGGGCAGCGAGGGCATCAAGTGGAACTTCACCAAATTTCTGATCGGCAAAGATGGCCAAGTGCTGGGCCGCTATGCGCCCACCGACACACCGGCCAAGATCAGCAAAGACATCGAGGCGGCGCTGGCGGCCTGAGCCCGTATGGGGCCAGCACCGGCCCCGCTTCAAGCCAAGGCAGCGTCCACCACCTCCACCCAATGCCGCACCGGCACCTGGGTGCCGCTTTGCAAATGGGTGATGCAGCCGATGTTGGCGCTCAATATGGCGCTGGGTTGCATCTCGTTCAGGTTGCCGAGTTTTCGGTCACGCAATTGGGTGGCGATGGTGGGTTGCAACACGCTGTAGGTGCCGGCCGAGCCGCAGCACAAATGCGCCTCATTGCTGGCCACCCGCACCTGAAAGCCCAAGGCGCTCATGTGGGTTTCCACGCCGCCTTTGAGTTGCTGACCGTGCTGCAAAGTACACGGCGGGTGAAACGCAAGCTGCCCTTGTTGTTGGGCTTGTTCAGGGCGAATGCGCGCTCTCAAGGTGGGCATCAAGTGGGGCAATAACTCGCTCAGGTCTTGGGTGAGTTCGCTGATGCGGGCGGCTTTGTCGGCATAGGCCGGGTCGTTGCGGAAAATGTGGCCATAGTCTTTGACCGTGACACCGCAGCCCGAGGCGTTCATCACGATGGCTTCCACGCCTTGCGCCACATGCGGCCACCAGGCGTCGATGTTGGTTTTCATTTGGACATGGGCCGCGTCTTGGTCGTTCAAGTGGAATTTCACACCACCGCAGCAACCCGCCAGCGGCTCGACCACGGTTTGAATGCCACACGCATCCAACACCCGCGCGGTGGCGCTGTTGATGTTGGGGCTCATGGCGGGTTGCACACAACCGGCAAGCATCAACACACGGCGGTCATGGGTGCGTGTGGGCCACGCACCGGCGCTGCGGGCCTCGGGCACCTTGGCTTTGAGGGCGCTTGGCAACAAGGCACGCACGCTTTGGCCCAGCTTCATGGCCGGGGCAAACCAGGGCGAAGACAGGCCTTCTTTCAGGGCCCAACGCATGGTTTGTTCTGCGGCAGGGCGGGGCACTTTCTCATCCACGATTTTGCGACCGATGTCCACCAAATGCCCATACTGCACGCCGCTGGGGCAGGTTGTTTCACAGTTGCGGCAGGTGAGGCACCGGTCCAAATGCAGCTGCGTGTCTCGCGTGGGCGGCACGCCTTCGAGCACTTGTTTGATGAGGTAGATGCGCCCACGTGGGCCATCCAACTCGTCTCCAAGCAACTGATAGGTGGGGCAAGTGGCGGTGCAAAAACCGCAGTGCACACATTTGCGCAAAATCGCCTCGGCCTCTTGGCCGTCGGCGGTGTTTTGAAATTCGGGGGCGAGGTTGGTTTGCATGGTGGTCAGCTCAGGCCCAGTCGGCCGGTGTTGAACACACCGTGCGGGTCAAATTGGTGTTGCAGTTGGCGTTGAATGCGTTGCTGCACCGCAGGCAAGGGCGAGAACACGGGGGGCATCTCGCTTGGGGCTTGCAGGGGGGCGCGAAACAGGGTGGCGTGGCCGCCGGATTGGGCAGCCACAGCGCGCAACTGAGCTGCCGCAGAGAGCGGCGCCCACAGCCAACGCAAACCGCCATGCCATTCGATCAAGGGCGCATTGGGCAAGTCCAGCACTGGCGCGGTCTGAGGAACGCTCAAGCGCCACAGCGCCAAGTCGGGTGCAGGGGGTGTGAAGAAGGGCAAGCGTTGATCGCGACACGCCAACCAATCGGCCTTGGCCTGGGTTGGGTCCATGGCGGCAGCCTGCCCGCCCAAGGCGAGCACATCGGCACACATGCGCGGCACCGCTGCATCCACCGCTGCCACCGCGCCACGCAAGCGCACAAAGAGCAAGTCTTGCGCTGGCTGAGCCGTGGTGTCATGCACCCAGCAACTGGCACTCAAGGGCAGGGGTTGTGCGCCCCAACGCTGCAACACCGCCAAGGCTTTGTCTTGCGGCAATTGGCACACCAAGGTGGCTTCGGCAGGTGCTTGGGGCAGCACTTTCAGCGACACATCGGTAATCACACCCAAGGTGCCCATGCTGCCCGCCATGACCCGCGACACGTCGTAGCCAGCGACGTTTTTCATCACTTGGCCACCAAAGGTCAACCACTCTCCAAGGCCGTTGAGCATTTGCACGCCCAGCACATGGTCGCGCACACCGCCGACATTGGCCCGAGCCGGACCCGCCAAACCACAGGCCACCATGCCGCCCACGGTGGCGTGACTTTGGCCATCGACAGAAAAATGCGGCGGCTCAAACGCCAAGCATTGGCCTTGCGCGTTGAGCACCGCTTCCAGCTCGGCCAAAGGCGTGCCCGCACGCACGGTGACCACCAATTCGCTGGGCTCGTAGCTGACGATGCCACTGTGGGCACGGGTGTCCAATACGTTGGTGCTGTGAGCAGCTTGGCCGTAAAAGTGTTTGCTGTGGCCGCCTTGGATG